>JANXMS010000524.1 GCA_025354525.1 Acidobacteriota bacterium
CATCCTCTCCGCCATCCGCGACTTCTTCCCCATCGGCGGAGCCCGCGCCACTTACTCGGAAGCCCTCCGTGTCTACGATCAACTCGGCCAAGCCAACAAGCTCAGCATGGTCGAAGCCGACGACGGCCACGGCTACTCCAAACCCCGCCGCCTCGCCGCCTACGCCTGGTTCTCCCGCTGGCTCGCCAACCGCGAAGACGATGGCATCGAACCCGACATCCAACTCGCGACCGAAGAAGAGCTCCAAAGCACCCCTACCGGCCAACTCCAAACCTCCTTCGGCGGCGAAACCGTTTTGTCCCTGAACCGCGCCCGCCTCATCCCCCGGCCCGCTCTAACCCCCGCCCAAGTCTTAGCCAAGGCGCGAGAACTCACCGCCTACACCCCCGCCTCCCGCCCGCCCATCGTCGCCCGCTACGGCGTCCTGTCCCGCCCCACCTACCGCCTTGAAAAGCTCACCTACGAAAGCGAGCCCGGCATCGAAATCCCCGCCGTCCTCGCCATCCCAAACACCTACAAAGCCGGCGGCCCAACGGCCCTCCTCGCCGACTGCGCCGGCAAATCCTCCTCCGCCGCCCGCCTCGACAAGCTCGCCCAAGCTGGCACCCGCGTCCTCTCCATCGATCTCCGCGGCTGCGGCGAACTCGCGCCAAAGGGCCCTCGCGGCCCCGACCCCTGGTTCGGCGATAGCCGCAACGTCGCCGCCGCCCTCCTCCTCGGCCGCTCCATGCTCGGTATGAGAATGCGCGACATCACCGCCGGCCTCGACCTTCTCGCCGCACCGCAAGTCACCGCCATCGGCATCGGCCATGCTAGCCTCCCCGTCCTTTTTGCCACGGCGCTAGACCCCCGCATCACTTCTGTCGAACTCGACGGCCTCCTCAAATCGTTCCAGTCCGTCGTCGAAACGCCCCTTCATCGTCGCGTCTTCGAACAGGTCCTCCCCGGCGTCCTCCGCCACTTCGACGTCGCCGACGTCGTCAAAGCCATCGCCCCCCGTCCGGTCACCATCGTCCGCTCCATCGATCCGATGGGGCAGTGATACGATACGCGCATGCCCCGTCACGCTGGCCTGGTCCGCATCACGCACTGGATCACCACGCTCTGCTTCTTCGCCCTCCTCGTCAGCGGACTCGAGATCGTCATCTCCCACCCGCGCTTCTATTGGGGCGAGGACGGCAACGTCCTCATGCCCGCGCTCTTCAGCCTGCCCATCCCCGCCTCCCGAGGCTCCGTCCAAACCGGCTACGGATTCGTCCTGAAAGACCAAAACGGCTGGAGCCGCTATCTCCACTTCCAAACCGGTTGGATCATGGTGGCCACCGGCCTGCTCTACGTCGGCTATGGCTGGCGCAGTCGCCACTTCCGCAAGAACTTACTCCCCAGCGCACCCGATCCGTCGTCCTATAACCCTCTCCAGCGCGCCACCTATCTCACCGTCGTCTTCGTCCTCTTCCCCGCCATGATCTGGACCGGCCTCGCCATGTCGCCCGCCTTTACCGGCGCGTTCCCCTTCATCGTCGATTGGCTCGGCGGCTTCCAATCGGCCCGCACCCTTCACTTCTTCGTCACCCTCGCGCTCGTCCTCTTCGTCATCGGCCACGTCACCATGGTCTATCGGGCCGGCTTTCAAAACCGCGTCCAAGCCATGATCACCGGAAAGGGGCAAAGATGACCCGCCGTAACCTCATCGTGACGGGCGTAGCCGCAACCGCTGGCGTCGCCGTCGCCGCCCGTCTCGCGGATCAGTACGGCCTGATCCCTCCCGATAGCGGCGGCATCTACGGTCCCGGCGAATCCCTCACCTACGCCGCGCAGCGACTGCTGACCGGCAGTTCGCTCGCCCGCGAGTTCCCCACGAGCAAGATCTCGAAATCTCCCTACGCCAACGGCAAGCCACCCGCCGACGAGATCTTCACCCGCGAGCAAGCCAACGGCTTCGCCGACTGGAAGCTCTCTCTACAAGGCATGGTCGCCCGCCCGGCCACCTACTCGCTGGCCGATCTCCGTGCACTCCCCGCCAGAAGCCAGATCACCCAGTTAGCCTGCGAAGAAGGTTGGTCTTACATCGCTCAATGGGATGGCGTCCCGCTCTCCCATGTCTTGAACCTGGCCGGCGTCCTCCCGCAAGCCAAGTATGTCGTCTATGGCTCCATCCCCATCAAGCGCCGTCGCTGGGACAGCCTCGACCTCGACGAAGCGATGCATCCCCAAACCCTCATCACCTACGGAATGAACGGAGTGGACCTCCCCGTCGGCCACGGAGGTCCACTCCGTCTCCGCGTCCCTCGCCAACTCGGCTACAAAAGCATCAAGTTCATGACCACCATCACGGTCACCGATAGCCTGAAAGGGATCGGCAAAGGCCGCGGCTCGTCAGTCGCCGACGGTACCTACTCCTGGTACGCCGGCATCTAGCCGCTACTCGTTCAGCCTACCCTAATACACGTTACCGTTCTTGTCCGAAGCCCCCACGATTCAAGGCTGCCCCCGCTTGAAACCGCCACGTCGGCTGAACTCGCCGTCCAACTCTGCGACGCAGCACTCTTCCGCCTCCATCCGCATGCCTCCCCCGATCGCCTGCTCGAAGCCCAATAAGCCATCTACACCCTCGCCACAATGGTCATCCCGGCGGCGGAGAAGACGGCGACCAACTTGCACCGCCTCCACAAATACGGCCCCTTCCGACTTGCCGACCCCTCGCCCGACGCCCTTCACTCCGCCCGCGCCACCCTTTCCAATCTCCGCCGAGCCTTCGCTCAACTCGATCAAACCGCCACCGAAAACGGCCCCAAAAACAACAACTCCGGGTCAGGCCCGTAGCGGCCTCACCCGGCGGTCAACGAGTTTAAAGATGGTTAGGACGCCGCGGCAGCGCGAGTCACCGAGCTGGCAACCTTCGAAAACATCGTACTCATCGAGGTTGACACGCCGGGCATAATCGATCCCGCGGCAACGGCCGCGAAGCCTGCCATCAACGCGTACTCGATCAAGTCTTGGCCCTTGTTATCCTAAATACCCTGAATTTTCAGGATGAAGTCTTGCATCCGTTTCATGATGTTTTCGTGACTCCCAGTAACTTAGTGTTTTCGCTCCTAAGCCTCTGATAGAAAGCTGTCATGGGTGCCAATCGAACACATTAGGAAACCCGCCTAAACATATTCACAACTTGCCCTAGGACGCGACTACTTTGCCAAAGCTCAGTACCGACAGCGCCAACTACGTTCCCGCCAGCACTAGTACTATCAGCGAAGCCGCCAATTTATCGTAGACTCAAACCGATAAATCGTTTTACGCGGGTACGTCCGAGTGACTCACGCTAACCACACAAACGCGCCTCCCCAGGCGTATCCCCTCACATGCTGCGCATTCCGCTCCTCGCTTCTCTCGCCGCCCTCGCCCTTTCGCAGGACTTCCCCACCAAAGCCGACACTTACGTCCAAAGCTGGGCGCGCGACGGCCTCTTCCGCGGGAGTATCCTCGTCGCCAAAGATGGCCACCCCATTTTCCGCAAAGGTTACGGCCTCGCCAACTCCGAATGGGACATTCCCAACTCCCCCGAAACTAAGTTCCGCCTGGGCTCTATCACCAAACAATTCACCGCCGTCGCCGTCCTCCAACTCGCCGAGCAAAACAAGCTCAAGCTCTCCGACCCCGTCAAACTCCACTACCCCGACGCCCCCGCCACTTGGGACAAAATCACCATCCATCACCTGCTCAATCACACCTCCGGCATTAAGTCCTACACCGGACTGCGGGACTTCTTCTCAAAACATGCCCACCAAGCTCGCACGCCTTCCGAAATCGTGAAACTTACCCAAGACATGCCGCTCGAATTCAAGCCCGGCGAGAAATTCGCCTACAACAACACCTGTCTTGGTTCAACGTGATCATGAGGATTGCCGCTGGCCTTAACGGATTGGTTCCGCCCTGCGGGCGGGGATTTTGGAGGCAGTGGGGACTATCGACCCGATCTCCGTCGGCTTGCTTGGCTTCGGAGACGAGAGCCGAGACCGCACGATTCGACCGCAAAATGGGCCCATGGCCGTTTGGCGAGTCCTTCGGAGCGCCGCTCGACTTGGTTGCAAGACGGTTGACCCGCAAAATACACAGCGCCGGGAAGCCCCCAGACCGTCCTTACCTCAACTCGATACCCCTCCGGTTTCAGTCGAGCCGAAACACACCGGCTATGTCCTCCTCGGCGAGATCATCGAAAAAGTCTCCGGCCAACCCTATTCCACCTATCTCCGCCAAAATCTATTCACGCCGCTCGCCATGGCCGACTCCGGCTACGACTCCCCCACCACCATCCTCAAACGCCGCGCCTCCGGCGACAAATCGAACGGAACCCAGAACGCCGACTTCCTCGACATGAGCCTCCCCCACGCCGCCGGCTCGCTCTATTCCACCGTCGACGACCTCCTGAAGTGGGCACCCGAAACTCTCATCTCGGCAGAATCCTTCGCCAAGATGACCACGCCGGGCAAGAGCAAATACGAGTATGGGCTGACGATTGACGAATTGAAAGATCACCGGATCCAAGCGCACGGCGGCGGCATCAATGGCTTCAACACGTTCCTCGCCCGCTTCCCAGACGACAAGGTGACCGTCGTTGTCCTTGCCAACCAGGAGACGGGCGCGGCCCAGGAGATCGCATTCTCCCTCGCCCGGATGTCCTTCGGCGAAAACATCCCGCCCCGCCCGGCCGTTACGAGATCGCTCCCAACTTCGTTCTTCGCGTCTGGCGAGATGGCCACAGGATGCTCACACAAGCCACGGGGCAAGTAGAGGTCGAAGTCATCCCGACCGACGAAAACACCCTCGCCCAGTTTAAGATTAACGCCCGCCTTATCTTTACGAGAGGCGCCGACGGCAAGGCCACCAGCCTGACGCTCGAACAAGGCGGCCGCCGCACCGTTGCCAAACGCATCGGTGATTAACGGCCCAGCGCTTTGCCAATCGCCGCTTCCACCACTGGCACCATCAACTCATAGCCCTTCGCGTTCGGGTGCAGCCCGTCGCCAGAGAGCCCGTCCCGCAGCATCCCCTTTTCATCGGCCAACGCCGTGAAGTAGTCGGCGTAAATAGCCCCCACTTGGGCCGCATAGGCCTTCAGCCACGCGTTCAAGGCCACCACCTGCGCCGGCGGACGCCGCTCCGTCTGCTTGCGTTGCGTATAGTCGCTCACCGGCGTTACCGAACACAACACCACCTTCATCCCGTGCCCTTGCGCGAGTTCGGTCATCGCCTCAATGTTGTCGGTAATCATCCGCATCGTCACCGGCCCCGTGTTCCGCGCGATGTCGTTTGTCCCCGCCAACAGCACCATCGCCGCGGGCTTGTGCCGAATCAAGTCCGGCATCATCCGCACGAGCATCTGCGGCGTCGTCTGCCCGCCGATCCCCCGATTCACGTACGGCTTGCCCGGAAACGAAAGCGCCAGCTTCCAACCGTCGGTAATCGAATCGCCCATAAAAACGACCCGTCCGGCCTCGGCCCCCCGCGCCTTGACCGCCTCGTTATCACCTGCGTACCTGCCCAGTTGGTTCCAATCCTGCAACTGATCCGCCAGCGTCTGGGCCGCCGTCGCCAAGCAACAGTTGGCCTTGATCGGCGGTACCTGCTCGACGACTTGGGCCAATAAGGGCAAGCAGCCGATCAAGAGAAACGAAACGACAGCGTGAAGGTACATATCCCGTCCATCCTACTTCACCTTCTTCTTCGCCGCCGCATTGCGCTCCATCCGTAGCTTCCAAGCCACCCGTAAGGCCCCAGATATAACCTCTTCGCTCGCGGCCGCCAGCACGATATGCGTCGCCCCCATGCGTCCCCAACCGCCATGGATCGGTAGGAACAAATCAGACGCTTCGCCCACAAACTCCCCCTGCTGCTCCGGCGTCAACATCAGGTTCCCGTAGCCCTCCTTCTCCGATGCCAACGTCGCAAAGATCCGCCCCCCCACGCGGAAGTCAGCCGCACCCATATGCGCTCCCTCCTCGGCCCCTTCCAAACTCAAAGCCAGCCGTCGAAAATCACTAGCGTCCATCCCGCTCATTTTATGCTGTAGGCATTGAGGCTGTTCCGTAAGGCACGTCCGTAACCTACGTTCGCTCCGACTCGCCCTCGCACAAAGCACCTTCTCCGGTGTCGCCGCCATCGACCAGAAATCCCGTTGGATCGGCGGCAAAACCCATCTCGTTCAAACCGGCGATCTCCTCGACCGCGGACCCGACTCCCGCAAGGTCCTCGACCTTCTCGTCCCGCCGCTCCCGCGCCGCTACGACGTTCTGTATCGCGTAGAAGTGGATGGTCTGCGGTTGGAGCCCTCGACGTCGATGTCCCGAACGATACAATTAAGTTATGATCAACCGCCGAGCAATGTTCTGGGCCACCACGACCCTCTGGGCCGCGCCGACGGCAACCGTCAACATTCTCTACGAAGATCGCGAAACCACGTTGCCCGGCAGCCGTATTGAGAACGGCGACCTCTGGATCCCCACCTCGGCCCTGCCCCAGATCAACGGCTTCGAGGTCAAACCGCAAGGTGCCTGCCGGGCCGATATCTGCATCCCGCTGCCCAAGCAACTCAAACGCGGGAACTCGCTCAACCTCACCGGCTTCGCCCGCAAAGTTCGTCAAGCCTTCGTCCACGAGGGCAGCCTCTGGAGCTTCGGCGAAATGCCCGTGCTCCGCACAAGCTTTCTCCAATCCCGCGTCGCGCCGGACTTCGCCATCGCCGACCGCCAAGGCAAGCCCGTTCGCCTCACCGACTTCCGCGGTCGCAAAATCCTCCTTCTCAGTTGGGCCTCCTGGTGAGGGTGCCGCCTCGATCTGCCAGGCTGGCAGACCATTTATCAGGAACTCAAACCCCAAGGCTTTGAACTCGTCGCCACCGCACAAGACACGGGCGGTGAAGCCGCCGCCGGCAAGTGGTACGACCAAGCCAAGGCCACTTACTCGACGCTCATCGATACCGCCCATACCATCAGCTCCGCCTACCAACTGACAAACGTACCCGCCGGAATTTGGATCGACGAACAAGGCCGTATCGTCCGTCCCGCCGAAACCGCGTCCCCTAAGAACCAGGAACTCAAGATCGGAGGCAAGGTCATCCGGACCCAGGGCGACGCCTACGTTGCCGCCCTCCGCGACTGGGTCGCCAAGGGCCCCAGAAGCGAATTCGTCCTCTCCGACGAAGACTACCAGCGCCGGGTGAAAGAACGGAGCCCCGCCGAATCCGAGGCCGAAGCGTCCTTCAAGCTCGCCGTCGCGCTCCGCCAAAAGAGCCAGCCCGACCTCGCTCAGAAGTGGTTTGAACGCGCCCAGCAGCTCAATCCCGAAAGCTGGAATTACCATCGGCAGGATTGGAGCTTCTCGTCGGACGCGGGCAAACGATGGATGGAGAAATTCCAGAAATCGACGACCGATTACTATCCCCCGCTCGAACTGAAGCAACCCTCACCCCCCACCACGAAGTAACGACGCCCCTACCTCATCGGCCGCGGTATCGCTGTGATCGCGCGTCCATGGCCCGAAAAACGTCCCGTCAATTCCACCCCACAATTGGCTCGCTCGGCGGTGAACGCCACCTCTCCGTTCGCGTCCTTTGACCCGGCCAACCGGAGTATGCACCGATTCGGGTTTCGAAAAAACCGTGATTTCCGTCCGGGCTACGATCCACTTACTAATTCGATACAATTATCCTCAACGCGGCGGGACTCGCCGCTAAAATTGCTATGCCCTTACTCAGATTCGCTCTCGCCTACTCCGTCGTTCTCAGCGCCTTCGCCCAGCAGTTGCCCGACGGCCACCCCCGTCTGCCCGACTCCGCCCAGCGCCAAAAACTCTCGGCCCTAACGGCCTCGGTCCGTGGCGATGCCACCGCCCCTGCCGGCCCCGCCATTCCCATCGTCCGTCGCAACTTCATCGACGAACACATCTTCGGTGCCATGCAGCGCGACCACATCCCTCACGCACCCCTCGCCTCCGACGAAGAGTTCTTCCGCCGTATCCACCTCGACCTCACCGGCCGCATCGGCAGCTCTCTCGACCTCGAAAAGTTTGTCGCCTCCCCCGACCCCGCCAAGCGCGACAAACTTGTCGATGAACTCACCCTCTCCCACGCCTTCAAAGCCCGTTGGACTTACTGGTTCGGAGACCTCGCCAAAACCGCCGCCAACCGCGTCGGCAACGAAGGCAAGAACCTTTTCTATAAGTGGATTTACGACAATATCCACCTCAACCGCCCCTACAACGACATCGTCCGCGACATGCTCACGGCCAACGCCTCCAGCAACTGGTACAACGGCCCCGCCAGCTATGTCGCCCGTTGGGTCGTCATCGGCTTGACCTGCGAAGACACCGTCCACGAAGATACCTCCGACGAACTCGCCATCTCCTCGGTCAAGCAATTCATGGGCGTCGATCTCTCCTGCGTCTCCTGCCACGATGGGGCCAATCACCTCGAAAAGATCAACCTCTACCTCGCCTCCCGCAAACGCGAAGAACTCTGGAAAACCGCTGCCTTCTTCGGCGGCACCCGCGTTCTCCGCCGCGTCGAAATCGATACCAGCCGTGACGAATACTCGATCGATGACGACGGCCCCGGCTACGACGCTTCCGCCCGCACCGTCGTCCGCGTCCCCCGCAACGGCAAAGGCAAGCTCGAACCCGCCTTCGTCTTCAACGGCGCCACCCCCTCCCCCACCAAGCCCCTCCGTTCCGAATTCGCTCGTATCCTCACGAGCCACCCCCAGTTCGACCGCTCCACCGTCAATATGTTCTGGGCTGAAATGATGGGCGTCGGCATCGTCGACCCGCCCCTGGAATTCGACCTGCTCCGTCAGGACCCCGCCAAGCCCCCGCCCGCCCCCTGGACCCTCCAACCGTCGAACCCCGAACTCCTCAACGCCCTCGCCGCCGACTTCCGCGCCCACAACCACGACCTCCGCCACCTCTTCCGCTTGATCGCCAAATCCAGCGCCTATCAACTCTCCTCCCGCTTCCCCGGCGAATGGAAGGAAGCCTACGCTAAGTACTTCGCCCGCCGCTTCGTCCGTCGCCTCACCGCCGAACAACTCCACGATTCGCTCGTCTTTGCCACCAACCTCCAAACCAAAATCCCCATCCGCGGCACCAACATCACCGTCAATTACGCAACCGAACTCCGCTCCCCCGAAGACCTCAAACAACCCTTCCCCGGAGCCAAGGATCTCTACTTCTTCCTCGACTCCTTCGGGCAAACCAACCGCGAATACTCCGAAAGAACGAACGACGGCGACGTTACCCAAGCCGTTCTCCTCTTGAACAGCCCCTTCGTACGCGACCAGGTCCGCTCGGTCTCCGGCAGCTTTCTCCACTCCCTCCTCAGCACCCCATCCTCGCCCGAACAGCGCATCGACCAACTCTTTCACCGCTTCCTCCTTCGCGCCCCGGCCCCCGAGGAACGCCGCCTCTCTCTCTCCGTCGTCGCCAGCGGAGACGCCAAAGCCTATGAAGACCTCCAATGGCTCCTCGTCAACAAAGTCGAATTCCTCTTTCACTACTAAGAGTCCTCCCATGCCCAACCTCCTCGACAACTTCCTCACCCGCCGCGAAATGTTCCGCGTCGGTGCCACCTCCGTCGGTGCCTATACTTTTTCTCCTCTCCTCCAAACGCAAGCCCGGGCCGCGCAGCCCTCGAAGCCTCGCAACTCCGCCCGCTTCGTCATCTGGGTCATGCTCGATGGTGGTGCCTCCCACCTCGACACCTGGGATCTGAAACAGGGCCCCTGGACCCCGCCCGACTTCGACGTCCGCGAACTGCAGCCCGGCCTGAAGTGGCCCATGGGCCTGTTCCCGCAACTCGCAAAACAGCTTCCCCGCGCAGCCCTCGTCCGTTCGCTCGAAGCCTGGGACAGCGTCCACGGTCGCGCCCAGTACTACGTTCAATCCGCCCATTCGCTCAACCCCGCGCTGCACAAAGAAATTCCTTCGGTCGGCTCCGTCGTCGCCATGGAATGGCAGCAGCGCCGTCGGCCCACCGACTCGCTCCCTTCCTACGTCGCCCTCAACGTCACCCAGAATCAGGCCGGTTTGCTCAAGTCCGGCTTCCTCCCGGCGCTCCACTCCCCGTTCCATATTCAAACCCAAACCAGCCTCTCCGCCTACGCCGTCGAGAACGCCGACGAGAAGGCCGAGTTCCAGCGCCGCTGGGCGTTGCTCAAAGATTTCGATGCCCGTTTGCGCAACGATAGCTCGCTCCAAGCCAAGGCCTATCGCGACTACAACGACCACTACGAATCCGCCGTCCGCCTCCTCGTCGATCCCCGAACGGCACCCCTCTTCCGCCTCACCGCGGAAGAAAAAACCCGCTACGGATCAACCCCCCTCGGCGACGCCTGCCTCATCGCCCGCAACCTCGTCGAAGCCGACTCCGGCACCCATTTCATCTTCCTGCAGCACAACGGATGGGACCACCATTCCGACATCTATCAGCGCAAAAACATTTACAAGCAATGCGCCGAGTTGGACCCCGCGCTGTCCAACCTGCTCGAAGATCTCGCCACCCGCAAGCGCCCCGATGGCCACTCGCTCCTCGAAGAAACGCTCGTCATCTCCGCCGGCGAGTTCGGTCGCACGCCAGGTGTTATCACTACCGGACTGAAGGGCCGCGACCACTACCAGTACGCCTTCTCCGGCCTCTTCGCCGGCGGCGGCGTCAAGGGCGGACAGATCATCGGCAAGACGAACGAGGACGGCTCAAAAGTCATCGACGCCGGCTGGGGTGCCAAGCGTTCCATCTACATGGAAGACATCGCCACCACCATCTACTCGGCCATGGGCATCGACTGGCGGAAGAAGATCACCGGCACCCCGTCTGGCCGCGACTTCTACTACATCGAACCCTTCGCGGCGCAAAAGATGATCGTCAGCCGCGAGATTGAACCGCTCTTCGGGTAGCGTTTATGGGTCGCTTCGGTCCGCTCCTGGCCATCGCGATTCTGGTCGGCGGTTGTGCTTCCAAACCGACTCCGGGGCCGCTCCCATCCGCCTGGAACATGGGCTTCTGGGTGTGGCACAACGGTGAGGCCGCCGCCGGTCCGCCGGTTGATGTCATCTACCACCACAGCGGGGGCTTTCGGAAGAATTACGACAAGCAGTGGATGGTCTTCGGGGGCCTTCCGGAGGAAGCTCCGCCCGCCCGCGCTTATTGGCTCGTCTTCCGCTACGACGACTCTGGCTTGCCGCCGAAGGAGACGCTTCCTAAGCTCGCCGAGCTAGTCCGCGCGCTCCAACTCGAAGCCCGCCGCCGCAGCTTTCCACTGGTCGGCATCCAACTCGATATTGACAGCCCCACCCGTTCTCTCCCTGAGTACGCGACGTTCCTCCGGCAAGTGAAGGCCGACCTTCCCCCCGGCCTCGAACTTTCGATCACGGCCCTGCTCGATTGGTTCCGCCCCTCCACCGCCATCGCCTCTGTCATCCAGGAAGTAGACGAGTTCGTCCCCCAGTTTTACGACCTGCAGAATCCGCACACGGACCGCACGGACTCCGCCATCGCGGCCCGCGTCAACGCCGCGAAATGGAACCCCATTTTCCAGCGCTTTGGCCGACGCTTCCGCATTGGCATTTCGACGTTTGGCCGGGCGCGCTTTGTCTCCGACTCACCGGTCTACATCAACATCCGCGACGCCGAACCCATCAAACTCGCGCTGCTCCCGGACTTCAAGGCCTCCACGTCATACACCCCCGCCCGTGAACTCGTTCTACGCTATGAAGCGCAGCGCAAGACGACGGTGGCCTACACGGAATTCGCCCCCGGAGCCGCTGTCGAATTCACTCTCGCAACGCCCGAGTCCATCCGCACCGCCGTCGAGCAAGTCCGCCAGCTCGGCGGCTACTGCGCTGGCGTGATCTTCTTCCGTTGGCCCACGCCTTATGAACCCCTCGCGATGCCCCCGGGCGAGGTCTTGCGGGCAGCCACGGCAGGGAACAGCCCATCGGCACCGGTGCAACTCCTGGTCATCGACGGTAGGTGTGCCGCCGTCTCCTGCGTCGACCTCTTCCTCGAAGACTTGCCCCGGCTCTTCCCGCAGTCGACTCGCTTCCAGATTCGAAGCAGCGTGGCGATTGACTACTTTGTCCCTTCCGAACGAGGGCCGGCCCGTCTCACTGGACCGCTGGAAGTCACCTTCACCCTGCCACCCTACTGCGGTCGCCACCGCCTCTATCTCGGTCGCGCCGTAACGCCACGGCTCGCTACCTTCACCCTTCAGGAGAGTCCATGAAACGCCTGCTGATCGCCCTCCTCGTCACCTTCGGCCTCGCCTGGGCTTGCGGCTTCGACAGCTCCCTCCGCGAATACCTCAACGCCAACTTTTGGATGCCGTTTACGAAGAAGGCGTCCGACTTCGCGAAAGCGCCCGCCCCCAAAGCTCTGACCCCGTATGCCGGCATGAAAGACTCGCCTGGCGCTCCGGCCCTCGCTCAACTCCGCGCCGCGTATCAACAGATCGCAACGCCTAATTCTCCCCTGGACTCCAAGTCCCTCCAAAGGTCTCTCGCCTCTGCCCGAGCGGTGCCCAATCTCTCCCCGCTCGAACGGGAAGAGGTAGACCTTCTTGACGCCAAAATCGACCTCCGCGCCGACGCCTTCCCCGCCGCGAAACAAAAGCTCCAAGCGTTCCTCGGCCGCGCGCAAAGCCCCGCGTATCGGAGTGAAGCCCGCGGCTGGCTAGCCTATGCTCACTTCCTGTTGGGCGAACAAACCGCAGCCGGCAAGATCTACCTGGACGAACTCAATCGTCCCGATTCCAACCTCAGCCGCGAAACTCTCGAAAACTCCCTCCGCAGGACCTACGATTTCGACGGGGGCCCCAAGCTGCTCGCCGATCTCGAAAGTTACTTCGACACAGCCCCGCATGCCGCCTTCGCCATTTACCTCCTTACGAACTCAAACACTGCGGAGATCCGCTACCACGATCCATCCATCGACCGGCTTGGCCAATTGCGCCCCGCGCCGCCTTATGCCCGCATCAAAGCTCTCCTCGAAAAACATAGCCGCCTGCTTCAGTCCGAAACAGGAGCTAACGCTCTCGCCCTGCTCAGCATGCGCGCCGCCTTAAGCGCCGGGGATCCGCCCTCAGCCCTTCGCCTAGCTGCCCGCGTTCCGGCGACGGCCGCCATTCGACGCGAGCCCGACTTCCTTTGGATGCTCGCCTCGGCCCACTTTCTCTCTCGTCAGTACGCGGCTGCCGAAGGTCCGCTGCTCGCGCTCTCCCGCTCCCCTCGATCAACACTCACGCATAAGGCCGCTGCCGCTTACGGCCTGTGCGGCGTTTACCAGAAACTCAATCAGCCGGTCGAGCAACTCCGCCATGCTCTGTGGCTCGACCCCAGGCCCGCAAGCGATCCAGACTCTCGTGGTCCTTTTAGAGAAGACGTGGAGAACCAATCCATCCACTGGGGTATCGTCTCCGGCTGGGATGCCGGATTTCTGCTCGACGCTGAAGCCCCCATTGAGGCGCTCCGCGCCTTCATCGAACAGTATCCGAAGGCACCCCAAGTAGCTCTCGTTCGCTACTCGCTTGCCGTCCGTCTAGCCCGTGAAAACCAGTTCGACGGAGCGGCTCAGATCTTCGATTCCCTCCACGTTTCCTACCGCTCCAACCGTATGCGCCGCCTCGCCGTCCTCTACGGCGAAGCCTATCGGGCCGACGCCCTGGGCACCGAAGCCCTTGAAGCCAAGCTCGCTTTGGCCCAATTCCTATTCGATAACGACCAACGCGTTCTATTCAATGATCGACTCTGGGGCGGGCTTCAAACCCACTTTTTCTACGGTGCCAAGGACACCCGCCTAACCGCCCCCGAGCGCATCCGCCAAGCCACCCTCGAACGCAAGCTCAAGGACGATCAGGAAGAACGCTGGCGAGCCTACCTCATCCTCCGCGAAGTCGTCACCGAAGCCGGCCCCACCCCTCTTGGACGCCGCTCTGCCGAACTCGCCATCCGCTGCGTCCGCCGCATCAGCGACCGCTTTGATCGACCCAAAGAAATCCGCGACGCCGACATCGAACTCTCCGTCTGGCTCCGCCGAACGCCCCAGTAAGTGTGGGACGATTGATGGCGATGATGACCATTCGGTCCGGGCAGATGGCGGCAATGGAGCAGGCGCTCCAAGACGAATTCCTAACTGGCACCTGCCAGTACGTGCGTCGGGAAGTGCCAAAGAAAGCAGCCACCCTGTCGCCCGACGAGTTACAAAGCCAAGTCGCCGCCGCACTCGAATGTGCCCGGTCCCTCAGCTACTCCCACTCCTGGGACTTCTGGCGCTTCGCCCTCTTCAGCGTCGCCTTCGGGAAAGACTTCTTCCGCACCGAATCCTGGGCGATACCCCCTTTCGCCGACGAGAGTCTTACTCCTACCGAGCGCCTGGACAAGGCCGAATTCTACTGGCGCAACTATCTGGCGAAACACTTCCAATAAGCACCCATGGGCATACGAGCTAAGCACGCGTTCACCATCGACGGCAATCCGTCCCACTTCGCATCCTCGATCGAGACCATCCGCATTCGGCTGGCACCCTTCCCCGGGGACAAGAAAGTCGACGGCGTCTGGTTGAAGATTACCGATCGCGGCGGCAAGTCCGTATTCGAAGAAACGTGGCCCAAAGAAGGCTCGCCCGTTCCTCCGGAGGTCTTCGCCTGGCTAGGGTTGACCACCGACGGCAAGACCTTCGCCACTCCCCTCGGTTCCCCCTACGAGATCACCGTCGAAGCGGAACTCTCCGACGCGGAAAAACTGGCCGAAGCGCCCACGGAGCTTACGGCGTCGACAACGAAGCCGGTCGCCTGCCCGCTGCAGGACCATTGCGCGGTGACCGAGATCGTCGCGAAGGCCGGCGCGGCAAAGTCCACCTCCTACGACTTCACGCAAAGCGGCATCGAAAAACTCGTCGTAGCCGGGGGCCGAGGCGGTCGGTTCTTCTACGCTTCCGGTGCCGACCCCACCGACGAGCCGCCGCTGCAAATCGGGCTAAAGTTTATCCATCCGCAACTCATTACCGAGGCCAAGCTATTCCTGTTCAACAGCAAGGACGCCGTGATCTGGCAGAAGGTGTTGCCCCCCAGCAGCCTCTCCGCGGAAATGGACTACGACGGGGCCGAAATCAGCGCCCTGCTGACGGTGAAGGACGCTCCCTACAAACTCAAAATCTCCATCGAAGGCCCCACGGTGGAAAAGCGCAATATCGCGTGGACCTTCCTCGACGTCATCGTCGAATCGATCGAACTTGTTTGGGGCTCCGCCCGTCTGCTGACCCCGGCTACGCCCAACCTCGAACAGTTGTGCGAGGAAGCGATTTTGCTGCGTGGGCTGAAAAATATCGCCCCCGCGCAACCCACGCCGCGCACCGAAAGCCAGGCACTTACCGATGACGATGGGGCGGGCGAAAAGCCGGTCAAAGCGGGCAAAATCGAGCTGGAGCTCACAAGCAATACCTTCTATCAGGACCCAATGGAATGGGCGCTGGACACGGGCTTCCTGGCTTACAAAGCCATGTGGGGGGCCGGTCCGCGCTTCCCCCTCCTGGCCAAGCTGAAGGTCCGTTCCTCGGCGGGCAAAGGGGTCAACGCCCCCAAGGCGCTCGAAGGCACCTCCCTTCTTTGGGATTGGGACGACCCCAAGCTCGACAAAAAAGACGGCGTCGAAACCAGCGACTGGCTCGCTTGGGCGATGGAGCGCTACGGTCATGACGGCGATGAGTTCAGCCCGGTTTCGACCAACTGCCATGCTGAATTCGGGGGCAAACGCGGCCAGGCCGCGGATCCCGTCTTCCCCCCGCAGGATGGTTCCGGCAACTTCCCATTTCTTGTCGAGGCCTTCCAGCGTACCCGGCCCTGGGCC
This sequence comes from Acidobacteriota bacterium, assembly GCA_025354525.1. Classification (GTDB taxonomy): domain Bacteria; phylum Acidobacteriota; class Terriglobia; order Bryobacterales; family Bryobacteraceae. The sequence goes on from JANXMS010000524.1 coordinate 15,886, forward strand.
GCGCTTTCGAAGGCGATGACGGCTGGTAAGTACGCGGGCTATTCCGGGGTACTCTTCCAGCCATCCCGTATCGGCGGAGATTGCTACCGCGTCAGGGCGTACGTCTATACCGAGGATCCGGAAGACTTCCATTATTCTCAAAACGGCGACACCCTCTCGAAAGCCGCCATCGTGGCTGGCCTCCCCAGCGCCGTAACGGGCGAATTCGAAATCTGGCGGCGCGTCGATGTGCTCCAGTACTTCAAGAAAGGGGCCACGCTTCCGGCAATTGACATCGGCGAAATCAACAAACGCCTCCGACCGGCGCGGGTCCGGCTTTATCTCGGGGCCAACGATCCCACTGCCCTCACCAAGGTTTTCGATACCGCGTTCCGGAAGATCTTCGCGTCCACCGACCAGAATTACAAGAACATTCTCAACGTGATGGCTCCGCTGGACGAGCAGCAAGCCAGCCCGTTCGCCCTCAAACTGCGCTCGTGGGATGAACTCGCCAGCCAGGCCGTTCTCGATGGCATGGAGGATTACGCGGCCTCGCTAAAGAAAGACTCCGAGAAGCTGCGGATCAGAACCCTGCGCGGCCAAGTCAATACCTCTGTGGTCGGCAAGTGGCGCAAAGCCTTCGAACTTGTCAATGCGGAGGACCGGGCCGCGATGGACAAGTTCGTTCGCGCCGCGTTTCCGCAAAACTCCGACGGGGCCACCGCCACCATCGCTTCCGTATTTGACTCGCTAAAGTTCATGGGTCAGTTTTTAGGCAGCGCTCGCATTCGCATCTCGTACAACAAGGCGATTCTGCTTCCGGCCATCACGGCCTACGCCGATGGCGAAGCGGCCCTGAACCGCAGCAAGTCCCCGCTCGGCGGCCAAGCTGGCCTGTTCGTGGTCCACTTCGGCGCGGTCTTCCCCGGCCAGCAGGATCTCAGCGGCGCGGCCGCCGCGATCGGCAAGGGCAAGGCGGAACGGGGCCGAGGCCTCTTCTTCTTTGCTTACCCGCCCGTGCCGGATGACCGACTGGTCATCGACCCCACGAGCGGCGGCAAGGATATCGTCCCCTGGGGCCTTCCGATTACCCTGTCGGCGTCGTTCAAGGCCGACTACGCCCAGGACTACGAAGCGCTCCTCCACTGCATTACCAACGCCTCCGTCTATCGCGCGGCGGCTCTCGTCATCAGCGCCGGAAAGCCGGATGATGTCGCCGGTTCCCTTGGCGGCCAGTCTTTGGTCATCAAAGCCCAAAGCCGAAACGTGCCTTTACTCGGGGAGGCGGCGACCGCACTCACCGACGCCCTTTCGCTGCCCACGATTCACAAGATAGCCCATAAGCACTCGGACGTTTACCTCTCTCTGAATCCCGCTTTCGATAAGGCCTTTTGCACGAAGATATCGTTTTCGCCCTTCAATAAGACGATCGACAAGAAACAGAAGCTCCATATCCTCGAGTTCATCCGGGACGCCTACAACCGATGGCCGTTCCGGCTCCGCGACCTGTACGTGTACTACGAACATAAGAGCACGACCGGCACCGCCCGTGGGGTCGCCGTCGAGACTTACCTGCGGGCCTCTTTGACGACCATCCTGGGTGCTATACAGGTCAACCCCGGTCCCACTGACAGCGATTGCCCTGCCGTCTATGACCTGAACTCCCTGTTCGCGCACGAACTGGGCCACACGCTGTTCACCCCTCATGCCGACCCGGAAGACGGCTTCCAGGCTTGGCGTCATGTTCCGGCTTACCCCTGCCTGATGAACTACAATCCCGCCCACACCGAGTTTTGCGGCTTCTGCATGCTCGCCCTCCGTGGCTGGGACATCGGCAAGGCGGACGCCCAAAAACTCGACGGCGGCCCGCCGTGGAATACGACGGCTGTAGGCCCCAAAGTCGCCAAGGTCCGGACGGCCGAAGAGCTACCCCCGATTATCGAAGAGCTTCCCCAGCCGCGCCGCGTCGCAGACGGCTGGGAACACGCGGGCTACCACGGGGCCGCCGCCATTCATCACGACAGTCTGGCCGCCGGCCTGAAGCCAATCGACTCCAAATGGGACCCTTCGTCGGGCGGCGAACTGGGCCCGGGCTTCTACATCACGGAGGACTTCGGCACCGCTTGTCTGTACGGCACGATGGCTGCCCAGCTTCATTCTTGTGATGTCGAAGTCTGGGAAGTCGAGTGGCGAAGCGACGTAACCGAATGGGGAGACGGCTTTGCCGTGCCGCTCACCGAGCAATGGGGGAAGATCAAGGAAGCGTACTGCAAGCCGCCCAATGACTACCTCACGAACGCGGGGGAAGACCCGATCTTCCAGTACAAAATCAACAACCATGCTCTCGACAAAGTGCGGGTGCTGAATCCCCGCCGGATGTCGGTGGATGAAGCGTTTCGCTCCGCTGAATCCGCTACGGCGGTGCAGAAGCCACAAGATAAGACCGTGCCCCGCGTGAAGGTCCAAGGCGATGGCGACTGTTTCTTTCACTCCGTCTCCTTCTGGATCAAGGCGTCCGAGCAGATCCGTACCCCCTATCTCACCGGTGCTGGCACCTACGGGGCCGATCCATCGGAATTGGCTTTGGCGACCGCCGTTCGCCGGGAAGTTGCGGACTGGCTGGCGATGCAAATCTTTGGCAAAGCTACCGCTGCCGAGATTACCGACAACGAGGTCCCCTCCACCGTAAACGGCGCGAGGTATCTCAACACCTGGAATCTATTGACCAGCAATGGCGCCGATGTCGTCCACTTCGGCCGCAACATCGCCGAAACGATCAAAAACCTACCCCTCAATCACGTCGAGGCCGGCACAGCCACCAAGGAACTCATCTGGGGCGACGCCGCATTCCTCTGGCGGGCAATCGAGGCCCTTTACAACCGCCGCCTCTGCGTACACATCGGCGGTGCCACGCCGGTCATCTTCGGCGACGCCGGCGACCTGGTGCACGTCATCCATTCGGGCCTGCACTACGACGTCGTCCGGCCAGATTCCAACCCCGAGGTTCGCTCATGAAACCGTATCCCCGCGCCATCGATGCCGACTCTTTTGCTACCGTCATCAGCGAGTCCACGGTCGAACCAGCCACCTCGCGAAAGATCAACGTGCTTTACCATAGCGTCAAAATGCAACCGATGACGTGGCTGGATGTCTACAAGGCAACCACCGATCGGCCCGATGGCTCCTCGCCCGGCTTGGGCAACGCCAAGCTGTATTTTCAGTGGCTGCAACATCGCCTGAACGAAATCGGCTTTCTCGCCGGCCCGTTGACCGGCGCCAAGGACGACCAGACCAAACGCGCCATCTCCCGCTACTCTTACGCGCTTAGCGGAGTTGAAACCGACGACGAGACGCTGATCGACGCCGACGCCGGAGCCAGTAACGGTGCCAAGCTCGACTTCATCGAAACCGCCGCCGCGCTGGGGGATAAGACCAAATCCTCGCGCATCATTCTCGATCACAACTATTGCGTCGTGGAACCCACCGCTGTCGATGTCGCACCCAAAGGCCGCGGGGAGTGTAACTCCGAGGATGGCCATGCGGTGATGGAACCGAAAAAGCTCGACCGCTTCTGCCACCCCTTCAAAGCCACGCTGCTGCTGCTTTCGAAAGACGACCGCGCGGGCAACGGCAAAGGCGTCGAAGCACCGAAAGCCATCGGGCCGGTAAACGTGGAATGGCGCGTGTTTGATCCGCCGGAGGACCTCAGCGTGATCGGCGCGCCGTTTACGTCGGTTCCCGCCGCCGTCCAGACGAAGTCCCCAAAGTACTTGGACGACACCCGGGTCGCTACGGCTGGTGGCGATGTCAAAAGCGCCCTCAAGGCCTTCGACAACTGCCCCGTGGCGCAGGGCGGCATCCGGCCGACTGACGCCGCCGACATGACCCCTTACTTCCGCGTCGGCGCGCTGACCGATCTCTACGCCGATCAGATCAAAGGCACTGCTTACCTCTCCACCGCCTTGGTCGAACCGAAGAACCCCAGTCAAGAAGGCCTGCGCGGCACCGCCGGCGCGCTCTTCTGGGGCTCCTACATCGCCGGCGATAACTGGATGGTCCGGGCGAAACTCTCATTCGAAGGCATCGCCGGCAAAGAAGAATTGATTAAGCTGCACAAGGCCGTCCCCAAGCTCGCCAAGTCGTTCGGTGACGATGAACCGACGGACCCGCTGTCGGACCGAACCGGCAAACTCACGATCTGGCGCCGTCATCGGGTCCTCAGCGTTGTCGATTGGTGGAGCAACGCGGCGGCTGCTCCGAACATTCAATGGGACATTATCGAGGCCGGATTCCGGGCCGCGCACATTATCATGGTTCGGCCCGGCCCGCCGGTCCCCGTGGGAACGATCTCCACCGCTGGCCAACAATTAGCCTACACGAACGAAGTGATCCGCGTCATGAAGGCCATCAAAAGCGGGTTCCTCAGCGATCCGGCCCGCGAAGCCCGTATGAGGTGGCAGAATGACGCGATCATCCCGTATCCCTTCCCCATTCGACCGCAGAACCCAAACGAAGATCTGGAGGTGTATAACGCCTTAACCCTGAATCCTCCCGGTTTAATCAATGGGTTTGCCGGCATCACTTATCAGTTGTATCGGCTCCCCGGTGACTTCGTTAGGAGCTGGCTCGGTGGCGGCAACGGGCAACTCATCATTCGTTTTGACCATCTCCCGCAGCCGGATTTAAATCGCGATCTCAATGCTAAGGATCAATTGATTCACGGCGCGAAGCCCCCGGGCGCCGTCATTCCGTACTTCAAAAAAGATATACGTGGTAGTGGCGGCCCCTCCATCGGGGTCAGTGGCGGAGCCGCCTTGATCGAGCATCAGCACGCCAACCAATTCCTCGGCAGTTTCATCGTGGCCCACGAGATGGGCCACAATTACTACTTAACGCATCCGCACGATATGGAGGCCGATCACGACAAGAGCGACCAGAACTGTACGATGAAGTACCCGTCAACCAGCACCCTGGGGCCGAAGGGCTGGGGAACGAAGGAAACGCCCGGCGCGCCCGTCCCGCTCTTCTGCGGGAAGTGCATCCTGAAACTACGCGGCTGGAAGATACGGTCCGGCATCCCTGACAGTTCGGGATAGCGGGGCAAGCCAACGGTCGGCGAACATCGGCCCCAACCCCCGCCAGACCCGGCGCTAGTTACTAGAACCGAACGACCAAACCGACCCGAATCGCCCGCGGAGAACCGGGCGAGATGTTGGTATTGCTATCCGCATTAACAAAATACTTGCGGTCGAGCAGGTTTTCGACATTCGCTTGCAGTCGAATCTTTTCGGTAAGTGAGAAGAACACCGCGGCGTCGGCGCGGGTATAACTCGGCAAGACAACTGAGTTATCGATCGTCGCGAACATGTTCGAACGATTTGTGACCCCAAGGCCAAGGCCGACGCGCGGCAACATCCGGTAATTATTCCAAAGCGAGAACACGTGGTGGGCGACCTGACCTACCTGCAAGCCCGCTCTAGCGGCGCCGTAGCTTGCGTAACGAAGGCGTCTTGATAAGCGTAGCCCCCCGCAATTTGCCACTTCTGGGTCACACTGCCCGTCGCTCCCACCTCAAACCCGTTCGTTCGTTGGCTGCCGGTCTGCACTATTCTGGTCGGGTCGTTGGGATCCGTGGATCGAGTGTTCGTCCGGTCCAAGCGATACACCGCGGCGGTCAAAGCAAGGTCCCGCGAAGCCTCCCATTTCACTCCGACTTCGTAATTAGTGAACTTCTCTGGCTTTACTTGTTGAGTAATGGTAGTCAGTGACGAAAACTGGTCACCGGAACTGGGTAGATACGACACGCTGTAATTGGCATAAACCGAAACTGGATCAACGGGCCGGAAGATCACACCGGCGCGCGGGGACCATAAGTTGTCGATACGCCGCAGGTTATCGCCCGTCCGGTTGTTGCGATACTGGAGATCGAATCGGTCAAAACGAATCCCGCCGACTAGCTGCACGAAGCGGGAAAGCCGCACCTGGTCTTGTAGGTAAGTCGCCCCGAGGTTCACTCTCAAGTGGTTATTCGCGTCCGTTGCGCTTTGGCGAAACGTAACTGGAGCAGTGACAAGCGGGTTCGAGAAAGGAACTTGCATCGAGGTTGCCAAGTTGTTGAAGTAGCCCGTACTCCGGAAGTTGTCCGTCAACTGGCGTCCGGCCTCAACGCCGCCCAGCAAAGTGTGGCGGACCTTGCCCGTAAACACAGTGCTGCTGACGTCAGTTTGGTTGAATATATTCAGCCGCTCGGTGGCGTTGTTGTAGGCGCTCATCGCGACAAGACTCTTGTCGGCCGACGCAGCCCCGGGCACATAGTTTTGATAGAACCGGTCATAAGCGCCAAATTGCGTCCGGTTGCGAATCAAAACGCGGCCCGCTTGATGATCGACCAGCACGGAGCCCAAGTTAACCCCCGCTCGCACGCGACCGTCTTTCGGGTTACCGTAGTAAGTGTCCACGGCTACATCGGCCGGGCGCCCGCCAAAAGAGGTGATCCCCCGGTCGGAAACGCGCCGGTCATGAAAGTTCTCGTAGCCCAACGTCAGCTTCGTTTGAGAGGTTGGCGAGAAGGTCGCGGTGGGGCTAATGCCGTACCGCTCCAGACCGAAATACTTTCGAAAGCTCTCGGAGTTTTCATAAACCCCGTTCAAACGAAACGCTATCTTGTCGCCAAACGGCTGATCGAGATCGGCGGTGAAGCGCTTATTGCCGAACGAACCGCCCTGTCAAGAAAACTCGCGCAAAGGGCTAAAGCTGGCCTCCTTAGTTACACGGTTGATTACTCCACCGCCACCGCCGCGGCCAAAAATCATGGCGTTGGGCCCTTTGATCGCTTCGATACGCTCCAGATTGTAGAGATCACGGTAATACTGAACGTCGTCGCGCTGGCCATTGACAAAGAAGTCGGCAGAGGTGCTGTTACCGCGAATGATCAATTGGTCACGGTTGTTTTCGCCCTGATGCGCCGTAACGCCGGGAATGTAACGCACCACATCGCTGATGCTCATCATCATTTGATCCCGCATGAGCTCCTTCGAAATCACCGTCACCGATTGCGGAATATCGCGAAGCGCGGTTAAGGTCCGCGTGGCGGTACTCGTCGCGGCCGTTACGTAGCCGGTGCCCTCGACGACCGTAACGGTAGACCGCACAGCCGAGACCGCAAGCACAAACTCTAGCGGTGGGGCGGAGCCTTCGGCACTCAGCCGGATGGGCTGGACGGCATCCGCAAAGCCAGTCGCCGTAACTCGAATCGAATAGCGCCGCGGGATTAGGTCGAGGGTGAAACCACCAGTTGGTCCCGACACCGCTGAAGTCGCCACCGAGTTACCCTCCGCGACGCCGGTAATCCGCGCCCCCGCTATGGGAGCCCCGGCGGGATCAAGAACCTTCCCCGGCAAAGCCACCGCGGGAACTTGCGCGGCTGCAAGAGACGCAAGATATCCCATCAGAACAGAAAAGCAAAGTGGCCGAAGCTTACGGAAATTCAGGACGTGCGGCATCGAAACCTCCAAAACAGGAAGATCGATTGACAAACAGTTGCAGAAATGGTTTCCGAAAAACCGAACCCTAGCGATGAAGCCGCTTGGACGTAACGCTACACGAAGATTTCACTCACCGATTGCGTTGAATACAAGAGCAAAATCGAAACTCCGACCACTTCAGTCTAGATTAGCGCCCACCCCGCCCATGTCAATCCTACATGCCATTCATTTGCAAATAAAAAGAACGCCCCAGCGTTCTGAGTCACTTACGCGGGCAAACCGCCGCGAACAAGGCGCACGGGAGGTACCGATGCCGATGGCACCCCCTTGTGGCCGTCGTTAGAACTGGATCCGCAACCCCGCCTGAATGTTGCGCGCCCCGATGTTCGCCGTCCCCGATACCCGCCCGAAGTTCCCGTCGCCCACCGTCGTATTCGCCCGGCCAAACTGCGGCGTGTTCGTAAAGTTGAACATCTCCATCCGGAACTGCGCCCGGAACCGTTCAAAGAATCGGAAGTTCTTCAGAATCGCCAAGTCCGCATGGTTCGTCGGGCCAAACCGTATATTCGGAATCCATCGCGGCGCATTCCCCGCCGTGAAGTTCGCCGGTTGTGTGAACGCCTCCGTGTTGAACCAACGGTCCGGTACCGGGCTATCCACCGACGCCGTCTTCAAATTCGCTACATTCGGCCGCTGTACCTGCACCCCGTAGTTACCCAACTGGTTCGGTGCCATAAACTGCAACGGCAAGCCGCTGCCAAACCGCACAATCGACGAGACCTGCCAACCACCCAACACCGCGTTCGCCACCGGATGCAGATCCGCCGCGAACTTCCGCCCCTTGCCCACCGGCAACTCATACACCACCGCATTCACAAAACTCTGCGGCAAGTCATGCGCACTAATCGACCGGTCCAGGCTCTGGTCATAGTAGTTCCGCATCGTATCGGCCACCTCCCAACCCTGCCATTCGCTCGCATTGTCGATCGCCTTCGACCATTGGTAAGTCGTCAGCAAATTCAACCCGCTCGCCAACTGCCAGTTATACCGAATCACCAACGCGTTAAACGACGAACTCGCCCCCACCGCATCCGCGGATACATTCACCGCCGTAAATTGCGGATGCGGCCGCAGCAACCGCTGTTGCGGCACCGTCCGGCCGGCGAGCACGCCCGTCGGGATCACGCCGAAAAACGGGTTCGTCACCGGAGCATCCAGCGCCGCCCCTAAGCTGAAAAACTTCGGATCCAGTTGGTTCGCCTGCTGTCCTGTCCCGTACAACAACTTCCGACCCTGCGACCCCGTATACCCCACCTCCAGCACCATCCCCTTGCTGATCTCGTACTGGAAGTCCACCGAGAAATTCTGCACGTAGCTCAACGGATGATGTGCAGTAAGCGCGTTCACCGCATCCCCCGTCTGCGTCAACAATCCTCGCGTCGACCCAATCGGTTGCGACAGCCCTTGCGGAAACGGGTTCGCCAACAACGCGCCCCGATTCGGGTTGATCCCATCGCCACCGATCGTCGAAACCCACGTCGTCGTCGTCGCAAAACCGTCGCGCGTACCGCCGCCCGTCTGCGGATAGAAGATTCCATAACCACCCCGGAACACAAGCTTGTCCGTGATCTTGTACGCCATCCCAAACCGCGGTGCCAAGTTCAGCTTGTCGGTCTGCCACGCCCCCCGATTGTTCGCATCGTTGAAAACCAAGCCACCCTTTAACGGCAACCCAGTCTGCTGCGCCAACGGACTCGCGATCACAAAGTCGAAGTTATTCTGCCGGTTATAGCGCTCCGTCCGCGCCGGCTGCAACTCGTACCGCAAACCCAAATGCATCGTCAGCCGTCGCGTCGCCCGCCACGAATCTTGAAAGTACGCCCCGTGGTACATCGCCGTCACCGCCGTCGCCGCATTAATCGACCCGCTGCCATTGTCCCCCGTTCCCAGCAGGAACGAAGCCAAGGCGTCACCCGAAGTCGACGACGTCTGCGCCGCCACCGGACCCGACGTCAGGCCCCGCGTAAAGCTAAACACCGGCGTATTGAAGCTTGTGTTATTCAGCCGCCCCGCCTCGGTAATCCAACCAAACTTCAAGCTGTGCGAACCCAACTCCTTCGTCAAATTCGCCTGCAAATTGTTGGTCTCCCGCGCCACGTTCGAGTAGCCTCGATTGTTCAACTGCGTGTAGTTCTGCAGCGAAAACTGCGGAAACGTTTGCGCCTGCCATTGCCCCACCGTCGCCGCCGAAAAGCCCAGCGTTGTCCCGTTCCGCCCCTGCGAGGGCGAATTCTGGTTCTCCCGCCAACGGCCGGAACCCACCAGCACGTTAATTACCCACGTCGGACTCGGCGTCAACGTGATCCCGATCACCGCCTGATGCCGCGGATTCACATCCGAAAAATTCGTGTCCACCCCGTTGCCAAAAAACTGCGGTGCCACGTTCTCTTGCCACGCCTTCGTCAATCGACCAAACATACTCATCTTCTCGCTCTTCGCCCAGTCAATCCGCAAGTCCCAACGGTCATTCGTCGTCACCGTCTTGCCCGCCGCCACAAAATTTCGCGCATTCGTAAACGCGTCTCCCGTTGCGTTCGGCTGCGGGAAAAGCGGCACCACCTTCGCCGCCACCGAATCAAACATCGTCGATGGAACCCGATTCCCCGGGAACGGCGTCCGTACAAACCCCGCGCCAGCCGGGTTCGGCACCGTCGTGAACGGATCAAAAACCGGCGATAACACTCCCGCCGCATTCCGCGTCTCCGAGAAGTCACCCGCCCGCTGCAACGCCGTCGGCACGTTCGATACGTTCGTTCCCGGGTTCCCCTCCCTTCGACCCTCATACGCCGTAAAGAAAAACAACTTCTTCGCCTTCCAAATCGGCCCCGCGAACGTCGCCCCAAACTGATTCCGCTGGAAACTCGGCCGCCTTATCCCCGCCCGGTTATTCGCCCTCGCATTAGCGTCTAAATTGTTATTGCGCAAAAAGTTAAAAACGGACCCGTGAAAATTGTTCGACCCACCCCGCGTGATCATGTTCACCGCGCTACCGTCGCTCTTGCCAAACTGCGCGTCGAACTGGTTCCGCTGAATGTTCATCTCCTGCACCGAATCCACCGAAGGCGAAGCGATCAATCCACCCCAGTCCACCGCCGCCGCCGGCACCCCGTCAATCAACGTCAACCCTGCCTGCCCCCGTCCCCCGTTCATCGAAAACCGGTTGTGATTCTGGTCCTGCGTCGCCTGCGAGATCCCCGTCCGCACCGCAATCACCCCCGCATTCACATGCACCAACGCAAACGGGTTCCTCGCGTTCGTCGGCAGGTCCAACATCGCCTGCGCATCCAACGTCACCGCGCGATTCGCCGACTGCGTATCCAACAACGTCACCGCCGCCGCCACCTCCACCGTCTGCGTCACCTCGCCCAACTGCATCGCGAAGTTCAACTCCAGCGTCTGGTTCACCCGCAAAACCGCACCCGTCTGCACGCTCTTGCGAAAGCCCCGGCTCTCCACGCTCACTTCGTACCCGCCCGGAGGCAGTTGCGAAAACACAAATAACCCGTCATTACTAGTCGCCACCTGACGCTGATCGCCCGTCGCCTCGTTCCTAGCCCTGACAACCGCCCCCGGAATCGTCGCCGCATTCGGGTCGGTCACCACCCCGGAAATCGTCCCCGTAAATGTTTGCGACCAAAGCATGGGTAGTGCCAGAATTGTGAGCGCCAAGGCTTTCAGTGTCTTCATATTTCCTAGATTATATCAAAATGAAATTTCAGATGTCGCCCCGTCTACTCCTCGCCCTAGCGTTCTCCTTCCCCGCCCTAGCCGAAATCGGCAACGCCCCCTGCGCCCGCTGCCACCCCGAAATCGCCCGCCAATACGCCCGCACCGGCATGGCCAACGCCTCCGGCCGCACCGCCCAATCCACCTTCAAAGAATCCTTCGCCAACCCCACCGCCGCCCTCGCCACCATCTCCCCCTCCTTCGAACTCCAACTCGCCGCCACCTCCCGCCAACTCGAATGGTTCCTCGGCTCCGGCCACATCGGCCGCAGTTACCTCTTCCGCAAAAATAACCAACTCTTCCAATCCCCCCTCTCCTACTACTCCCAACCCCAAAAATGGGACGTCTCCCCCGGCTACGAAAACCGCCCCTACCTCGAACTCACCCGCCTCGTCGAACCCGCCTGCCTCCAGTGCCACGCCAGCCGCCTCCAACCCGCCTCCGCCCCCCAACCCTTTCTCGATCCCGGCGTCAGTTGCGAACGCTGCCACGGCCCCGGCGAAAAACACGCAGCCCAACCCACCGCCCGCAATATCGTCAACCCCGCCAAACTCGCCCCCATCCCCCGCGCCAGCGTCTGCGCCCAATGCCACCTCACCGGCGCCGCCCGCATCGCCCGCGCCAACCGCGACCGCTCTTCCTACACCCCCGGCGAACCCCTCTCCAACTCCCTCGCCGTCTTCGTCTGGAACTCCCCCACCGCCGACAGCCCCTCCGCCACCAGTCACTTCGAAAAACTCGCCACCAGCCGCTGCCAACAAGCCAGCGGCGACCAACTAAGAGCCGGAGGCGACCAACTTTGGTGCGGTTCCTGCCACCCTGCCCACGCCGATGCAACCCCCGCCCAGTACAACCAAAAGTGCCAAACCTGCCACTCCTCCGGCTCGTGCAAAGCCAACGCCGGCGACGCCTGCATCACCTGCCACATGCCCAAACGCGCCCCCACCCGTTCCATCGAACACCTCGCCTTCACCGACCACTCCATCCCCCGCCGACCCACTCCCCCCACCGGCCCCCCCGCCACCGGCTCTCTCAAAGAGTTCTGGACCGGCCTCTCCAACCCCCGCGACACCGCCATGGCCTACGCCGCCGCCGCCGTCTCCTCCCCCAGCCTTCGCCCCAGTGCCTACGCCCAACTCCAAGCCGCTGCCCCCGCCAATCCCAATGACGTCCCCCTCCTCGCCCAACTCGCCCAGTTCCACGAACGCATGGGCCGCCAGGAACCCGCCACCACGCTCTACTCCCAAATCCTCACCCTCGACCCCACCCACCCCGCCGCCGCCATCAACCTCGGCACCGCCCTCATCCGCCAAGGCAAATCCACCGAAGCCATCGCCCTCTGGCTCCGCGCCCTCGCCACCAACCCCGGGCTCATCGGCGCCCGCCTCAACCTCGCCGTCGCCCAGTTCCAATCCGGCAACCACCCCGCCGCCCGAAAATCTCTCGAACAAGTCCTCGACTACGAACCCAACCACCCCACCGCCCGCCAAATGCTCAACCAAATCCCAGAATAAATCATCAGTTGCCGTTAAGTTCTACTAGCCCCACCCCCGCCCGTCTGCCCCGGCCTCGTCGAATCAGTCGATATCTACCCCACCCTCTGCCACCGTACGCTACGACCTAACCGCCGCGGTAACTCCCTCGTCCCCATCCGCACCGCCCAGGAATCCAAGGAAGTCCGGTCTAACTTTCCACCCCTCATCTCCCAAACCGACTCCAAATCCAGCCATTGCCGTTCCGAAGTCCCACCCCCATCCCGATACCAAGCCAACTTAGCCAAAATGATATCCTCCG
>JANXMS010000553.1 GCA_025354525.1 Acidobacteriota bacterium
GTGGCGACGGCGGGGGATCCGGAGTTTGGGGTGAGCCGGGGTCGGTTGTTGCCTCGGCATCGAGTGATGGAGGAGGTTCCGGCGGCGGCGCGGCGGCGGTTGGAGGAGTCGCTGGTGCTGGTGCATGGAGGAATGAGCCAGGATGTCGGGCCCATTCTGGAGATGTGTACGGAGCGGTATTTGCTGCGGAGCGGGAAGGAGTGGGCGGGTCGCCAGGAGGCGGTTCGGTTGCTCGATGAGTTGGAGGGGGCGCTGCGGGAAGGGGACGTGCGGCGGTTGGCAGGGTTGACGCAGATCAACTACGACGGCCCCATTCAGACGATTATTCCGTGGGCAGGGAATGCGTACACGGAGGCGCTAATTGGGCGGTGCCGGGAGGAGTTTGGCGACGAGTTTTGGGGGTTTTGGATGTTGGGCGGGATGAGCGGTGGGGGGATGGGATTTGTGTTTGACCCGGCGGCGCGGGGCCGGGCGCTGGAGGCGATGCCGACGATTCTGAGGGAGACAAAGCGTTGGATGGAAGCTAGCTTTCCGTTTGCCGTGGAGCCGGTGGTGTATGACTTCGCGATCAATGAAAACGGGACGATGGCGGAGTTACGGCGGGGCGAGGAGGCGGTGGTTAGCGCGCCGTATTATTTGTTGCGGGCACCGGGCGAGTTGCGGCAGTCCGCGGGGCAATTGACGGCGGAGCGGCGGGGCGAGTTGACTCGATTTGCACGGCGGTATCGAGACCAGACCGAGGCGCTGTTTGAGCGGATGATCCCGCGGGAGGCCGAAGCGGTAAGTGGGGAGGGGCTGGGTCTGGCGGCGTTGCTGACGGCGAACGGATTTGAAGCCGATGCCCATGAGCATTTGCGGACGGATTATCGAGCTGGGCGAGTGGGCTTGGCGCAGAACCGGTTGGCGGCGAATACGATGATTGAAGACGTGCGGGCCGAGCACGTGGGGACGGTTACGGGGCGGGAAGCGGGAGCGGGGGCGGAGGCTCTACGGGCGGGGTATTTGGCGATGGTGACGATGGCGGGGGGGGTGGGGAGCCGATGGACGAAGGGAGCGGGGGTGGTGAAGGCGCTGCATCCGTTCCACCGCGTGGACGGGCGGTATTGGAGCTTTTTGGACATCCAGCGAGAGAAGGCGCGGCGAGCGGACGTGCCGCACGTGGTGACGACGAGTTACTTGACTTACGGGCCGATTGCTGCGACCGGGGCGCGGGTTTCGGCGGGCAAGAGCATTGGGCTGCGGATGGTGCCGACGGTGGCTGATTTGCGGTACCTTTGGGAAGTTGTTCCGCAGCAGCAGTTAGACGCGCAGAAACAGAAAGTGAGAGAGAGCGGTCGGGCGAGTTTATTGCAATGGGTGCGGGGGGCGGGCGAAGCGAGCGACTATACGGACAATGTGGCGTCGCAGTGTATTCATCCGGTGGGGCATTGGTACGAGCTGCCTAACTTACTGCGCAACGGGACGTTGCGCGAGTTAGTGACGGAGCGGCCCGGGTTGCAATATCTGTTTCTGCATAACATCGATACGTTGGGGGCGACTCCGGCGGCTGACTTACTAGGCGAGCATATCGCCAGCGGGGCGGGGATGACGGTGGAGGTGATTGGGCGGCAATTTGATGACCACGGTGGGGGCCTTGCGTTGGTGGACGGGAAGCCGCGGCTGGTGGAAGGGCTATGCCTGCCGGATGAGCGGATTGAATTTGGGCTGCGTTATTACAACACGGGTAGTTATTGGATTACGATCGACGCTTTGCTTCGTGCCTTCGGATTGACGCGGGCGGAGTTGGCGGATGATGCGAAAGTGGCCGCGGCGGTGCGGCGGACGGCACAGCGGATGCCTAGTTACGCGACGATCAAGGAAGTGAAAAAGCGGTGGGGCCGGGGGCAGGAGGATGTCTTCCCGGTGGTGCAGTTTGAACGGCTGTGGGGGGATATGACGGCGCTGGATGACTTAAGATGCCGGTATGTCGAAGTAAGTCGCCAGCGCGGGCAACAGTTGAAGGACGTGGCGCAATTAGATGCGTGGGTACGGGATGGGTCGGCGGCGGCGGTGGAGGCGATGCTGCTTTAGCGCCTACTCGTATTGATGCGAGGCGGGTTGATGCGGGGGGCGCTGATTCGGGGTGGATTAACCCGAGGGGGCTGGACGCGGGGGGCGTTCAGCCTGGTAGGGTTGACGTGCGGGGTGGAGAGCCGGGGCGAGTTGACCCGGGGAGGGTTGACGCGGGGGGCGGAGAGCCGGGGATTGGGAAGGCGCTGGGCGAACGCGGCGACACAAAAGAGCAGAGCGAAAGCGAATTTCATCACGGGCGCACCTTAGGCGGGGGTTGTTCGAAGGCTTTAGGGAAGGGGGCGGCTTGGGGGCCCTTTGGATTACGGAGGCTGTTTTGGCCGCCTTTGTCGGGGTAGAGCGGCATGTTCATGCCGTCGGTGCTTTCGAGGATTTCGAAGAGGCGCTGGTTCATTTGCTTGGCGATGGCTTGGTGGGCCGGGCTTTTGATGAGATTGCGCAATTCGCGGGGATCTGACTGGATATCGTAGAGTTCGTCGAGATCCCAGACGCCGTGGTAGCGCATGTACTTGTACTGGTCGGTGCGCAGGGCGTGGACGGTGGGAGTCTGCGGGAAATTGCGTTCCCAATAGTATTCGTAGAGAAGCGAATCGCGCCAGGGGACGCGCTTGCCTTGGAGCAGAGGTAGGAAGCTGGCACCGTCGCCGCCGGCGGGGGCAGGGACGCCGGCGGCTTCGAGGACGGTGGGCATGATGTCCAGGTTGGCGACGACTTGAGGGATGGTCTGGCCGGCGTTGAAGAGGGCGGGGCAGCGGGCGAGAAGGGGAACGCGCATGGACTCCTCATAGGCCGTCCGTTTGTCGATGAGGCCGTGTTCGCCGAAGGCAAAGCCGTTGTCGCCCATGTAGATGACGAGCGTGGAATCGAGTTCGCCGCGTTGTTTGAGGACGGCGAGAATGCGACCGACGCTTTCGTCGACGGCGCAGAGGGCTTCGGCGTAGCGCTGATAGTATTCGGCGATGTCGAGGGTGGAGTGGTAGGGGTAGTCGACGCCGTGCCAGCTATTGCGCTGGTTTTGGACCCACATGGGTCGGTCGATGGCTTCGGCGGTGAGGGAGGGCGGGGGAACGAATTTCTGGCCCTTGAATTTGTCTTTGTGGCGTTCAGCGGGGATGAATTCGGAGTGGACGGCTTTGTGGGAGAGATAGACGAAATAGGGCTGGTTTTGCTTCTCGATGAAGTCGACAGCGTAGTCAGTAAGTTCGTCGGTGATGTAGCCTTTTTGCGGCACTGTTTTGCCGTTGACGTTGAGACCGTTGGGGCTGGGAAGGTAGGTGCCTTGGCCGCGAAAGGACACCCAATGATCGAAGCCGGGCTGGGGGGCGTCGGATTCGCCGCCCATATGCCACTTGCCGATGAAAGCGGTTTTATAACCAGCTTTTTGGAGGTAGCTGGGGAAGAACGTAGTGCCTTTGGGGATGGCGGTGTTGTTGTCGATGACTTTGTGTTTGTGAGCGTACTTGCCGGTAAGAATACTGGCGCGGGAGGGGGAGCAGAGGGCGGTGGTGACGAAGGCGTTTTTGAGATGGACCCCGTCGCGGGCGAGCGAATCGAGGTGGGGTGTTTCGAGGAAGGGCTGGCCTTTAAGGAAACCGATGGCGTCGAAGCGATGATCGTCGGTAAGGATGAAGATGACGTTGGGGGGGCGGGGTATGGTCTGAGCGAGGACTTGGAGGAAGGCGCGGCGATTCATGATGCAATCCTAAGTTTGACAAAAATTACGGGCTATTTGGACGTAGGCGTCGGCGGCGGCTTCGACGCTGGCTAGATCGACCCATTCGATGGCGCTGTGGGCTCCGTCGCCGGCGGGGCCGAGGATGAGCGTTTCGATGTCGGCTGCGGCGTAGAGGGCAGCGTCAAACCAGGGGGCTTGGCCGGTGATGCGGGCGGCGGGGAGGACTTGCTGAGCGAGTTGTACCAGCGGGGAATGGGGGCTGGCTTCGTAGGGAGGGCGGGCGAAGACGAGGCGTGCGGCGGGGCCAAGTTCGGCGAGGGCTTGGGCGGCGGTTTCGCCGGGGAGGAGACGGCGTTCGATCCGCAGGGTGCAGGAAGCGGCGTAAGTGCTCCAGGCGGTACCGCCATGGATGGTCGCTAAGTGCAGTGACGGCGGGCCGAGGAGGGGGTGGGGCGGGCGCTGGAGGAGGTCCTGAGCGAGGTGGGCGAGGTATTCGAGATGAGGGAGAGCGCCGAGGTTCGCGTCGATGCCAAGGTCGAAGCGGGAGCCGTGGGCGGCTTGGCCCGGGACGGTGATTTCGAACCAGGCGAATCCTTTATGAGCGAGGCAGAGGTCGAGGCCGGTGGGCTCGGTGACGATGGCGGCGTCGGGATGGAAATGGCGGAGAACTTCTTCGGTGCCGAGGCTGGCGAACTCTTCATCCGCAACGGCGGCGAGGTAGACGTCGCCCGGGAGGCGCGGCAGGGCTTGGAGAGCGGTGATGGCGGCGGCGAGCGAACCTTTCATATCGTAAGCGCCTCGGCCGTAGAGACGATTGCCTTCGGTGAGTCCTGAGAACGGGGAGGGCATTTCGTCAACGCCGACGGTGTCCATATGAGCGTTGAACATGAGGCTGCGGCCGCCGCCGGTGCCGGGAAGTTTAACGACGATGCTGGGGCGGCCGGGGGTGGCTTCGAGACGATGGACTTCGAAGCGGGGGTCTGAAAACTCGCGTTCGACAATGGCGGCGATGGCGGATTCGCCGGGGGCACCGGGGCAGAGGGAGGGGTTGACCGAGTTGGTTCGGACGAGTTCGGCAAGCAAGGCGCGCATGAAGCCTTACGATAACAGGGTGAGCGCAAATGCAGCGATGGCATGGTTAGTGGCAGGGGCTTTGCTTCTGTGCGTGGAGTTTTGCCGCCCGGGATGGGTGGTGTTCGGCGTGGGGGGTGGTGTGATGATGGCGGTGGGGGGCTATCAGTTGGCACAGAAAGGGGCGGAATGGGGCCTAGTGGGTTTGGCGGTGTGTTGGGTGGCGTTGGCGGTTGCCTCATTCGGGGTATGGCCGCGGTGGGTGGGCTGGGTAGCTGGCGTTGGAATGCCGCTCGTTTGTTGGCGCATGGGAGCAAATGCAGGGTTGGTTTTGCCGCTGGTGGGAGCGACGTGGTGGTTGCTCGGAATCGCGGGGCGTGCACTGGAAAACAAAAGTGGTCTAAAATGATTCGTGCTCGCGTGTATTCTTTGCCAAAATAGGGAGTACATTTCAGGAGAGATATGGCCCGTAACGAAGAAGGCGAATTTGAACTGGTGCTCGGCAACAAACAGTTGCTGAGCGTGTTTTTTATCCTGGTAGTTTTACTGGGAGTGTTTTTCACGATGGGCTATATCGTGGGGAGGAACAACCCGAGCAACGAAGCGGTGAATCTGGCGGCGGCACGGAGGCCAGCGGATATGGCGGGGGTTCGGTCGAAAGAGGTGGATGCGCAAGGCCAGCAGATGAGTGAGCCAAAGGTGGTGGAACTGCCGCGGACCGAGCCGAAGAAGCAGGAGCCCAGCAAAGTCGAGCCGCCGAGGCCGGAGCCAGTGAAGGTGGAACTGCCGAAGCCAGTGCCCGTGAAACCGGAAGAAAAGAAGCCGGAAGCGAAAAAGAA
This sequence comes from Acidobacteriota bacterium, assembly GCA_025354525.1. Lineage (GTDB taxonomy): Bacteria > Acidobacteriota > Terriglobia > Bryobacterales > Bryobacteraceae. The sequence continues at coordinate 5,656 of JANXMS010000553.1, forward strand.
AGAAGAGAAGAAAGACGTCCCGACGCCGAAGGAGGTTCCGCCTCCGCCGGTGCAGGCTGCTACTGGCAGCGTGTTGAAGCCGGCCCCTGGTTCCTACTTGCAGGTGGCCGCGGTTGATAAGAAGGGGGCCACGATCATGGTGGACTCTCTGCGGAAGAAGAGTTTTTCGGCCTCCATCATGGAGGGTCCGAGCGATAAGCCGGAGATATTCCGTGTCGTGGTTGGTCCGTTTGCGACAGCCGAAGAGATGGCGCGAACGCGGACCCGGCTCGAAGAGATTGGCATGAAGGGTGCCATGTCGAAGAAGATTAAGTAGTGAGTGATTTGATCCAGATTGTGCCGCGCCCTCGCTTGCCCGAGTGGCTGCGGAAGCCGGAGACGCATTTTGAGTCCGTGCATTTGCTGAAGCGAGAGCTGCGGCAGAAGCGGCTGCATACGGTATGTGAATCGGCGAAGTGTCCGAACATTCACGAGTGCTTTCATCGAGGCGCGGCGACGTTCATGATTCTAGGGAACCTGTGCACGCGGGGCTGCGCGTTCTGCTCCGTTCCGAAGGGCTCGCCGGCCAAGCGGGAGTTTACGCTGGATGCGGAAGAGCCAGAGCATGTGGCCGAGATGGCGGCGGAGATGCGGCTGCGGTATGTAGTGATCACGAGCGTGAACCGCGACGAGTTGCCTGATGGTGGGTCGACCCATTGGGCGGCCACAGTGCGCGCGGTGCGGCGGGCGTTGCCGACGGCGAAGGTGGAAGTGCTGACACCGGATTTCTGCGGCGATCTGGATGCGGTGGCGCGGGTATTGGACGCGGGGCCGGACGTCTATAACCACAATATGGAGACGGTGAAGCGGCTTTACAGCAAGGTGCGGCCGCAGGCGGACTACCAGCAGTCTCTAGACGTTTTGGCGTTCGCGCGAAGGTACCAACCGGAGACGTTGACGAAGTCGGGGTTGATGGTCGGGTTAGGAGAACGGGTCGAAGAGGTGGAGGGGTTGCTGAGGGATCTGCGGGGGGCGGATGTGCACGTAGCGACGATTGGGCAATACTTGCAACCAACGCGGCGGAATATGGCGGTGGTCGAGTACGTGACGCCGGCTAAGTTTGATGCCTATCGCGATTACGGGATGGGGCAAGGGTTTCAGATGGTGTTTAGCGGACCGTTTGTGCGGAGCTCTTATATGGCTGATGTGGTGGAAGAACATGCATCTGCTGCTGGCGGCGATTAGCGGGGTTTTGATGGCGCTGGCGTTTCCGCGCTTTGATGCGTGGTGGCTGGCTCCGGTGGCGTTGACGCCGCTGACGATTGCGTTGAGCCGGGAGTTCGTGCCTTGGCGGCGGTTCCTGTTGGGATGGGTGATGGGAGCCGTCTTTTGGGCGATCAATTGTAACTGGATCGCGTCGGTGTTGGAAGTGCATGGGGGCATGGGCTGGTGGGGCGGGTGGGGCGCGTTTGCGCTGTTCTGCGTGTTGAAGTCGATCCACTACGGTGTGTTCGGCTGGTTGGGCGGAGTGCTGGTGCGCCATTGGTACGGCCCTCCGGCGATGGCGTTGCTGTGGGCGGGTCTGGAGCGGACGCAGGAGCCGTTGACGCTATTTGGCTGGCTAATGCTCGGCAACGCGGGGATTGACCAGCCGATCGCGATGCGTCTGGCGCCTTACACCGGTGTGTACGGAATCTCGTTCGTATTTGCCCTGATGGGGATTTGCCTGGCGCTGCTGTTGCTGCGACGACCGCGGACGTATACGGCATGGGTGGTGTTCGTGCTGCTGCCAGTGTTCCTGCCGAAGCTGCCAGAGGGGTTGAAGACTACGGCGTTGGCAGTGGCGGTGCAGCCAAATTTCCCCGTGGTGCGAGATTGGTCGGCGGAGTTGTATTTGGAGCAAAAGCAGATGTTGTCAGCGTTGACGCTGGCGGCCGGGGAAGGGAAGAGGCCGTCGATGGTGATGTGGCCGGAGACGCCATCGCCGATCTTTTTCGCTAGCGATGCGGATTTGCAGGGACGGACGAGAGAGATTACCGCCGTGCTGCAGGCACCGATGCTTTTGGGTTCGATTGCGCGGACTGCTACGGGCCAGGTGTTGAACACGGCTCAGTATGTGAGCCGGACCGGCGAGACGGGCGACCGGTACGCCAAGATGTTTCTGGTGCCGTTCGGAGAGTACGTGCCGGAGCTGTTTTCGTGGGTGAACCAAGTAAGCGGAGAAGTGGGAGCCTATACGCCGGGGAAGCGGCTGGTGACGTTCTCAGCGGATGGGCGAGGAATAGGGGCCTTTATCTGTTACGAAAGTGCGGTGCCCCACCACGTGCGAGAGTTCGCCCGGGCCGGGGCGGAGGTGTTCGTGAACTTGTCGAACGACGGCTATTTCTTCGAGACGGCGGCTCGGGAGCAGCATTTGAGTTTGGTTCGGATGCGTGCGGCGGAGAATCGGCGATGGGTGTTGCGGGTAACGAACAATGGGATTACGGCGAGCGTAGATCCGGCGGGGGCGGTTCGGCAGAGCTTTCCGGGTTTTCAAGCGATGGCGGGGACGTTAGGATTCGGATGGCGGGCTGACCAGACGCCGTACACGCGCTACGGAGATTGGTTTGCGTGGATGGGGCTGGTGGTGGCGGGCGCTTGTTTGGTGGTGACGCAGTGGCCGAACTACTTGGACGAGCGAGCTAGAAACGCCTCGGCACGAGAACGAAAGTCGTAATGGCGATTTGTGCGCTGCGGCGCGAAACAAGAGCTGGCCGATGGAAGCGGACGGAGTAGGAGTCGAATCGCCGTAGCGCGGCGCCTGGCGGAATTGGATAACGGAAAATCTCTTTCTTGATCGGGGTTGGAATGCCGGGAATGGGGGGCGCCCTTTCCCCGAACCGAATTGAGCCGAGGGGGAGGCGACGCTCCGGCGTTTGTGTTCCGTCCCATAAAATTAGTTCGAGGGAGAGGTAGCGGGAGTTTTCATCGGCGTTGTCGGCTTCGATTTGGATTTCAGCGCAGCAGGAGAGGTCGATGGTGGCTCCAAGATGTTGACGGGCCTCCATGAGGAGCGGGCGAGAATCGTTGGATCGAAACGTGGTTTGTGTGGGGATGCCGCGGACTGTAACCGAAGTTTGCGGTGGACGGGAGTGAGGTGGCTGAAAGAGCCAATAGACGCCTGCGAAGGGGATGCGGAGTGTTTGCGTCGGGCGGGAGGTCGCAAAGCTGCGAGCCAGGGAGGGCACTGGCGGGACGATCATGGTGACCTTCTGGCGAGGTGGAAGGAGGATGATGCCGCGATTGCCAGTGGGATCGTAGGTGGCGAGAGCCCTCCGTGCCAACATAACTGAGACACTTTTCGTTCCCTAATTACACAGCAGGGCGGGAAGGATTCTTCCCCATGAACAAACAGAAATCTCTTGACTCCATCCCCGCGCCGTCCTCCC
>JANXMS010000566.1 GCA_025354525.1 Acidobacteriota bacterium
GCTAAATCCTGGGGCTTGGGGCAAAACCCCATCTCAACCAACGCCCAGCGGCAGATGTTGAATTCACATCAAAACACCTGCTGATGGTGCTGCAAAAGTAATTGTCGTTAGAAGCGGTTCCTAATTGTCGCCCATCAAGCATGGCCTATTACACGATCGGACACGAACTCGGTCATCACGTCCACGGGCATACCGCCACGGCTATCAAGACTAGGAGCCCGCTGGAGCGCCAGGCAATGGAGATAGAAGCGGACGGCTACTCGGCCTGCTTATCCGTCCGCGAGGCGCTGCGAAACTCCCGAGGCCCCGAAGACGAACGTATAAAAATCCAGTGCTTTTTTCTTGCGGCTGCCCTGTATCTCGAGTGTGATGAGCGAACCATAGATTGGCGAAGTTTCCACTTGGAAGACTATCCGCCATACTCAATTCGAATCGAGTACCTGCAAGGCGAAATCCAGGAAACTTTTCGGCAGCTTAGGCCGCAGGACCCGGGCGTCCTCGATCAAGACAGCGCAGGGGAGTTGCTGAAATCGCTAGACGGCGTGTGGAACCCCATTAACTCTTCCACGAAAATTCTCTACGAGACGGATACTCTGAGCCCATCAACCCACATAGAATACAACCAAAACCTGCATAAGGCGCGGCTACGCCTCCGCCAAGAATTGCAGCCCACTCATCTTAAGCGCACCGATGATCGCAGTAACTCGGGAGAAACTGAAGCACGCAATCCCCTTAACTCGTGCAGTCCCTAACTAAACTATTGTGAGAACGAGCGGCGGGTCCGTTGGAAGTTATTTTCCGACTCGCTCCGGCATGGCTGCCAACTCCGGGCTGGCCACGAACCTCGGATGGGGCTACTCATCTTGTTGGTCCGAGCGAATGTGGTGCGCAGCAATCTGCTTCGATGGGAGTGCGTAGTGTTAAAACATCGGCAAACAAGAAACAACCCAGTCCACCTCCTACCAGTTAGTGCTCCAATCGGAGACAACGAAGTGGCCTTCGCTAAACCGTTTCGCAGTCCCAAACCGCCCTGCGGGCTACCGCGACTCCCTGTAATGATCGCCGATCACCGCACGTAAGCGCCCTGCAATCGACTGTGGCGGCAACTGCCGGATCGTTGGTAATTCGCCAAGTTGCACAAAAACGGCCTTCTGGAAGAATTAGCCCCTCATTTGCCCCAGAAGGACCTGTAGTTCTCCGTCGAAACCTTTCTCGCCCAACTTCCCCATGGCGCGTCATGTGGCTCATTCGCCGGTCGGTGCGCGAGATCCGAACAATCGCGCGCCCTACAGCCATTCCCTCAAATGATCGAACATCGCAACGGACGAACCTTCATTCGCGAGCGCCGTATATAGACCTGAATCGTTGGTGAGCACCGAGCACCGATGGAGTCTCGCTGCTTCAGCTATGGCCGCGTCTGTCAGGCCCAAGCGCATGAAAAGCGGCGTCGCACAAGCTTCAACGCTAGTGATCTGGAGTTCGCGCAATTCCTTGATCAACCCGAGCAATACCTCTCTCGCGACTTCCAATTCCGGACCCTTCAGGTCAGTGAGCGTACTCACTTCCGCCAGAACATGCGGCAGCGTGTAACGGAGCGAGATCTGCTCCAATATGCCGGTCAAAAGGTCCCAATCCGCTGACGAGTAAGCGGTGGTGCGCTTGAACCGACAGATTCGATCACGATTGACGAAACCCACGATCAACAGCACGAGTAGGTTTGTATCAATCAAAAGTCCGTTCTTTCGGGCGTTTCGACTGAAGTCGTCCAAATCCGTCATCAGCTCGCAAGCTTCATTGCAACCGGATCGCCTGTCTCGATGTCCACAAGAATAATCTTATATTCGAGCGGTAAGCTTGCCCCAATGGTTCGGATCAACCCGGGCGCCGAAACGCGTCTTTTTGGAAAGCCCAGCGTAATTCGCCACACCTGACGATCCTTGTATACGTCCTGCTCAACTTCCTCAAGGGTATACTCCCTCTCGCCGAGCAGTTCCGTCGCGTATTGTTTGGAGCGGGTGAAGGCCTCTTGCGTGCTGATCACTACTACGAAATTATCACATTGACGCCTCGAACGATTCGAACTAGGACCGGCCCATCTGTGCTCCGTTCCCCCTTGCGCTGCCCGGATCGTCCACTCGGACATCGACCCAAAAACGGCGTACCGTTGCGAAGCCTAGGACCGTCCGGTCATTAGTCTCCTACCAAGCTACGTCGGCGCGGATCGCGGAGGCCACTACGAAAGCCCGCACGGTGCCACTCTACGACTCCCTGCGCGGCAAGCCGAAAACTTGGTGACGGACAGCACAAATCAGAACACCTTTGACTCGGGTCTTCCTTGGCAACAGCAGTCGCCCATCCCCCCCACCGTCTCCTGAGGGAGAGAGGAAGAGAGTGTTCCTAGAACCGCGACAAACCCCCTTTATCCGCAATACCCCCACCTCTACAAGCCCTCGATTATCCCGGTGCGGCCTATCGTAGAATCACGTTCCATTCGGAATCGCTACAGCCCGAAGCCAGTGTAATCGCAATAGTGCGGATCGAACGGAGCGCCGATCAGCCCGGCGGACAGAGCCCCGCTGTTCTATCAGAAGCCCCCATCTCCCCCGTCTATCTCCAGCGCGAAGCCACCCTCACCAAGGTCAACTACTACGTCCGCCAAGCCGCCCACCAAGGCTGCCAACTCGTCACCTTCGGCGAAGCCCTCGTCCCTGGCTACCCATTCTGGCCAGACCTCACCGACGGTGCCCGCGTCAACTCCCCTCTCCAAAAAACCATGTTCGCCGAATACTCCGCCCAAGTCGTCCAAATCCAATCCGGCCATCTCGATACCCTCCGCGCCGCCGCCGCCGAACTCCACATCGCCATCTACCTCGGCTGCATCGAACGCCCCGCCCACCGCGGCGGCCATAGCCTCTACTGTTCGCTCGTTTCCATCAACCAGCAAGGCGAAATCGCCTCCGTTCACTGCAAGCTCATTCCCATCCCAACTTACCATTCGATGACGAGGCCCTCGTCTGGTCCCCGATCGACGGCCTCCGCACCCACCCCCTCGGCCCCTTCCACGTCGCCGTCTGGCCCGGTGGCCTCCACAACACCCGCGACATCACCCGCTTCATCGCCCCCGAATCCCGCTCGTACGTCGTCTCCGTCTCCGGCCTCCTCCACCGCGACGAGATCGGCTCCTCATCCCCCTGGCGCGAACACCTCTCCGCCCAAAGCCCCGACCTCTTCGCCGACGGCGGCTACTGCTTCGCCGACCCGGACGGCGAATAGATCATCCCGCCCGCCGGCCCCGCCGAACAGCTCCTCGTAGCCACGATTGACCATCAGCGCGTCCGCGAAGAGCGCCAAAACTTCGAGCGCTCCGTCCACTACTCCCGCCCCGATGTCACCCGTCTCGAAGTCGCCCGCCGCCTTCCGCTCGCTATTGAAGCTGGTTCCAATATGCGCATCCGCTCGTGCCTAGGGGAAACCCGGGCAGCGCTTTCTATTTATTCTCCAAGCTGCGCCAAGACGCCACACATTGCGGCATATCGACCGAATCGCTTGATCGCCTAACCGAATTCAGACGGTAGCCCGCCCCGCCGACCCCAACCGACACTCGCCTCGGTGTTCCCATAAATGATAGCGAATTCAAGTCCCTATCCAAATCTGCGGCTGTTCCTCACCCAATGCAAGTGGCCGACCCGGAACCGCACGCTGGCCGACCCTTCTTACCGTCCAACGTATATTGGGCTTAACGCAAAATGATGAAACTGCGCAGTTGGGCCAGAGTCAAATGCCAAACGATTGTGTCGCGCAGGAAGTTGGCGGTGGTCCCGGTGGCAGCTACGCTGCGCCATTGCGGGAGTAGCGGGCGAACTCCCGCTGAGCAGAGCTTACCGCCATCGGTCATCACCCGGCCAGCAGGGCCGACTTAGTTCCTTTGCGCAACTCAGCTCTGTGGCACGAGGGGCTCATTGGAGAAGCCGAAGTCGTGACTTGATGGAGATGTTCGAAGCACCGCCCAAGTGAGTTTTACTCCCGCGTTTGTGATGCGACGGACACGATATTGAATTCGGTGAGGTCTGCACCATCTTTGCCGTCTCGCAGCAGCAGGACAAGTCTCCCCATTTTCTTTTGCACCACAATGCGCCGATGTTTGGCGACGACCGACGTACTCATCGAATCGAGGAATCCCCGAATGACATTCAATGGGAATAGCAATGTTGTTTCCGCGGAGGAACATCCTAGGCAGAGGTATGGTTGCTCGGCAGCCACCAGAAACTCCAGTTGTCTGGGGTGAAAGCCGAACCAGAAGTAAGGCAAATCTCGCGATCCTTCGTGTAGGGCCGAGATCGCACACACTAGTCGAATCCGACCATCGCCTGACTCATACTTAGTCTGAGAGAGCTTTGAGAGGTTGGCCCCAAGATGTTTCTGCGCTAACCTGACAGAGTCCCGGCGGAAGGCCGCTGGGGCTCTCCTATGTGTTACTGCGGACGGGTCGGACGAGATAGCAACGATCTCGGGCCGGGGCCAAAGTTGGCGTGCGATCTTGAAGAGGTTTCTTGCCCGATTCTCAATCTCAATCGGACCCCAGCGCTCTTCGTCGCGGAAATGGCGATTCAACTCGAAATGGCTCAGGGCAAGCGTAGCCCGCTTCTCAGCGTAGGATCGGTTGCCAAGCTCGGGGTTGTACCCCGTCAATGTCAGATTGCCGATCGAGTGCAGCCATTCCACGTGAATCGCTGTGGCATCGGTTCCAAGCATCTCGTACCACTCCGGTGTCAGGGACTGAGGCATCACGTGCTCAATACTCGATTCGGTAAAGCCGACAATTTCGTGATGCCCGAACGACTCTTCGAGACATTCAAGGACGACTTGACAGGCTCGGCTTCCATACAAAGGTGAACGGGACCAGCTTTCAGCGAACTCAGCATCGTTTGGCCATCTGCGGTTTTTGTCTTCGCGTACGAGCAACTCTGATAGCCAATCGGAAGGTGTTTCTGTTATTGGTTTTGCTTTGCAGAGCGTAATGAAAAGGCCTGAAAGGGCATTCGATGGTACGCCCACGACCATTCGACGGAGGATGAACGAGTGCAAAACGTCTAAGCTGCTGACAAACTGGCCGAGGTCGAACTGACCTTCGACGTAGTCCTCGTAGAGCGCGAGTAAGAGCGGGTAAACGCTTCCGAAATCCAGTCGGCGAAAGTGATCAAAGTATTTCGCCAGTTCCGGTTGCGGTTCGGAGTCCGCTATTGAGATTCTGGCATAGAGCACCGACAGCCGTTCCATCCGCGTCATTAGCAGGCGCACCGAGGCTGGGTCTGGATCCGTCGCTAGCCTCTTAATCGCAGCGTAGACATCCCCTTTGCGCACTTCCGCGCCTTCGGCGCCGAGAAAATGTCGCATGAACTCGGTCAACCCCCCTCCCAGCCTGGATTGCATCGGAAGCCACAATCTGTCGTACACAACCTGCTGATCAGTGAGGGGGAACCGCATCAGGAAGTAGTTGCGCACGAGGTCCGCCTGCTCCAGTGGCGAACCCTTGAAGTTGAGGCTTTCAAAAATAAGATAAGGGTCGTCCGTTTCGCTTAAGTTGATCATGACGACCATCAAGCGCTTCTCGAGAATCTCAAGAATTCGCTCTGGATCGATCTTTTCACCGTCGTCGGAAGTGTCTCTCAGCCGCCTTCTGTAGAAATCGTATGATTTTCGGAACTGGGACTCCGGCACGGTGCTGTTGGTTTCGTTCATCAAAGACGCATAGGCATCCCTGTCGCCCTGCGTCGGCAAGAGTTTGAAAAAGTCCGAACCTGCATATCCATAGTTCGTCAGATAATGCTGTTGTATGCGGTTCCGCGGACCCTGCTGTTCCGGGCTCAGACTGTCGCGCAGCGCGCACATGAGCAGCGATACCGTCGTGAGACGTTGCTGGCCGTCGATGATCAGATACTTCGAGACGCCGACAGGTACGCTGCGCGCGGGCATCGTAACGACAGCTCCCATGAAGTGGGTAGCTCGGTCGCTGATATCATCCAGGGAATAGAGGACCATGACGTCTTCCCACAAGGTCCGCCATTGCTTCTCCGACCACGTATACGGGCGTTGAAACAGTGGGACAAGATTTTGCTTGAAGCCGCTAAAGTATTCGATAAGTCGGGTAGGTGCAGCTTCCATGGGATGTCTTTATCAATTCAGAATACAACTCTCTGCGATGCCGATCCATGTCCCCGGAGTCTGCGATTTCTGGCACCGGACGAAAAACTTGGCCTCTTCGCTGTTTGGTGTGGGTAAGGTCGGGCGTGCGGAAGGGGGCATTCGGTTCTCGGAGGCGTCGGCGAGGATAGAATCTCGAAGGGATGAGGAGCGTGCGAGTGAGTCGGGTTCGCTTCTTTGGGGTT
>JANXMS010000567.1 GCA_025354525.1 Acidobacteriota bacterium
GCTAAATCCTGGGGCTTGGGGCAAAACCCCATCTCAACCAACGCCCAGCGGCAGATGTTGAATTCACATCAAAACACCTGCTGATGGTGCTGCAAAAGTAATTGTCGTTAGAAGCGGTTCCTAATTGTCGCCCATCAAGCACTGAGAATTTGGCCTTTGATGTACTTGAGAACAAAAAATGGTTTTCCGTCGGCGGTGGCCCCACCGTCGAGTAGCCGAGCAATATTCGGATGGTCGACGCTGGCTAAAATCTGGCGTTTCACTCGAAATCGTTTGAGGGTGGAGCCGCGGTTGAGAACTTGATGGCGACGTCTTTGTGATAGTCTTCGTCGGCGCGGGTGGCTCGGTAAACGGTACCCATGCCGCCTCAACCGATGATGCTTAGGACTTGATACGGTCCGATCCGAGTGCCCTCGGTGGGATCAACAAGGGGAGACGTTCGGTGCCTATTTCGGCCAAGACGAGGAGCTCGGCTGGGCGGTCGAGGCACCCGCCGGCATTTTCACTGGCCGCCAACAGGCTCTCGACCTCTGCTCGTAAGTCTGTTTCCCCGCCGCACTCGAGGTCGAGGAACGCCGCCCGATCACCGGGGCGAAGTTCCAAAGCTGCGACGAATAGCTCGCTGACTCGCTCCCGGTTGATTTGGCCCATCCCTCATTTTCCCATTTAGGCCTTAACAGGGTGGGCTTGGACTTCGGCGTTGGCGCGGTCGATCATCGCTCGGATCCAGGCGACGGTGTAGCCGACGGCGACGCGGGGGCCGCCGACCATGGTGGGGAAATGGTCGCCGATAACGATGCCATCGAAGTTGACTTCGCGGAGGGCCTTCATGGCGGTGTACATGTCGTAGTAGCCATTGTCGACGAAGGTCTCGACGAAGTGGGGAAGGGGGGCGGACATGTTGCGCATGTGCACCTTCCAGATTTTGCCGCGTTCCCCGAAGTACTTGATGGCCGAGACCACGTCGGTACCCATGAGTTCGCCACCTTCGAGCCAAGTGCCGATGCAGAAGCAGACGCCGACATGGGTGGAGTTGGCCATTTCGAGGCCGCGTTTGTAGCCTTCAAACGTACCGAAAATATGGCGAGGGATGCCAGCGAGCATGGGGACGGGCGGGTCGTCCGGGTGGATGCCGATGAAGACGTTGTTTTCTTCGGCGACGGGGGCGACTTTGCGAATGAAGTATTCGTAGTTATCCCAGAGTTCTTGTTCAGTGTAGACGCGGCCGTGGGACAGGGGGCCTTTGAATATTTTGCCGGCCCAGCTGCCTTCGCCGCCTTTCGCGAGATTGAAGCCGCGGGCGGAGGCGTTGCCGCGGGTGGTTTCACGGTCGGTGTACCAGATGCCGTTGCCCATGTGAGCGTAAGTGACGTAATGGATGTCGGCTTTTCCACAGTTTTGGAGGTAGCGCTTATAGGCTTCAATACGTTCGTCGCGGCCGGGGAGATTCAGGACGATTTCTTCCTGGTTGCGGTTGCCGTCGTGACCGATGTTGAAGACGCGAAGGCCGGCGGATTCGACCTTGGCTTTGATGCGGCGGAAGTTGGCTACGTTGTCGTCCTCTCGTTTGACGGTGACGGAGGTGTAGCGCACGCCGACTTGGTTCATAAACTGGAGGTCTTCGTCGCTAGGGTCAGCGCCGAGCTGCATGGCCATTTTGATGCCCGGGGACCAGGGGGTGATTTTGGGTGGATTGACTTTGAGCGGGGCGGCGGAGGTGGAGCCGGCGGCGGCGAGGGCGGCGGTGCTGAGGGCGAAGTTGCGACGGTTCATGTCGGCGATTATATACCTCAGCGCGGCGCGATGGAGAAGCCGGCGTCGTGGGCGGCTTGTTCGAAGCGCAGGGCTTCTTCGAGTTCTTCGGGGAGGTCGAATTGGATGGAGTAGCGCTCGAAGTATTCGCGCATCCAGGCGTCGGCGATTTTGGTTTCGGCGGTGAAGACGGTACGGCTGTAGTCAGTGAATTGGGTGATATCCGGCACGGGTTCAGGGTAGCATTGTAAAGATGAGGAATCACAACTTCCAATTGTTTGGGGCGGTGCATCTGGGGATTCTGGCGGCGATGTTACTGGTGCCGGGATTACTGGCTTGGTGGAGTCGGCGGGTGCCGGGAGTGGCGGGACCGATCCGGATTAGCTTGGGTGCGTTGTTACTCGGGAATGAGTTAGTATACTATGTCTATAAATTCCAGCGGGGGTGGCTCCAGTTCCCGGGCGGACTGCCGCTGCAACTATGTGACTTGATTTTGTGGCTGACGGTGGCGGCGATGTTGGTGAAGCCGCAATTTTCGTTCGAGTTCTGCTTTTTTGCTGGATTGGCGGGGACTTCGATGGCGGTGTTGACGCCGGATTTGTGGGAACCGTTTCCGAGTTATCCGACGGTGTACTTCTTTTTGGCACACTGCGGAATTGTGGCGTGTATCTTGTATCTTTGGTGGAGTAAGGCGATGCGGCCGCTGCCGGGTTGCGTGTGGCGGGTGATGTTGGCGTTGAACGGATATGCGGTGGGGCTGGGTTTGTTTAATTGGACTTTCGGGACTAACTACATGTACCTTTGCCGAAAGCCCGAGAATGCATCCTTGTTGGATTTTCTAGGGCCTTGGCCGGTATATCTTATCATTGGGGAGGTGGTTGTGGCCCTACTGTTCAGCCTGTTGGCGTTCCCGTTTCGTCGGCGGGCGGCATAACCCAAGTGGAGATGGCTCGTTCGAGGCTAAAGAAGTGAAAGGGTTTATGCCGGCCGCGAGGCAGCGTTCGCGATCGCCGAGGAGAGCGTTAGCAGGGGGAGCGGGCGCGGTTGGCGGCAGTAGCGTCGAAGCCGTCCATCTTCGGCATCGGGCAATCCATGAAGATGAGGTCGTAGGACTTGACTTCGGCCAGGGAGACGGCGGCGACACCGTCGGTGGCAAGGTCCACGTGGCAGCCGAGTTTCCGCAGAAGTACGGATTGCGAGAGTGTGGTTGACTGGCTTGTCCTCGGCGAGGAGGATGCGGACTCCGAAGAAATGGGGGCGTTTGGGTGCGCCCGGCGGTGGGGTGCCGGGGGCGGGGTAAAAGAGGTCTGTAACCGCTCGGAGGAGCTGTTCGGGACGAACGAGAGACTTGGGGGAGGACAGCGGCTAACCCGAGTCGGAGCCACTTTTCGGCGTCGGTTTGGCCAGAAGCCCCGGGGGCCAAGACGATGAGGCGGTTGGCGGTTTCGGCGGGAGATGCGTCAAGGAGGGACGCGTCAATGAGGCCGAGAGTGAAAGGTTGGGTGGCGTCGGCAAAGGCGGCCACGGCGGCAGAAGAGGAGTTGGCGAGTAGGTAAGGCCAGCCTCAGGCTTGGCACCAGTTGGCGAGGACTTGGTCGGCGGCGGGGAGATCGTCGACGATGAGGAGGTAAGGGGGCGGGTTGAGGACAAGTGTGAGGGAAGGAGCCGACCGCGAAACCGGCGAAATCGTGGAATGCGCTTTGCCAGGCGACGGCGGTCGTGATGCAATTTCCGGTGCACGAGGGCGAGGCGGATTTCGAGTGTTAGGGTTCCGGTGGGGAGGGCGAGTTCACATTGGCTGGCTATGGCGCTGGCGGAGGGCGGTTGGCCGAGCATCTCGCCGATCGCCTGGGCGACCGAGAGGAGTACGGTGGCATCCGAGGGGTCGGTCAGGGGCGGGAAGCAGGGAGTCAGGGATGGCGGTGAGAAATTCACGGTGGCGGAGTTCAGATTGGCGGATGAGACCGATGCGAAGGCGGTCGACGATGATGTCTTGAAACGTGCCGTTGAGGGCGACACAGCGTCCTTTCTCGAACTTGGACCCATTTGGCGGTGTTGAGGGGCCATTCGCAGTCCCAGCCCTGCCCGGTTTGGATAGCACGGGCGACAAGGCGCTGCACTTCGTCGCGGACGGACGGGTGGTAGAAGTTGATAGCTGTTTCGCGATTGAGTTCGGTGCCCGGTTCGAGATCGTGAATGTGATCAACTTGCCCGCTCCAGACGGGAACGATGCATTGAACGTCCACCTGCCGAACGCCGACCTTCGAGAGTTCGGACATCCGGGAGAGAAGCCGGGCGCTTTGGTGCAGGCCAAGTTCCGGCTGTTTGCGGGCGGAGCTGTCGAGTTGAATGACCATGAAGCCAGAGATGCGGCCTTGGGATTCAGGCAAGGACTGGACCTCGATGCTCAACCAATGGCTGCGGCCGGTTTTGGCGTAGTTGAGGATTTTGACGGGGAAGCCGAGTCGGGCCGCGAGGCAAGAGCGCATGTGGGCGACGACTGCTGGGTCGGTTTCTGGCCCTTGGAGCCAGTCGCCGGGGTTGCGACCAAGCGAGTAGCCCGACACACGGGTAAATCCATCATTGGCCCATTCGATGTGGCCAGAGAGGCCGGTGACGATGACGGGCGGGTGGTGATGGAGGCGTAGACAATGCCGTGCGAATCGCGGGTAGCGGACCAATTGAGCCACTTGTAGCTGGTGTTGGCGCAGCGGTAACGGTTGGCGAAGTCAAAAACGGGAACGCCAGAGACACGGAGGCCACCGGCCTGCCTGGAAGCCGCGCGGTCCTCTGGATGAACGAGTGCGAGGAAGGGAACGGAAGTGAGTTTGGACGCCGAAGAGCCGAGAGTCCGCTCAAAGACGGAATCGACCCCGAGACCCCGAGAAAGTACCCTTCCGGCGACGCCGCGCAAAGCGGCGTTAGCGAAGTATTACAAAATCTTTTGTAGTCAACGGGGGGGCGGAGCGGACAATGTTGGGCACAACGCTTACGTCAACTATCGTCGAGACTCTTCGGCCTTTTAGTCCGAGCTTTTTTATTGGGTAACTACATCACCGGGCCGATGCGCCAGGGTACGAACTCCTGGTGGCCGAGGCGTTCGGCGCAGGTCTGTTCGCCGCTGGCGACGCGAAGGATCATGTCGAAGATATCCTGACCGATTTGTTGCACCGTCGCTTCCCCGTCGGAGATCCGTCCGGCGTTGATGTCCATGTTGTCGCGCATGCGGCGGAAGGTATTCGAATTGGTCGCGACCTTGACGACCGGGATGGTGGGGAAGCCAATCGCACTGCCGCGGCCGGTGGTGAAGCAAATGACGTTGCAGCCGCCGGCCGCGAGTCCGGTCAGCGAGACGGGATCGTAGCCGGGGGTGTTCATGAAGCCGAAGCCGGGTTCGGTGATGCGTTCGGCATATTCGTAGACCTGGTTCAGGGTGGATGTTCCGCCCTTGGCCACCGCGCCGAGGCTTTTTTCGAGGATGTTGGTAAGGCCGCCTTCCTTGTTCCCGGGAGAGGGGTTGTCGTTGAAGTTCGAGTTGGCGAACTGATTCAGGTAAACCTTGTACTCGGCGATCATGCGAAGGAGCTTTTCGCCGGTGGCACGGTTTCGGGCGCGCTTCACGAGCAAATGTTCGGCCCCGATGATTTCGGTGGTTTCGGCGAGGATGCTGGCGGCGCCGAGTTCGGCGAGTAAGTCAGAGCAGTAGCCGAGGGCCGGGTTGGCCGTGATGCCGGAGAAGGAGTCCGAGCCGCCGCAGTTGAGGCCGAGAGTGATGAGGCTGGCGGGAAGTTCGGTACGGTGTTCGGCGGAGAGGCCATCCATTTGTTCCAGGATGAACTTGCGAGCGGCTTCGATGGCACCTTTGGTGCCGCCGGAGTTTTGGAGAGTCATGCCCATCAGGCGGTCCGTCCGAGGGGCGTTCGCGCCGAGGTAGTGGTCGATTTGATTAACCTCGCAGCCGAGGCCAAGAATGATGGCGGCACCGACGTTGGGATGGCCCAGGACGCCGGCGAGGGTGCGGCGGAGTTGTTCCGTATCCGGGCCGATCGTGTGGCCGCAGCCTTCTCCGTGGGGGAAGGCGACGACACCGTCGACGTGGGGAGGGAGGGCGGATTGATCGAAGCTGGAGGCAATGAGTTCGGCGGTGTGGGCGGCGCAGTTGGAGGCCGCGACTACGGCAACGTAATTGCGGGTGCCCGCGCGGCCATCTTCCCGTTTGTAGCCCATGAACGTGGGCATTTTGGCGGGGGCCGGGGGGTAAGGGATTTCGCCGGTAGGGAACTCGTAGTTGAAGTGCTGCTCTTCAAAGGCGACGTTTTGGGTGTGGATATGTTGGCCGGGCTCGATGGTATGTTTCGAGCGGCCGATGACCTGACCGTAGCGGTAGATGCGGTCGCCGGAGAGGATGGTTTTCAGGCAAACCTTATGGCCGGCGGGGATGGCGTCCTTGGTAGTGAGCGTGATTCCACCGACGCGGAGTTCGGTGCCGGGGCCAACGGGGACGCGGAGGATGGCGACGTTGTCGGAAGGGTGGAGCTGGATCGCGGAGTTTTCCGCGGTGGGGAGTTTTTCGATTTCTACAAGGCTCATCGGAGTAAGACGGTTTCGGTGGTTTGCTCTTTAACGTGAATCTTCAGGCGATTGCCGACGGGGTGGACCCAAAGGCCGGTGCCGTCGCGGGGGACAGGAATTTGAGACGGGTGGTTTACAAAAACGGTGATGCCCGTATCGACACCGCGCAAAAGTTTACCGACGTGAATGTGCAAGTGGCACTGCGTGCGGACTTTCACCCCATTGTACGCCAGGCCCCATTCGGCCCCCCAAAGCGACTTGGCTTTGGCGATGGCTTCGGTCCAGAGTTGGGTTCGTTCGGCGGGGGAAAGGTCAGCAAGGGTTTGAATGGAGTCGGGTTTGAGGCGGGTAGGGAGGATGAGGGTGCGGTTGGGTTTGCGAGGGCTGGCGTCTTTCAGGAAGAAAAATGCCAGCCCTGGAGGCTGTTTGAGGGCTTCGGCCGTGAGCGAGCATTCGCGACCGCGGAGAGACGCGGGGTCGGCGGGATCGCAGGCGCAAGCGCCGGTTTCGGCGGAGAGAGAGAGGGGGAGGAGGAGAAAGAGGCCCAAGCGGCGCATTCCCGTCATTATACTTACATAGAGTGAGATTCCTTTGGGCGGGTTTGGCGGCGGTGGCGCTGACGGTGCTTTTCCTGGCGTGGCCGGGAGCGTTTGGGCTATTTGGCCCGGACGAGCCGCGGTATGCTTCGATTGCGCGAGAGATGGCTCGGAGCGGGGATTGGGTTTCTCCGACGTTGGACGGAAAGGCGTGGCTGGAGAAGCCGGCGTTCTTGTATTGGATGGGGGCTGTGGGTTTCAAGCTGGGTTTGGGACCGGAGGCGGCGGTGCGGTTTCCGCTGGGTTTGCTGAGCGCGGTCTTCTTGGTTTGGTTTGGGTGGAAGGTGGGGAGTTGGCAGCGGGCGGTAATGCTGGCGACGTGCGCGGGATGGATTGCGTATTCGAATATTGCGGTGACGGATCTGCCGTTGGCGGTATTTTTTGCGGCGGGGATGATTTTGGCTTTGGAGTGGTTGGAGACCGGTCGAGGGGCTTGGTGGGTCGGGGCTTGCTTTGGGGCGGCGATATTGGCAAAGGGGTTGGTGCCGGTGGTGCTTGCCGCGCCGCTGATTTGGTTTGCGCGGGGTCGGTGGAGGCAGTGGTGGAAGGTAGTGGTGGCGGTGGTGGTGGTGGCGGGGCCCTGGTATGTACTGGTGACGCTGCAGCACGGCTGGGTGTTTATCAACGAGTTTTTCATAGAACATCATTTCAGCCGGTTTGCGAGCGGGGACTTGCAGCATGTGCAGCCGTTCTGGTTCTACGGGCCGATTCTTGTGGGGTTGCTGTTGCCGTGGGCTCCGTTGCTGTGGAAGGGGGAATGGAAAAAACGGGCGTTCTATGCGGCTTGGCTAATCTTTGGGTTCGTTTTTTTCAGTGCGTCGAAGAATAAGCTACCGGGGTATTTGCTTCCCCTGTTGCCGGCGGCGGTGATGGTGATGCGGGTGCCGGGTCTTCGGTATTTGGTGG
>JANXMS010000579.1 GCA_025354525.1 Acidobacteriota bacterium
GCCCCGTATTGGGCGGACGGCAAACTACGTTTGTCCCAGCTCAGGGCCCCGTCCATGCACGCGCTTGTCGTCGATCTCGCCGAGGCTCTCTCCCCCTTCCTCTCTCCCGACATTGCTCCGGATCTCTTCAGACGTCGCGGATGTGCCCTCTGTTAAGTCAAGACTTGCTATAATGCTCGAATATCTGCATGGGGACGCTATCAACACGGCACCGATCGTCGATACGTACGGAATCCAACTCACGAGCGTCAATGAGTACGCGCGGAATGTGATGGCGCAGGCAGCGACGCCCTAAACGGACGCGAGGCAATCCCAGGCGCGGGAAGGTCCTGGCGAGGTGACGGCGTAGCGTAAAGTTTCCGCTGAAAAGCACTTTGATGCCCCTCCTTAGCCCTTAGCCTGCCGTATTTGACTACTGGAGGAGTGACCCCGCCCCCAAGAAAGTGCGCCCCGCCGCCTCCGTGGCGGCGGTCGTTGACTCCTAGGCCTTAAGTTCCTCGATTTGCTTCGTTGCGATCCCAACGGGGCGGTCGATCGGAATGCCGGCGCAGGCGAGCAAGGTGGTCAGCAGATCGCCCTGATTACCCTTCGTATCCGCGAAGAAACGTCCCGTTTTGAGCGAACCGCCGCCTTTGCCAGCGATCACGAATGGAAGGTTTTCGCGAGTATGCTTGTTGCCATCCTCGAGCCCGGATCCCCACATCATGATGCAGTTGTCCAGCAAGGTGCCGCCGGCTTCTCGCAAGCCATCCATCTTCTTCACCATGTACGCGAACTGCGCAATGTTGAATTCGGTGATCCTGGCGACCTTGCGAACCTTTTCCAGCTCGTTGTTGTGATGGGTGTTTGAGTGATGCTGGTCGTTGAAACCCAGTTCCGGATAAGAGGCCCCGTTGGGTGTTGAGCCGATGTAGGTGCTAACCCGAGTCGTATCCGTCTGAAACGCGAGTATGTTCAGGTCGCACATCACCTGCATGTACTCGCTCCGTTTTTCGCCCTCCGGAATCCTGATCTCGATCGGCAGCGAATCGGAGGCGTGACGTTTGCTCGCGCGCACGCCCGCCTTCTCCAAAGCGGCGTCTTTCTGGCGGTACTCAATGGCAGCGATGCGCCGTTCCACCGAACGAACGCTGTCCAGGTATTCATCGAGCTTCCGTTGATCCGTGGCGGGCAAGGTACGTCGAAGGTCTCTGGCGCCGCCCAGCACAATGTCCAACAAGCTTCGATCAAGCGAACTCAGCGGCGACGATTCACGCGCGCCGCCGCCCTGCTCCTGTTTGTTGAACAGGCGATAGAGCACGTTCCGTGGATTAACCTCGGCGGGGACCGCCTGCGTCGGAGAACGAAAGCTACAGTGCGAATAGTAGCCCTCGTTCAGGCCTTCCTGATTCTCCTTCCAGGTTTGTGGCATCGTGGCCAACTCGAGCGACGGCAAGGCAGTGAAGGCACCTACGTGGTTGGCGGCAATCTGATCCGCGGAAATGGCGATATTGATCTCGTTCCGCTTCTCGGCGGCCGGCAACATCGCCGTGAGCCAAGTAGATAGTTCGAGTGCGTGCGGTGCCCCATTGAACGGAGCGATGGGGACGCCGGAGATCCCCTTCATCACGACACACTGATGGAGCACCGGGCGCAGCGATTCCAGAGCCGGTGGCGGCGACGAAAGAAAACTCTCCGCATTGGTCGGCCAGAATTGGTTCATGATCACCCCGTGGGGCATATACATGAATCCAAGGCGCACGGGCGGTTTGTGCGCCTTGCCCTTGGGGGTGTCGGCCCAGCCCCGTGAATCCATCAGCGGAAGGGCGAGTGAAACCCCCAACCCCTTCAGACAAGCCCGCCGGTCAATTCTGCTCATTGAGCCTCCTCTGTTCTTCGATTCGCCGATGCGTAAAAGGGTAACTGGTAATAACCCCATTGATAAGCGCCCGCATGCGGTACCCATCGCCGGCGATCTCACCCATTAAGTCGTCCACCACGATTTCGTCGTAGCCTTCCAACCGGCGGCCCAAGGCGTAGGCCAGCAGTCTCTCCACCAGATTGCGGGCCACGTCGCCGTTTCGTCCGGCGATGATGACTTTCAAATCCGCAGGGCCCGAAAAACGTTTTGCGCCGGGAAGCTCACCGGCCGCATCAATCGCCTGGCCATTGCTATCCCGGTCTCGCCATCGCCCGATGGCATCGAACTTCTCCAAACCGAATCCGATCGGGTCGAGAATCTGATGACAATTGGCGCAAACGGGATTCGTGCGATGAAGCTCGGTCCGCTGACGGACCGTAAGATTTACGACCGCCGTCTGATCCTGCTTGTCCAGCGTCGGGACGTCGGGCGGGGCGGCCGGCACATGTTCGCCCAGCACTTGTTCCAGCACCCACACGCCACGCTTCACCGGGCTAGTGCGATTGGGGAAAGAAGTGGCGGCGAGAATGCCTGGCATTCCCAGCACTCCCCCGCGATTACCATCACTCAGCCGGACCTTCCGCATCTCGGGGCCCTTCACCGTTTTCTCCAGGCCGTAAATCGCAGCCACGGTTCCATTCAGGTAGGTGTAATCGCTATCGACGAAACGGATCACGTTCTCGTTGTCCCGTACGATGCTCTCGAAGAACAGGCGAACTTCGTCATACATCCCCTGGCGCATCCCAGGCGTCATTTGCGGAAAGATCACCGGATCGAACACCTGCCGCTTTAACCCGCCGACGCTCAGCCACTGTGCACCGAAGCCGTCAAACAGTGCCCGAGAACGACGATCGTCCAGCAAACGCTTCGTCTGCGCCTTCAGAACCGCCGGCTCATGCAGCTTTCCGCTGTCGGCTAAAGACATCAGTTCGTCGTCGGGCATCGTAGCCCACAAAAGATACGACAAACGCGAGGCCAGTTGGTGATCGTCAAGCGAAACGATCCCAGTGCTCGACTCGGCTTCTCCAGCCGGCGTAATGAAAAGGAACTGAGGGGAAATGAGGACAGCCTTGAGCATCAATTGGAGCGACTGCGAGAAGGCCAATTTGTTACGCCTACCGAGGTCGAACGTGGCAACCAGGACATCCAGCTCTGTCTCCGTCGGTGGCCGGCGGAAGGCTTTCCGGGCCAGAGACCGGGCGGCTTCCCGCGCCGCCTCTCGGGGATTTTTCCCAAGCGCGGCAGCTCGGCCGAACAGCCGTTTCTCTATTTCCGTCCGTCGACCGCCTTGCGGTGCCACAATCTGGCGAAGCACTTTATCCGCGATCGTTAGATACTGCTCGAGTTGGAGGGACGAGAGCGAATTGAGGTACCCTTGGCCGCTGACTTCATCCGGCAGTCCATCGGCAATCGCCGGATCGACACCGAATAGATCCCGCAGAGTATTGCCGTATTCGGTTTTGGTCAATCGCCGGATGACGAATGGGCCCGGATCCTTGTCGCTGAGGTATTTCAGCTTCGCCATCCAATCGCCGAACATCAGCCGGTCGGCATCGCTCGGTTGGGGCGCGTTTTTGGGCGGCATGTCATGCGCTTTCACTCGGGCGTCCGCTCTCTTCCAGTGTTCGGTGAAGGCCGCGTGTCCGGGAGTTTTGAGTGCTGGTGAGAAATTGACTCCACCCCGCGTCGGCCGCCTGTTCTGGTGGCAGGGCAAGCAATAGGTGGTGACAAAGGGCGTGACGCGGCCACGAAAGAACTGGTCAGCCTCAGCCTTTAAGAGTTCGTGATTCGCGGCCATCAAGCCGCAAGGCGAAGCCAAGCACAGCATCAGGCCGAGGCCCAAGGATACCGGCAGTTTTGAACTATGACGGGTCGCAATAGAAGCGGCCATGTTTGAACAGTTTCTCCGTGAAAAGTTTATCACGCCCATGTCGGCCGTAGCGTGTGGAAGGCTGGCGGGTCGGTAGCCGGCCTCGCCGCAAAACGCAGGCTCCTCTGCCAATTGCAAAAGGGTATCGGCCACGGGCGTGGAAGCAATCACGCAAATCGACCACTGCGACAAATCGTGGCCCCAACTGCTGCCGGTGCTCATGATGATTTTAGTCGCGATGATCGGTTGTCCCGGCGGCCCGCGCTTCCGGGATCATACCGACCGACAACGCCCCTTGGCCACCGTGGTGGTGGGCGGCCTCGCCCTCCCACGACCCCAGGAAGGTACTCCGAGGGTCCAGTGACTTCCTGGACTTGATTCAAATCGAAGAGGATGATCCAAATCGAGCGTTCGTTCGTGCCCCGGGCTCGTAGGACATACAGCGATACCCGCCACCGTCCTGGTGTCGACAACCGTCCGCCCGGGCTACCCCTTATCCCGAGCCTCCCGTGCTTGTAGCTGGTGCGAAACCTGGCGGGTCTGGACCGCTTGCCGCTGCCTCCTCAGCTCCGGCCCTCGCCGCCTGTAGATTACAATTTCTATACGTCTCCCAAACCAGGAATCAACAAGCAGTCCCTTACCGAACGGGATATCTGCACCAAGTTCATCACTCCGGCCCTCAAAAATGCCGGCTGGGACGACCTGTCTCAAATCCGCGAGGAAGTGAGTTTCACGAAAGGCCGCATCATCGTCCGCGGCCAAATCGCCATCCGCGGCAAAGCCAAACGCGCCGACTACATCCTCTACATCAAACCCAACATCCCCATCGCTCTCATCGAAGCCAAGGACGCCAATCACAGTCCCGGCGCGGGCATCCAACAGGCCCTCGATTACGCCATCACCCTCGATATCCCCTACGTCTTCTCCTCAAACGGGCAACAATTCGTCTTTCACGACCGCACCGGAGCCAGCCCGGAAAAGGAAACCACCCTCCCCCTCCATCAATTCCCTTCGCCCACCCACCTCTGGTCCCGCTACTGCGCCTGGAAAGGCCTCAGCCCCGCCGCCGAACAAATCGTCCTCCAGGACTACTTCGACGATGGCTCCCCAAAATCCCCCCGCTACTATCAATGCACTGCCGTCAATAAAACGATTGAAGCCATCGCCACCGGCCAAAATCGCATCCTCCTCGTCATGGCCACCGGCACCGGCAAAACCTACACCGCTTTTCAAATCATCTGGCGCCTCTGGAAAGCCGGACGCAAAAAACGCATCCTCTTCCTCGCCGACCGTAATATCCTCATCGACCAAACCATGGTCAACGACTTCCGCCCCTTCGCCGGGAAAATGGCCAAGCTCTCCACAAACACGAAAACCATCGAACGCGAAGACGGTACCGAAATAACCCTCCCCACCGCCCTCAACCGCCACCGCCGCATCGATACCTCCTACGAAATCTACCTCGGCCTCTATCAAGCCATCACCGGCCCCGAGGAAAGCCAAAAACTCTTCCGCGAATTCTCCCCGTCCTTCTTTGATCTCATCATCATCGACGAATGCCACCGAGGCTCCGCCGCCGCCGACTCCGCCTGGCGCGAAATTCTCACCTACTTCCACACCGCCACCCAAATCGGACTCACCGCCACCCCCAAAGAAACCGAATACGTCTCGAACATCGAATACTTCGGCGCACCGGTCTACACTTACTCCCTCCGGGAAGGCATCCGCGACGGCTTCCTCGCCCCGTACAAAGTCATCAAAGTCCACATAGATGTTGACGTCGAAGGCTACCGCCCCGAACGCGGCAAAACCGACCGCGACGGCCTCGAAATCGAAGACCGCATCTATAACACCAAAGACTACGACCGCACCCTGGTCATCGACGAACGCACCCTCATCGTCGCCCGCAAGGTATCCACTCTCCTCCGGGAAACCGGCGATCGCTTCCAAAAAACCATCGTCTTCTGTGTCGATGAAGAACACGCCGCCCGCATGCGCCAAGCCCTCATCAATGAAAACAAGGATCTCTGCGACCAAAACCACCGCTACGTTATGCGCATCACCGGCAGCGACGTCGAGGGCCAAAACGAGCTCGGCAACTTCATCGATCCAGAATCCAAGTATCCCGTCCTCGTCACCACCTCCCGCCTTCTCTCCACCGGTGTCGACGCCCAAACCTGCCGTTTAATCGTCCTCGACCGCGCCGTCGGCTCCATGACCGAGTTCAAACAAATCGTCGGCCGCGGCACCCGCATCCACGAAGACACGAAGAAATTCTTCTTCACCCTCCTCGATTTCCGCGGTGCCACCAACCACTTCGCCGACCCTGATTTCGACGGCGAACCCGTTCAGATCTACGAACCCGGACCCGAAGATCCCGTCGCGCCGCCTGACCTCTCCGACCCCGGCCCCGTCGACGTTCCGCCCGATGTCGATATCCCGCCCGACGACGGTCGCCGCGGCAAAATCTATGTCGATGGCGTCCCCGCGACGATCATCGCCGAACGCATCGAATACCTCGATGAAAACGGCCGCCTCGTCACCGAAAGCCTCCGCGAATACACCCGCAAAGCCCTCAAGTCCCGTTTCGCCAGCCTCGACGATTTCCTCAAACGCTGGTCCACGGAAGACCGTAAGCAAGCCATCATCGAAGAACTCGAAGCCGCCGGCCTCCCGCTCCATCCCATTGCCGACGAACTTGGCCAGCAGTTCGACGCCTTCGATCTCATCTGCCACGTCGCCTTCGATCAACCGCCTCTCACCCGCCGCGAACGAGCCGACAATGTTCGCAAGCGGGACGTATTCACCCGCTACGGCCCCCAAGCTCGCCGCGTCTTGGAAGCCCTGCTCCAGAAATATCAGGATCAGGGCGTCATCAATCTGGACGATCCCAAGGTGCTCCAAATCGCCCCCTTCGACGCCATGGGCACCCCGCTCCAACTCATCAAGGAATTCGGCACCCGCGCTGATTTCCAACGCGCGGTCCACGAACTCCAGTCCGCGCTTTACCAAAAGGCAGCTTAACCACGAATGTCAGTTCGCAACACCGTCAAGTCTATTCAGGACATCATGCGCCAGGACGTCGGCATCGACGGCGACGCCCAGCGCATCTCCCAGCTCTGCTGGATGTTCTTCCTCAAAATCATTGATGACCAGGACCAGCAACTGGAAGTCATGCAGGATCACTACCGCTCCCCCATCCCCGCCCACCTCCAGTGGCGCGCCTGGGCCGCGGACCCCGAAGGCATCACCGGCGATGAGTTGATGGCCTTCATCAACGGCCAACTCTTCCCGCAGTTGAAGGAGCTATCTTCCGCCGGCAAAGAGGGCGACCGCCGCCGCGTCGTGCGCGACGTCTTTGAAGACGCTTACAACTACATGAAGTCCGGCCAACTCATGCGGCAGGTCGTCAACAAAATCAGCGCCGTCGATTTCAACAATCTCGCCGAACGCCAGCACTTCGGCGACATCTACGAGCAGGTCTTGAACGACCTCCAAAGCGCTGGCAACGCCGGGGAATACTATACGCCCCGTGCGGTCACAGCGTTCATGGTGGACCGTATCGACCCCAAACCGGGCGAACTCCTCTTCGATCCCGCCTGCGGCACCGGCGGCTTTCTCACGTGTTCCCTCCGCCACATGCGCGAGCACTACGTAAAGAAGGTGGAAGACGAAGAGCTGATGCAGGGTGCCCTCCGCGCTGTCGAAAAGAAGCAATTGCCGCACATGCTTTGCGTCACCAACATGCTGCTGCACGGCGTCGAGAATCCCAGCTTTGTCCGCCACGATAACACCCTCGCCACGCCTTACATCAGCTACACCGCCTCAGACCGCGTCGATATTGTTCTCACTAACCCGCCCTTCGGAGGCAAGGAAGAAGACGGCATAGAGTCCAACTTCCCCAAGCACTTCCAAACCCGCGAAACGGCCGATCTATTTCTGGCGCTCATCATCCGGCTCTTGAGACCCACTGGCCGCGCTGCGATCGTGTTGCCGGACGGCTCGCTCTTCGGCGAAGGCGTCAAGACGCGGTTGAAGGAGCATCTCATGGAGGAGTGCAATCTGCATACCATCGTGCGGTTGCCGAATAGTGTTTTCAAACCCTACGCCAGCATCGGCACCAATTTGCTCTTCTTCGAGAAAGGCGAACCGACCCGCGACATCTGGTTCTACGAGCATCGCGTCCCGGCAAGTCAGAAGGCGTATTCGATGACGAGACCCATTCGCATCGAGCACTTCAAGCCGTGCACGGACTGGTGGGGAGGTCCCACCCGCCAAGGCCGCGTCGAGAATGATGTGGCCTGGCGCGTCACTGCGGATGAGATTAAGGAGCGAGGTTACAACCTCGACTGCAAGAACCCGCACACGGTCGCCGCCGAACACGGCGAGCCCGAGGAACTTCTCGCCAAGTTGGAAGAGGCGGAGCAACAAACCGCCGCCATCCGCGACCAGCTCAAAGCTATCCTCGCCGAGGCGCTGCTGCGATGAACGCGGAGTTGCTGCTCCAACATTTCGACCGAATGAGCGAGGCACCGGACGCAATTCCGCGTCTGCGGCAATTTATCTTAGATCTTGCAATCCGGGGCAAACTAGTTGAACAAAACCCTGGTGACGAGCCAGCCGAAATGCTAATGAAGCGCGTTCACATGCAGAAGGGTCGGCAATTCAAATCCGTCAGGCCCACCAACCCAGAATCGTCGTCGGTCTCGATCGCCGCGCCATTCCCCTTGCCCAAACAGTGGGTCTTTACCCGCCTAGGTGATGTAATTCAGCTGACCTCGGGGCAGCACCTCCAACCCGGCGAGTACGGGGAGCAGGCCACCAGCGGACTTCCCTACATTACCGGACCGGCTGATTTCGGGCCTAATGGTCTCGTCATAACCCGCTACGCCCTCGTTCGCAAGGCTGTCGCTAAGAAGGGGCAAATATTGTTGACCGTCAAGGGGGCCGGGGTTGGCAAAACGACGACATGCGATCTCCCTGAGGTCGCGATTAGCCGCCAATTGATGTCTTTGACTGCGATCGATTGGAATCAGCAGTTTCTGCTACTAGCGACTCATCGGCTCGCCGCGTCTCTAAAGGAAAGTGCGAGAAGTCTTATCCCCGGCATTTCACGTCCGGATGTCGAGGAATTCGTTTTCCCCCTCCCGCCCCTGCCCGAACAGCACCGAATCGTTGAGAAGGTGGAAGAACTGATGGCGCTGTGTGATGGTCTGCAAGCGGCGCAAGCGGAGCGAGAGCGGCGGCGCGATCGCCTCGCGGCTGCTTCCCTGCATCGATTGAACCAGCCCGCCGACCCCGCCGACCCCGAACTCTTCCGCGCCCACGCCCGGTTCTACATCAACCACCTCCCCCGCCTAACCACCCGCCCCGACCAAATCAAGCAACTCCGCCAAACCATCCTCAACCTCGCCGTCCGCGGCAAACTGATCTCCCAAACTGCCGGGGACCTACATCCCGTGGGCATTCAATACAAAACGCCGGTCCAAATCACCGCCCCGTTTGCAATCCCGGACTCTTGGAGGTGGACCACGCTTAAGTGCCTCGGTGAACTCAGAGGAGGAGGAACTCCGTCCAAAGCGCGACCCGACTATTGGTCCGGACCCATCCCATGGGTATCGCCAAAGGATATGAAGCGGCCTTACATTTTTACGTCAATTGATCGGATCTCACCCGACGCGATAGCAAAGAGCACCGCTAAGCTCATAGACAGCGAGAGCATCCTTTTTGTCGTCCGCGGCATGATCCTTGCCCACAGTTTCCCTGTCGCGGTCTCTAAGGTCCCGGTCGCGATCAACCAAGATATGAAGGCGCTGACCCTGCATATTCCTAGCATGAGTGAGTATGTCCTCCAGGCAATGATGGGGCTAAAACCCCTCTTTTTGGAGAAGGTGCTTCGCTCGAGCCACGGGACGTGCCGCCTCGAAAGTGGTGCTTACGAATCGATGCCTTTCCCCATTCCACCCATTGCCGAACAATCTCGAATTGTGGATAAGATAGGCGAGTTGATGACGGTTTGTGATCAATTAGAAGCGGCGCGATCGGAACGAGAACGTTGGTGTGAGCAGTTTCTTGAATCAGTTCTGCAAAAGCTGCTCAAAGCTTTCGCAGCCGGGGCTCAATGACATCTTTCGATTTTTCTATGCCCGAAACCGGAAAAGGAGCCCATTCTAATGCCGTTTGACCTCTCAAACAAATTGGTCATTGCCGTTGCATCGAGCGCCCTCTTCGATCTATCGGAATCGGACGCGGTTTTTCGCAATGAAGATCTGGCAGCGTATCGCGCATTTCAGCGCACCAACGAACGAAAGGTCCTCGAGCCAGGTGTTGCGTTCCCGCTCGTTCGTCGGCTGCTAAGCCTCTCCAGCGGCCCGCCCCTGTCTGACACCATAGAAGTGATCCTGCTTTCGCGCAACGATTGCGACACGGGGCTCCGGGTATTCCACTCAATCGAGCAACATGGTTTGCGGATTTCTCGGGCCGCCTTTGTCGATGGTCGCAACCCATGGAGATATTGCTCCGCATTCAATGCGTCTCTATTTCTCTCCGCTAATGAAAAAGACGTAACGTCCGCCCTAGCTTCCGGAGCTCCCGCCGGCCTAGTCCTCCCGTCCACTTACCAAGACACCAGCACGGATGAAGAACTACGCCTGGCTTTCGACTTCGACGGAGTGATTGGCGACAATTCTGGCGAAGCGGTGTACGCAAATCAAGGACTGGACGCTTTTCACGCCTCCCAAAAAGCTCAGGCCAAAATCCCTATGCCCGCGGGGCCGCTGCACCAGTTTTTTAGTCATATCTCTTCGCTTCAGCAAAAAGAGCAGAGCTATCAGAGAGAAAACCGGTCCTACCAGCCAAGGATCCGTAGTGCAATCGTCACAGCTCGTGACGCACCATCCCACGAACGCGTCGTTACAACCCTTCGCTACTGGGGATTCAATGCCGACGAGGTTTTCTTCCTTGGAGGAATTTCGAAGCTACCTATTCTTCAAGAACTCAGGCCGCATATGTTTTTCGACGATCAACTCCTGCATCTTACCCCAGCCTCTCCCTTCATCCCCTGCGTCCATGTCCCTGTCGACTTTGGGAATATGGCCGCCGGTGACCACCTTCCAACCACTTCTGCGCCGACTCCATCAGGCATAATTAAAGTAGACCAAGGAGAATGATGGACCCCGTCACTACACCCCCTGCCGAAATCGCCGATTGGCTGCAACAAAAACGAAGCGAGCGCGGATGGAGTCAATCAGAACTTGCCCGGCTCGTCGGTGTCTCCCAAGCCACAATCTCTGTTTGGGAACGTGGGAAGGGTCGGCCTGACGATGTGCAAATGGAAGTTATTCTTGAAGCATTTGATAGCGGAGTAACCAAGCGAGAAATCGCGCATGCACCGAAGGATCTTGAGGGAGAGGATAAAACATCGGACGCCGGGTGGGGCGGAGAATATCCGCTCGACGCCGTGTTTGTCCGCACAGACCAACGGACCGCCGGAGACATCGTCCGTCGTATCAACAATAATCGATACGATCTTAACCCCGAGTTTCAACGGGATTTCGTCTGGCACATTGATAAGCAGTCGCGGCTAATCGAATCGTGTCTTATGCGGATACCGCTTCCGGTCTTATACGTAGCTGAGGCATCCGATGGCCGGATTATTGTTGTTGACGGCCTACAGCGATTGACCACGTTTAAGCGATTCATCGGCAACGAATTCAAATTGACATTCGCCAAGTTTCAAGATGCAAAGCCGCACCCCCTAGAAGGGAAGCGGTTCGACGATCTGGGCCCGAAACTACAAGAACGAGTCGAAGACACGCAATTGACGCTATACATACTCGAAGCGGCTGCCCCCGAACGAGCGAAGCTCGATATCTTCGAACGCGTCAATAGCGGTGAACCGCTGACGCGCCAACAAATGCGAAATTGCCTTTACAATGGTCCTGCAACGAGGTGGCTTAAAGAGGCGGCAATGAGTGACGATTTCCGCCGGGCCACGGGCAATTCGCTGGACTCTGATAAGATGCGGGATCGTGAGGTGATCAACCGCTTCTGTGCCTTCTCGATCCTTGGCTGGAAACGGTATAACTCCGGCGACATGGACGGCTTCTTGGCGGAAGCCTTAGGAAGAATGAACAGCATGCCCGAAGCAGACCTAGCGAAGCTGCGGTCCCGATTCAATAGCGCGATGGAAACCAACTTCTCTCTGTTCGGACGGCACGCTTTTCGAAAATCCCTAATTGGCCCGTCGGATGGGGACCGCTCAATCTTGAATATCGCCCTACTCGATGTTTGTTCGGTGCTGTTGGCTACGCTCTCTCGGGACGTCGTCTCCAAGCAACAAGGTACGATCCGAAGGACGATGCGAGAACTCCTGAACGACGAAAGCTTCGTTACCGCTATTACCTACTCGACAAATAGTCGGAAACAGGTGCAGCTGAGATTTCGTGAGATGGAAGCGCGGCTGAACGAGGCGCTCAAGTGATTGATACCCTTCACCTCCGCAACTTCAAATGCTTTGAGTCGTTGGATCTGGAACTAAAGCCGCTTACCCTACTCACTGGGTTCAATGCGGCGGGCAAATCAACCGCGATCCAAACATTGCTGCTTCTCGCGCAGACTCTGCGGCGCGCCGTTCATGGCCCCAGCACGCTCACTCTCAATGGCTCGCTCGTCGCCCTCGGGTCTCCAGCTGACGTGATCAACAACGGTGGCTCTCGGATGGAGTTAGGCATTTCAGCTTCCGAACTCGCGCTGCGCTGGCAGTTTGCTGTAAGCGAGACGAATCGCCGGGTACTCAACACCACGGACGCAAAGTGGGACACAAGCTCGCAATCAAATTCCTTCGCCGCGAAGGACCTCGACGGGCTCCGTCCGTCTTGTCTGGACGAGACAGCATCGTCCGTATTGGCGAGCATTCACGATCTTATCTTTCTCAGCGCAGCAAGGCAGGTTGACACCGAAGTCTATCCGGTGCCGGTCGACATGAACATCGCCCGCGGCGACGTGGGACCCATCGGCCAATTCGCGTCGTGGTGGCTGCATGAGGAAGGCGACAGCGAAGTCGATGCGCTTCGTTGCTGCGATCACAAAGGTCAGGCCTCGACACTGCGGCAGCAAGTCAACGCGTGGTTGTCCGATCTCTTCCCGGGGGCAGAAGTGAACGTCGTTCCCTTTCCCAAAACCGGCCTCATGCGACTCGAACTCCGATCCGGTCGAACCAGCGATTGGAGCCGCCCGGCCAACATAGGCTACGGCATCTCCTACGCCTTCCCCATCCTATTGGCTGGACTCTGCGCCGACGTCGACCGGACTCTCATACTCGATTCGCCCGAAGCCCACCTGCATCCCCGTGGCCAGTCGCGCATTGGCGGTTTCCTCGCTCAGATGGCCGCGGCAGGCGTACAAACAGTTGTCGAGACCCATTCCGACCATCTCCTCAACGGAGTTCGCCGCGCCCTCCGGGACCGGATAATTGAACCCGCAAACGTCGCCATCTACTTCTTCACCGCGCGGCCCGACGCCCAAGTCATCAAGCTCTCCGTCGATAAAGACGGCAACATTAGCGATTGGCCGGAAGGGTTCTTCGACCAAGCCGAAAAAGACTTGGCTAGCCTAGCTGGTTGGATTTAAATTCCTATGGAATGGTTTATCAACGACCTCTCCATCCGAGGCCAATTCATCAACCACGACGCCCTCCGCGACGCTCTTACCCCGATCTTACAGCTTCGCCAGCGGCGAGCCGACCTCCGTTCTCGGATTCTCTGCTCCAGGCCCCTCGCGTCCCGCCCGGCGATCGGACCTCTAAATTTGCAGCAGGCCATCGTCCAAGCGCAGGACCGAACTTTCAAGCAGTTAGCTTTGACCTGGCTGGCGAATGCTGGGCCATTCTGGGACGACAGTCGCGAATCAAACCTCGATGACTATTTTCACCATGCCGGTGAAGACGTAACCGACCATGGTCTTGGTGAAGCCTCTCGCCGCCTCATCGCAGGCACCGCCGCTGCTACCTTCAGCTTCCTCAACCCCCCAGGGAATACGTTTCGACATTCGCCGATTGAAGTCCACCACGGAATTCCTGAAGATCCCATCGATACGCTCGCAGTTCGCAACTTCTGGCAGGTCGACGATCTCGAAAGCTCGGCCATCGTGCCGCCAAGCTCCTGGGCCGAAATGCTAAGCAGCGCGACGAATCGCATGAATTTACTGCTGTTTTCTAACGAAATTTCCGTCCAATTGAGGCCGCACCCGTTCAGCCGAATCATCGCCGAAAAAGTCCTCGAACGACTCGATGTCCTGCAATCGCTAGCTGCGGAGACCCTGCCAGACGGCAGCCGTTCCGCAAAGGCGACACAAATCTACAACACGTATTTCGTGGGCGACACGCCATATTTTTCGGATGAATCGCCCGAGAACAAGCTTAAATTTAAGCATGACATGACCTTCGATGACCCGGGAAATACAAATGCGACTCTGTTTTGTCCTTGGCACGGGAAAATCAAAACAAGCCAATTCCGGATCCATTTTGAGTGGCCTCGCCCGTTGAAACAAAATCAAATCAAGATCTGTTACATCGGGCCAAAAATAACAAAACGTTAATTCAGCGTTCAGCCGATAACTATGATCGAAGGATTACATTAGATGATATCGTCACCGCTTTTAGCCCTTTCGCCCTCGTCGTCTACATGGAACCGAACTCGAACCGCCAAACGGTGGCGTTCTACGAAGACGCCATCGTTATCGAAGATGTGCTGCTTTTTGATGAGTTTCCGTCGACCGTTCGTCCAAAATCGTCAACTTTAGCCCTTTTATCGGGGTCGGTCCGCAGAGCTTCTTTGTTCTCTTCTCCATCTTGTTAAGCAGCGGCTTCCCACTCGAGCGGAAACGAAACGGCAAAGTCTTCGTGGGGGATCCCATGGTTGACGCCCGCCCCAGAGTTCCTCTGGCCCGAACCTCCTACCCATTCGGCGCATTCCGTAAGGTGCGCTCAGCGTCTCAACTCAGCTGCGTGCACATTGTATGCACCGTGTGCTGGTAGGCCGCGTTCAACAATGGCTCCCAATGTCTAGCTCCGCCACACTGACGAATGACCTGCGTTGGGCGCAGGGGGTCGCGAGTTCGAATCCCGCCGCCCGCCCCGACCGTTCCCGTCCCCCCCCCCTGGGGCGGTAAGGCGGGGCATCGAGCCCCGCCTTACCGCTTGTGTGCGCCCGAAAATGCCGCAATCCCGGCAACCGCCACCAGAATCGCCAAGGCACCGACGCGTTTTTATCCTTCGCTTGTACTGCGCCACCAGCCCAAGCTCGTTATCGCCGAAGCCCTCGACGCTCCTCCGTTTGAAAACGCGAGCGTGCTCGGATCGGTCACATAATTTATAACCTCCACGAAATCCTCAAACGCGCACATCGGAATCCGCAGTCCAGCCGCTGCCGTCTACGTCTCCCCACGGGCAACTAAGTCTGCACGGCGGATGAACACCAAACGTCAAACGATGCAAGATGACCGAGTCGCCCCATTCCGGGGCAAAAAAGGATATCTCCATGCGTCTTATCGTCACCGCGTTCTGCCTCCTCGCGTCTTCCGCCGTCGCTGCGGATCGCACCCTAAACATCCGGAATGCCAGCAGCATGCAATCCCAACAGGAATTGGCGACGATCCTCCGGGCGACCCTGGATATCGCCACCGCCAAAGTCGACACCGACCGCCATACTTTGACCATTTCGGGCACCGAGAGCCAGCTCATTGCGGCGGAATGGCTTCTGTCCGAAATCGACCGGCCGACCTCCACCCCCGGCGACAAGCCGCGCACCAGCGGCGCCTACCGCACAGACGGGACTGCCGGCGACGAAATACGGGTCTTCTATACCCAAGGCGGAAGACCGGCGCAGGATCTCCAGGAGGCCGCAGTCGTCATTCGTTCCAGCGTCGAGATCCGGCGTCTGTTCACTTACAGCCAAGTCGGCGGAATCGTCGTCCGAGGAACGCCGGAGCAACTCGAGGCCGCCGAATGGGTCTGGCGCGCGCTCGACACCGACAAACCATTTGCCGGAACCGAGGAGTTCCGCACAAAGCTCCCCGGTGGTGAACAAGTGCTGCGAGCCTACCGGATGCCGATGGAATGGTCCGGCCAGGAATTAAACGAGGCGTCTACCATGATGCGGTCGCTTCTCGAGCTCCGCCGATTGTTCGTCTACAACCGCACGCGGACCATCATCACTCGCGCGGATGAAGCCACCACCACGGCGATGAACTGGCTGGCGGTCGAGACCATGCGGCCAGCCAGCCCGGATCTCACCGAATCGGAACCCTTTCGGATGGAAGATCCCCGTCAGGAAGGCTTGGTTCGCGTGTTCCGCCTCCCATCGGCAAAGTTTGATGAAGCCGGGCTTCAGCGCGTCGCAATGGACGTCCGTAAGCAGACTCAAATACGACGCGCCTTCACTTTCAATAAACCGCGATTGATCGCGCTACGCGGCACGGAGGCGCAGATCGAGCAAGCGCGAAAAATGATCGCCGCTGCAAAGTAAGGGCTCTCCCGCTTCCCGAAATCCGAACTTTTCGCCCCCCTCGCCCACCCCGTTCACAACCCATTCGCCCGCCCCCCCCAAATACCCGGCATCTCTCTCAAAAGAAACGAAATAAAGTTCCATTTTGAACCCCATTTTCACCCCCTCCCGGTTCGATCACCCCACCGCCACCCGGCAAACTTCGAATTGAGGAATCACCAAATGGAATCGTCATCCTTACCCCGGAATTCTCGGGCCGAACAAGCCCGTCAAAACGGAGCCCGCTCCAAAGGGCCCATCACCGCCGCCGGAAAAGAGCGCTCCCGCAAAGCTCGGCTCATTCACGGTCGCTACGCCCGCTCCGAAGAAAAAGGCACCTCCATCCTGCTGCTGAACGAGTGCCCCGAGCAGTACGAACTCTTCCGCCAAGGCTGGCTCGCCCGTCTCGCACCGCGTACGGTCGCCGAACACGAACTGGTCGATAGCTTCGTCGCCAACGAATGGCGCCTCATTCGCTCGCAAGCCGCCGAAACGGCATTGCTCAACAACGAGATCCGAGCCACCAAGGCCCAGGTCGAAATCGAAACCCAAAAGCTCTCCGGTGCTGCAAAAGAACAGGCCCGCCTCGGCGTCGTTACCGCCTCGCTCTATGCCAAGTCCGGAGCCGCCGAAGGCCTCGATCGCAAAATCAATCAGCTCCATCGCGCTCGGTTGACCACCCTCCAAGCTTTTGTTCTCCTCCAGGACCGGTTCCTGCTCCCAGAAGAAAGAACCCAGGATGTTGCTCAAACCAAACCGGTTATCTGTTCGGACCATCCAAATCCGGCTCCCGGTGCCACCCAAAACAAGGCCGCCTGAACCCAAAATCACGGCCAACAACTGCGATACTCTTTCTAACTCATGCTGAATAATCTCATCGCCAACCAATGGACCCCGAGCGCTGCCCCGGGCTCCACTCCCGTCTTCAATCCTTCACGAGGGATCGAGATCGCCCGGTGCCCCGTCGGCGCCGCCCCCGACGTCGATGCCGCCGTGCGCGCCGCCCAAGCCGCGCTCCCGGAATGGTCCAATACACCCCCGGGTGACCGCGCCCGGATTCTCTTCAAATATAAGGCCCTGCTCGAAGAGAACTATCACCAGATCGCCCTCCTCATCTGCCGCGAACACGGCAAAACCCTCATCGAAGCCCAAGGCGATCTCCGCCGAGGCATCGACGTCGTCGACCTCGCCTGCGGCATCCCCTCCCTACTCATGGGCCAGAAACTCGGCCAAGTCGCCCGAAACATCGACGGCGAAGCCGAACGCTTCCCCGTCGGCGTCTGCGCCGGCATCACGCCCTATAACTTCCCGGCCATGATCCCGCTCTGGATGTTCCCCGTCGCCCTCGCCTGCGGCAATACGTTCCTCTTCAAACCGTCCCCGAAGGTGCCGCTCACCGCCGCCCGACTCGTCGAACTCTTCGTCGCCGCCGGCCTCCCACCCGGGGTTCTCAACCTCGTCCACGGCGGCGTCGATACCGTCCACGCCATCCTGGATCACCCCGGCATCGCCGTCGTCAGCTTCGTCGGCTCCACCGTCGTAGCCCGCGAAGTCTACCGCCGAGGCACCGCCAACGGCAAACGTGTCCAAGCCGCCGGCGGAGCCAAAAACTTCATGATCGTCATGCCCGACGCCGACATGGATCTCGCTGCCGACGCCATCCTGTCTTCCTCCTTCGGATGCTCCGGCCAACGCTGCATGGCCGGCAGCGTCGCCGTCGTCGCCGGTCCCGCCGCCGAGCCCATCACCGAACGCCTCCGGTCCCTCGCCGCCGAAATGTCCATCGGAGCCACCGACGAAGGGGCCCCCGTCGGCATGGGCCCCCTGATTGACTCCATCGCTCTCGACCGCGTCCAACGCTATCTCTCCCTCGGTGACCAACAGAACGTCAAGATGCTCGTCGATGGCCGCCGTCACACGACCCCGTCCCAAGGCTTCTACGTCGGCCCCAGCATCGTCTCCGGCGTCGCTGCGGACTCCGGCCTCTTGCAGGACGAAGTCTTCGGCCCCGTCCTCACCCTCCTGCGAGAAGACGACCTCGACGCCGCCATCGCCTGCGCCAACAAATCGCCCTACGGCAACGGCGCCGTTATCTACACCCGCTCCGGAGGTGCCGCCCGCAAGTTCGCCCGCAACGTCAACTGCGGCATGATCGGCGTCAACATCGGCGTCCCCGCCCCCATGGCCCTCTTCCCCTTCTCCGGCTGGAACGAAAGCTTCTTCGGCGACCTCCACGTCCAGGGCAACGAAGGCATCCAGTTCTACACCAAAACCAAGGTAACCCTAACCCGATGGTCGTAAAACTCCAACTTCCCCCTACGCTGATCATCGGCGGCGGAGCCTCGCTGCAGGCCGCCGCCGAAGCCCAGCGCCTTGGCATTCGACGGCCGCTCCTCGTCGTCGATCCCTACCTGCGCGATAGCCAGCCCGCCGCCCTGCTCGCTGCGGCCCTGCCCACCGCCGTCTTCTCCGGCGTCATGCCAGACCCCGACCTCGACGTCGTCGCCGCCGGCCTCGCTGCCCTCCGCGCTCACGAAGCCGACGGCATCGTCGCCCTCGGCGGCGGATCCACCATCGACGCCGCCAAAGCGATCGCCATCCTGGCGACGAACCCTGGCCCGCTCTCCGCCTACATGGGCTATCACAAAGTACCTGCCCCCGGCCTCCCGCTCATCGCCATCCCGTCCACCGCCGGCACCGGTAGCGAAGCCACCCGCGTCACCATCATCACCGACCGTTCCCGCAACGTGAAGATGATGATCCTCGATGGCTACCTCCTCCCCACCGTCGCCCTCGTCGACTACGAACTATCGCTCTCCACCCCCGCCGCCCTCACCGCCGCCGTCGGCATCGATTCGCTCACCCACGCCCTCGAAGCATACGTCTCCCGCAAGGCCAGCCCCTTCTCCGATGCCATCGCCCTTGAAGCCGGCCTCCTCATCGTGCCCCATCTCCGCCGGGCCTATACGAACCCGCAAGACCTCCCCGCCAAAGAAGCCATGATGACCGGCGCGACGCTAGGCGGCATGGCCTTCTCAAACTCGAGCGTAGCGCTAGTCCATGGAATGTCCCGCCCCCTCGGGGCCTTCTTCCACATCCCCCATGGCCTCTCCAACGCCATGCTCCTGCCCGCCATCACCCGCTTCAGCCTCCCCGGCAACCCGGAGCGCTACGCCGCCTTCGCCGCTCACACCGGTCTCGGCCCCGACCTCCTGGCCGCCCTTGAGGCCTTCAACCGAGACCTGCGCGTTCTCACGCTCCGAGAGTACGGCGTCCCCGAAGAAGCCTACCGCGCCGCGATGCCCCAAATGGCCAAAGACGCCCTCGCCTCCGGCTCACCCGCCAACAACCCGCGGGTTCCTTCGAAGGAAGAAATTCTAACGCTCTACGCCGAGGTCTACAACTAACAGTCTTGTCCAATACAAGATGAGCCTGAAGGGAGCCGGATGGGCCAAGCTGGGGATTGCTCATTCGAATGCAGAAGATTGAGAATCCGAGCCTGGAGCAGATGCAGGCTTTTCTGGAAGGCAGCCAGGAATTGGACTTCCACGCCGAAGGGCGTGCCGAGATTTATGCCTGGGTGGA
>JANXMS010000024.1 GCA_025354525.1 Acidobacteriota bacterium
GGCCATTAGGTCCGTATTGTCGAAAAACGACTCGGGGCCTTGGATCGCCGAACTTGTCACCAAAAAGAATTTTCCGAAGCTCGCTACCACGCCTGTCAAGAGTTTTGAACGGAGTTTTGCAAGCGCCTCACGCCCGATTGAGATTTATATTTCCTTTATTGTGTTGGGGTTAGAAAAATGGTCGATTTAGTTAGGGGTGAGTAGGCGAGGAGGATCGGAGCATGAGAATGACTCTTGCTTCTGTTCTGATTTCGATCCTGGCGGCGCAGACCGCGGAGCGTGGCACAGTGGTTGCCGCGAACCAGCAGGCCCAGCAAGCGCAAGCAGCCGGTGAGTACGCCGTGGCGGAAGTACGGCTGCGTTACGCGCTGCGGGTTTGGGCGAAATTGCGACCAGGGGAACGGAATCCAGCGGACGAGGCGGTGCTGCACAGCAACCTCGCAGCGCTGTATGTAGAACAGCAGGAGTATTCTCAGGCGTTGGCGGAATGCAAGCAGGCGCTGGCATTCCGCCGGACGGGCGAGTGGCTGAATGGCGCGGGGATTGCGCTGCAAGGGTTGGGGCGATGGAGCGAGGCCGAGGCGGCTTACGCGGAGTCGTTGACGGGGGTCGCGCCGGGCAGCTATGAAGAGGCGCGGACACGGTTTAACCGGGCGACGGTGTGGGCGCAGCGGGGGAAGGTGGCCGAAGCGCTGTCGGAGATGGAGGCGGTGCTGCCGCGGCTGGAGAGCGATCCGTTGTCGTATGCGACGGCGTTGTGGCAGGCGTCGACGCTCGTGCCGACGGAGCGGGCTCGGGTGTGGCTCGAAAGGGCGCAGGGAGTGCTGGAACAGCATGGGGTGGGCGGGGTGTTTTTACGGCGAATGGTGTTGGAGGCGAGGGCGGAAGCGGAGAGGAAGGCGGGCGAGAAGAAGAAGGCGCGGCGACTGCGGGAGCAAGCCGCTCGGCTACGGACACAGCCCAAGGCGGGTGTGTCCGTAGAAGCGCTGCGGCGGGAACGTTACTGAGCGAGGATGTCGTAGGTGGTGGTTCCGGCGACGCGAACCTTTTCGTAGGCGGCCATCCAGACCTTGTGATAGGGAGCGGCGGTGTAGGCTTTGAGGGCATCCGGGCCGCCTTCCATGGCGAAGCAAGCGCCGTAGGAACGGACGACGCGGTTGGTCTTCGTGGAGGCTACGTCTTTCTCGCCGGCGACCAGCTTTTTGCGGGCTTCGGGGTCAACGGTGAACGTGGCGAGAGGGCCACGGAGCTTGCCGGCCCACACCATTTTGATGGCGGGAATGTTTTTGGGCAGAGCGTCGGTGGCGGCGTAGAAAGCCTTCCAGTCGGCGTCGGTGGCGGTTTCAATCGGGGTGTATGCAAAGCAATGCATCATCGTTTTTTCGGCGGCGGTGGCCAAACCGGCGGACATGACCAGAACGGTCAGGATCGAACTCATTTTCATAGGGAAATCTCCTTCGACCATGTTACCAAGATCACTCGCCGCCTCGACCGTCAGACGGCGCATTTTCGGCATTAACGGTAGGAAGCCATTTGGCGAGGTTTAGTTTTATGGGTGCGTATTTGGGGTCGCGGGCCAAGTTCTTCCATTCGAGGGGGTCTTTGACGCGGTCGTAGAGTTCTTCGGTGCCGTCTTCATAACGGATGTAGCGCCAGGCGTCGGAGCGGACCGAATGGTTGTTGCGGAAGTAGGTGGTGATGGCGGGGCGGTCCCATTTGGCTTGGGCGTTGGCGAGTAGGGGGCGGAGGGAGACGCCTTCGAGTTCGGGGCGTTTGGGGAGGCCGCAGAGATCGACGAGGGTGGGATAGACGTCCATGAGGCTGACGGTGCGGTCGCAGCGGCTGTTGGGTTTGGTGAGGCCGGGGGCGACGACCATGAGGACATTGTGGGTGGCCTCTTCCCAGAGGGAGAACTTGCGCCAGTGGAGTTTTTGGCCAAGATGCCAGCCGTGATCGCTCCAGAGGACGATGACGGAATTTTTCTTGAACTCGCTTTTGTCGTAGGCGTCGAGGAGGCGACCTAGCTCGGCGTCGGCGAAGGCGATGGCGGCGAGATAGGCCTGGACGCCCTGTTTCCAGAGGCCGGCATCGGTGATCATTTTGTGGTCGCCGTTGGGTTTGGCGAACTTTTTGCCGATGGGGGGAACGTCGTCGAGATCGTCGCCGTTGATTTTGGGCAGGATGATCGAATCGAGCGGGTAAAGGTCAAAATATTTCTGTGGGATGTGCCACGGGAGATGGGGTTTATAGAGTCCGCAGGCGAGGAAGAGGGGCTTATCCTGCTTGGCACCCATCTGTTCGGTGACCCAGTCGACGACTTTGTGATCGCCCATGGCTTCATCGGTGACGGTGAGAGGGCCCCAGTCGAGGTTGCCGCCTGGGAGGCCGTTAGCTGGCAGTTTGGCAGGCCTGGGATCGACCGGTTTTTGCAATTTTTTTGAAGGGAAGTAGGCATCCCAGCTTTGGGGGTCGGCGTAGGAATCGTGGTAGGTTTTTCCGGACCCGATGGAGCGATAGCCGTTGGCGGTGAAGTATTGCGGCAGGGTGACGGCCTTGGCCAAGAGGTTTGCTCCGCGCCAGGGTTGGCTGTTGGTGTAGACGCCGGAGGTGGAGGGGCGGATGCCGGTCATCAATGCGGCGCGGGACGGGTTGCAGAGCGGGGCGGCGCAGTGGGCGCTGGAGAAGAGGGTGCCCATGGCGGCGAGTCGATCGAAGTTTGGGGTTTTCGATTGAGGATGACCACCGAGGCAGCCGATCCAGTTGTTGAGGTCGTCGACGGCGATGAAGAGGACGTTGGGTTTGGCGGGAGCTGCCGAAACAAGGGCGGTGGCACCGAGGGCGGCGAGGAAGGCTCGTCTTTGCATGGGGGTCCTGATAGGATATCTCAGCGCCATGAAATTTTTTGTACTGCTTGCGATGCCGCTGTTGGCGGCTGATCCGTTCCTGCTTTTACGGGAGGGAGACTCGGCGACGATCGATGCTCGGGCGGCGAAACCGGATGGTACGACGGCGTTGATGTACGCGGTTTTGACGGCGGATGCGGGGGCGGTGCGGAATTTGCTGGAGCGCGGGGCGGAGGTGAATGCGGCGAATCGGGACGGGTATACGGCGCTGCATTTTGCTGTTTATGACGACGTGAAGGCGTCGTTGTTGTTGGCGAAGGGTGCGGACGCGAAGGTGGCGACGACGGCGGGGGTGACTCCGTTGCTGGTGGCGGCGGGGCGGCCGGGGTCGATTGAAACGGTGCGGTTGCTTTTGGCGGCGGGGGCGGATGCGAATGCGGCGAATCGGGGCGGGTTGACGCCGATTGACCGGGCGGCGGCAGCGGGAGATGTGAGCGTGCTGCGGGCGCTGTTTGAGGGCGGGGCGAAGGTGGCGTTGCATAGCCCGGCGGTGTATCACAGCGTGAAAGTAAGTTGTATGGCTTGCGTCGAGTTACTTCTTGAGAAAGGTGCCGGAGTGAATGAGATTGGTGCGCGTCGGGAGACGGCGCTGCATAATGCGGCGATTCGGCATCACTTGCCGCTGATGAAGTTATTGCTTAGCAAAGGCGCGACGGTGGATACGCAGGATGTGCGGGGCTACACGGCCCTGATGCGGACGGCGATTTCGTTTGATCGGGACGCGGGGGCGACAGCGTTGTTGTTGCAGGCTAAAGCGAAGATGGATGTCCTGGATGAAGATGGGAATACGGCGTTGACGTTGGCGCTGCGGTTTGGTGACACAGCGATTGCGAAGTTACTGCGGGAGGCCGGGGCAAAGGGCGCGGCGGAGAAGCTGCCCGCGCCGTCAAGGGCTGGGGCTAAGACACCGGAGGAGGCTTTGGGGCGGGCGATTCCGTTGTTGCAGAGCACGGGGCCGGCGGTTTGGAAAACGAGGGGGTGTACGAGTTGCCATAGCAACCATCAGCCGAGCGCGGCGTTGGCGGTGGCTAAGGCGAGCGGGATTCCGTATGACGAGGCGGCGGCGCATCGGGAGTTACGGGTGCTGGTGGCGATGGAGTCGCGGACGATTCCGAATTTGCGGACCGGGTTTTCGGTACCGGAGATTACGGGCTACGTGCTTGATAGTTTGACGACCCAGGGTTATGCGGCGGATAAGTTGACGGACGCTGAGATCCAGTTACTCGCGTTCTTACAGGCTCCGGATGGGCAGGTGAAAGCGCGGGAGTATCGGGTGCCGCAGCAATACAGTTCGATTACGGCGACGGCTTACGCCGTCCGGGCGTTTACAGCGTTTTCGATTCCGGGTCGGGCGGAGGAGTTTGCTGGGCGGGTGGGACGGGCTCGGCGCTGGCTGGAGTTACAGAAGCCGGTCGGATTGGAGGAGCAGGCGCTGCGGCTGTTGGGGTTGCGTTGGGGGAAGGCTAAGCCGTCCGTGGTCAGCAAGGCCGCCGACGAATTGCGGGCGGGACAGCGCGAGGATGGGGGATGGGGACAGCTCGCTGAGCTGCCGAGCGATGCTTACGCCACCGGATTGGCGCTGCATGCGCTGGACGAAACGAACCCAAAGGCGATTGCGTTTTTGTTGCGAACGCAGTACGCCGATGGGTCTTGGTTTGTGCAGACGCGGGCGCATCCGCTGCAGCCGAAGATGGACAGCGGGTACCCGTTTGGGTACAACCAATGGATTTCGGCGGCGGGGGCGAGTTGGGCGGTGGAGGCGTTGGCTAAAGCTGTTTCGCCGCGAAGATGATTTGGCCGGTGTGCAGTTGGAAGTGGCCGACGATTTGGTAGATGAGTTCGAGGACGGTGTGGAGGCCGGGGGGGACGAGGAGGTCCGCCGGCAGGGTGTCGGTTAGACGGGACGCGGGGAGTTTGGTCAGTACGGCGCTGGCGTCGGCGATGGTTGAGCGAAGCAGGCCGGGGAGATCGTCGTGGGAGGTGGAGGCGAACTCGGCGGCGCGGTCGCGGACGTTGGGTTGGCCGTCGATTCCATGGCAGATGTAGTAGCGGACGTTGCCGCACAGGTGGAGTACCAGATTGCCGACGGAATTTTCAATGGGCTTGGCTTTGAACCAGATTTGTTCCGGGGTGAACAGGGGTAGGCGGGCTTCGATCGTGGCTTGCATTTGTCGCAGTTTCCAAACGGAATGAGAGAGGAAGAGTTGTTCGGGGGTGGTCATGAGAGGATACCTTTTACGACGTCGCCGCTGATGCCAGTTAGTCGGACGTCGAGGCCTTGATGCTTCAGAGTCAGTCGTAAGTGATTGATGCCGAGTAAGTGAAGAATTGTGGCATGGAGATCGTGCACG
Organism: Acidobacteriota bacterium; assembly: GCA_025354525.1. Classification (GTDB taxonomy): domain Bacteria; phylum Acidobacteriota; class Terriglobia; order Bryobacterales; family Bryobacteraceae. Next base: position 5,255 of record JANXMS010000024.1, read on the forward strand.
CTGACGGGATTATCGACGGCGGCGTAGCCGAGTTCGTCGGTGGAGCCGTAGACGGTTCCGGCTTTGATTCCGGCTCCTGCCAACAGGTAGGAGAAGCCTTTGATGTGGTGGTCACGGCCGTCGCCGCCTTGCGACATGGGCGTACGGCCGAATTCCCCGCCCCAGATGACGAGGGTATCGTCGAGGAGGCCGCGTTGTTTAAGGTCTTTGATCAGGGCGGCAGTGGGACGGTCCGTTTCTTCTGCTTTGTAGCTGACGCCTTCTTTAAGCTTTCCGTGATGGTCCCAATCGCGATGGTAGAGCTGGATGAAGCGGACTCCGCGTTCCGCCAAGCGGCGGGCCAGCAGGCAGTTCGAGGCGAAGGAACCATCGCCGGGTTTGGCGCCGTAGGCTTCTAAGACGCTTTTGGGTTCGGTGGAAAAATCCATCAAGCCGGGAACGCTTGCTTGCATGCGATAGGCCATTTCGTACTGTGCGATCCGGGTTTGAATTTCGGGGTCGCCGAGGGCTTGGTGCTCTAGGCGTTGGAGGGCGGTGATGGTTTGCAGGGACTGCTGCTGCATTTTGGCGTCGACGCCGCGAGGGTTTGCGATGTAGAGGACCGGGTCTCCGACGGACTGGAACTTGACGCCTTGAAACTTGGAGGGCAACATGCCGGCGGACCATTGGCGGGCGGCGATGGGTTGGGCTTGGCCGCCACGGCCATTGGAGACCATGACGACGTATCCGGGGAGATCCTGCGCTTCCGTACCGAGTCCGTAGACGGCCCACGAGCCCATGGAGGGGCGTCCGGCGAGGATGGAGCCGGTGTTCATTACCGTGTGAGCGGGGTCGTGGTTGATCTGTTCGGTACTCATCGATCGGACGAGGCAGACGTCGTCGATGACGCCACCGATGTTCGGCAGCAGGTTCGATATTTCGGTGCCTGATTTGCCATAGCGTTGGAACGGAAATTGGGGGCCGAAGCAGAGGAGCGGTTTGCCTTGGAGTTGGGCGATTTGTTGGCCTTTGGTGAAGCTTTCGGGCATGCCTTGGCCGTGCATGGCGGCGAGCTTCGGTTTGGGATCGAAGAGTTCGAGATGGGACGGCCCGCCGGCTTGATAGAGGAAGATGACTCGTTTGGCTTTGGCGGGATGGTGGAGGCCGTTGCGGGCCCCGAGGAGTGACTGCAGCGCTGTGAGGCCGAAGCCGGCGGCGGTGCGGCCGAGGAAGGCGCGTCGATGGAGTGGAGTCATGACTTAGTTTCTGGTTACGGTGCCGTGGAGATTGAGAATGGCGCGGGCGACGGTCATGAGGGCGGCGACTTCGACGTCGTGTTGGGGGGCCAAGCGGGGGGCTTCGCCGACGCTGAGGAGTTCGGCGGCGTGAGCGGGGGTGAGTTGGGTTTTCGACGTTTGATAGAGATTGAGGAGGAGGGCGAGTTCGGCTGGGGTGGCGGGGCGATTCAGGGCGCGCTGGTAGGCGATTTCGACGCGGGCGGCGAAGGTGGGGGCGGCAACAAACATTGTTTGGGCCAAGGCGCGCGAGGCTTCGACGAAGACGGGATCGTTGAGGAGGACGAGGGCTTGGAGCGGCGTGTTGGAGCTGGTCCGGTTTACGGTGCACTCTTCGCGGGAGGGGGCGTCGAAGGTCATCAGGCTGGGATGGAGGTAGGTCCGTTGCCAGTGGACGTAAAGGCCGCGGCGGTACTGATCGGGGCCTTTCGTGGCCGAATAGTCGCGAATTGGGTAGTTTAATGCGGCGAGGTATCCGTCCGGTTGTGGGGGCCGAATGCTGGGTCCGCCGAGTCGTTCGGTGAGGAGGCCGGAGGCGGCGAGGGCGATGTCGCGGACGATTTCGGCTTCGACGCGGAAGCGGCTTTGGCGGGCGTAGAGTCGGTTGTCGGGGTCGCGGTCGAGTTGCTCGCTTGTTGCAAGCGAGGAGCGGCGGTAGGCATGGCTGAGGACGATGGAACGGATGAGTCGTTTGACGTTCCAATCCTTGGTGAACTCGGCGGCGAGGTGGTCGACGAGTTCGGGATGGGTGGGCCATTCGCCTTGCGAGCCGAAGTCGTCGAGCACCTTTGAGAGTCCGGTGCCGAAGAACTGGCGCCAGGTGCGGTTGACGAAGACGCGGGCGGTGAGCGGGTTGTCCGGCGAGACGATCCAGTTGGCGAGATCGAGACGGGTGGCGCGGCCGGGGGTGGTGAGTTTGCCGAGGAATTCGGGAATGGCGGGTTCGACGATGGGGGCGGACTCATCCATCCAGTTACCCCGAGGTAGGAGGCGAGTTACTTCGGGTTTGCCGCTTTCGGTGACGACGACTTTGGCCATCGTGGAGCGGAGAAGATCGTGTTCGAGCTTGGCCTGGGCTAGGGCTAAGTCGCCTGAGTAGAAGGCTACTTCACGGTCGGTGACTTCGGCGGGAAGGGTTGGGTTTTTCAGGCTAAAGCCGACCGGCCAGGCGATGGCTTCCTTCGACAGGGCGAGTCGGAAGCGGCCGGTGGTGGCGCGGCGGTGGGGGGAATCGTGGTGGAGATGGACGGTGAGGGGGCCGCCGGCGAAGGGCTGGGCAAAGCGGAGGGAGAGGACCGGGATGCGCGGGTCGCCGTAGATATTGACGCCCCAGCCGGAGGAGGGATCGGCGTCGAGGACGGCCATGGCGGGAAGGTCTTTGGCGGAGAAGGTGGTGCTGGAGGCGGCGAGCGAGAAGGGCAGGGAGGATTCGACGCCGGTGATGACGAGCCGGTCGGAGCCGCGAGCGACGTTGGCCCCGGGCAAGGCGTCGTCGGATTGGACTTCGATGGCGAGATGGGTCCAGGGGCCGGGCGGGGCATTGAAAGTGACTGAGTAAGTCGAGTTATCGGGGTTTGGTCCGGTGGCGACTAACAAATTACTTTTTTCGAGCTTCAGGATGGTCCCGTTGGTGGCGGCAAACTGTGTGGGTGTTTGAACGACCCAACCGAAGGTTGTCGCGGCGGGAACGGACTGGGTGGTGATGCGTTTTTCGAGTACAGCGAGGCGCTGTTCCTGAGCCGGGGTGGGGAGTAGAAGCTGTTTGCCCCAGGAGTCTTTGCCGCGGTCGGGGACGAGGCCGGTTTCTTGAATGTCGGCGAAGAAGGCTTTCATGGCGTAGAAATCTTTCGCAAGGTAGGGATCGAATTTATGATCGTGGCATTCGGCGCAGCCGAGGGTGGCGCCGAGCCAGACGGAGGAGACGGTGCGGACGCGGTCCGCGGCGTATTTGGCGAGATATTCTTTGGGTTGGATGCCGCCTTCGGCGGAGGTGCGGGTGAGTCGATAGAAGGCGGTGGCGGTGCGTTGGTGGCGGGTTGCGTTGGGGAGCAGATCGCCCGAGAGCTGCTCGCGGGTGAAGCGGGTCGTGCCGCGGGTGAGCATCGCGGTGGTCATGCTGGCGACCGTCTGCTTGCCGAAGAGGGTTTTCTCATCGCCCCAATGCAGAGTCAGCGCCACCGAGACGGTCTCGCC
>JANXMS010000056.1 GCA_025354525.1 Acidobacteriota bacterium
CCGACGCTACGGCTTTCTCATGCCATCCGATCTTGCGGTGACCTAACGCCGCCGGGTTCAACCGCCGAATGCGGAAAACCGCATGTCCGGGGGTGTGGGAGGGTGGCCGAGCCAAAATCCCGGCCACTCGACCCGATTTTATAGCAAGTCTTGACTTAACAGATGGTAAATCCGCGACGTCTGAAGAGATCCGGAGCAATGTCGGGAGAGAGGAAAGGGGGAGAGAGCCTCGGCGAGATCAACGACAAGCGCATGCATTGACGGGGCCCTGAGCTGGGACAAGCGTCGTTTGCAGTCCGCCCAATACGGGGCCGGTAGTTCGGGTTTCCAGAACGCCTCCATTAAGGCGGGTATCGCTCTAGATAAAGGCGGTGGGATGATCTTGGCACAGTGTCCGCTAGGGGACAGTCACTCGTCGTCCGATTTTGCCGAAAGCGAGGCCTAGTGACCGCCCGTCGTCGGGTGTGACCACTGGTGGGGTGACAGTGAGCCGGAGGAGCAGGCTGGGCAGCGCGGCTAAGTGAGGGGGGATGAGTAATTTTCCGACAAAGTTGTCTTGACGCGGAACGGTGAGAGAACCGAGCAGAGATGGTCCGCTGTAAATGTCGAGTTTTACGAGATCTTGGCGTGGTTCGTTTTTAGCGCGGTAGCATTCGACGAATAGTTCGTTGCCCGGACCGCCGAGAGTGACTTCGGCGGTTGGCCCCATCCAGCGGAATCCGTGGTCAATGTTTTCCCAGCCCGACCCTAGTTGCGGGGCGAGCAACGGTTGGCCGACATCGACGATGTTGGCGAGGCCGTTGCCCCACTCTTGGGCCGCGATGACCCGATAAAAATTGGTGACGTTCCGGAGCGGAGTGGCTCCGGCTGAGTACACGATCGCTTGGTTGTTTGCGAGGGCCAGACGGGCGGCCGAAGCTGGAAGTATGGAAAGCGCTGGATCGCCTAGTTCGGGATGGGCATTAATGCTCTTTTCACTTCCGGGTACGAGATAGACTTTGGCACCGGGCAGGAGCCGGAAGGGGTCATCGACGACGGTGCCCCAAAACTGGTCCGTGGTGATTCCGGCCAGCAGAATGATTTTGTCCGGGTGCAGTGCGACGGCCTGTTTCACGCCGAGAATGAGATTTCGGGCCAGGTTGGACTCGTGGCGATTGTAGTGGGTGATTTCTCGCGAAACGACGAGAGACCCCGCGAGGTAGGCGATGACGGGCAGGGCCAGCAAGCGGGGTCGACGCGCAAAGGCTAGGCCAAAGGCAATACCGAGACCGGCGGAAGGCACGGCAAGATAGTAATCGCTGATGTGTTGGCGAAGCAAGAGCACGGGACCCAGACAGATGAGGAACCAAGAAAGACCGAAGAGCATGAGCCGGTCCCGTTCCAAGGCGACGCCGACGAGAAAGCCCGTGACCGCAATGATGGTGCAGCCCAGCAGGAAGTCGGCCAATTCCGGCTTAAAATCCGGCCGAAACGAACCCATCGACATTTGGAGGTATTTCCAAAGCGTTTCGAGGATCGAAGCCGGACGGAAGTCCATGACGTAGAGGGGATTCGTATTTGGTGGCGTGACCCACCGATGGAAGACGGTGTAGACGCCGCTGGCGGCGAACAGCGGCAGCGTTGATCGCCAGCGCTCCGGATAGCGAGCCAGCACGAGCGCAGGGTAGACGACGTTGAGTTCGAGGACCCCGAAGCCGAGGATAAAGAAGAGCCACTCGCGCGCTTTTCGACCCAATTCGCGGGCGTGGAACGCGGCGAGTATGCAGGTGGGCCAGAGCACCTGGTTCATCGAGCTGGTCCAGGACAATGGCTGGGCGATGGAAGAGTGCGCGGTCCAGATGATCGCGGCGGCGACAGCTGCGACGCGGGAGGAGGTCCAGCGGTAGACGAGCCAAGCGAGCAACATCAAATTGATGCTATGGACGGTGAGGACGAAGACTCTAAACGGGCGGGCATCGAGACCGAAGAGCCAGTAGCCGAGCAAAAACGGGAGGCGATCACTGAGTGGCCGGATGGTGCCTTGCGCTTTGGGGGCGAAGAGCGCATCAAGAAGGGAAGGGAAGTCGTGAATGGATAAGCCGAGGCCTAGCCAAGCGAAGTCATCCTTAAAAAACCAGGTTCCCAGGCTTTCGCGAAAAATGACGAGACTGAAGAGTGGCGCGATGACCAGCCACCACCAGCTTCGCAGTAAGCTCACGGGAGGGACAGGCCGGCCGAGGAATAGATCATGCCGAGGTCCCGCGGATCAACAGAACCGGGAGGCAGCCACTTGTTGAGCACAAACTCGAGAGTAACGGCCTCGGTGCCAAGGAGCTCCGCGGGAATGGCAAGAGCGAGTTTGGCGTCCCCGACTTGAGAGAACGTTTGCTTTCCGATGGCTTTTCCATTGCTGGAAACGGTGATTTCGATGGGTCCGGTTTTCGAGAAAATCACTTCCGGAAGTACCATGTCCACATTAAGCTTTGCCCCTTTCTCTTTGGCTCCCACGGGAGGGCGGAAGGTGATCGCGAACTTCGGCATGGTCCAGCGCCAGGCACCGTTTTCGAGATCGTAGAAGCCGCGGAGCAGTTGCGCGGCGGTTTGCGGGTTGTTGGCGGCTACGACGGAGCCGAGCTGGGCTTGGCTATCGTCGACGAGCACTTCGGGGTTGGGCTTACGGGTTTTGCAGGCTAGGCTGGTGAGGAGCCCGAGGAGGGCGAGGGAAGAGATTAGTCTGCGCATTTTTCTATTTTGGCTTTTTCTACTTCGGCCATTTCTACTTCGGCCTTTTCGACTTCAACAAGACAACTATAAAAGGTAGCGCCGCCGCCGATGTCCGTCAAGCGCTCGCTCACCAGTGCGTTGATGTTGAGGCCGCCGGGCTGCTTCTTGGGCCAGCGGAGGCTGGGGGAACTCACGGTTCCGGGGCCGACGACGCCATCGACTGCGGCGGCGAGGACAAGGCTGGCGCGTCCGTTAAAGACGCGTACGCTATCGCCGGTGGCGATGCCGCGCGGGGCGGCGTCGTCGGTGCTGATGTGCAGGATGGCGGTTTGGCGGTCGACGTCGGGGCGATTGCCGAACGTGGAGTTCATGCTGTCGTGATTTTTAGGGCTGATGAATTCGAGCGGAAAGCTCTGGCGCAGAGCGGGGTCGCCGTGGCGGGATTCAAGGGGCGGAACGTAGTCAAGGTTTTCGGGGCTGAGGTCGGCTTTTCCGTCGGCGTGGCCGAAGCCTCCGTTGGCGAAGGGTCGGAAGAGGCCTTCGCCGAGGTTGAGGCGGATGGAGTGTTCGACGTCGAGCCGTTCGAGGGTGATGCCGTCGAGGTGTTGATGGCCGCTGGAGAGGACGCCGCGGATCATGTCGTCTTCGCTTTCGGTGAACGCGGGTTCGTTGAAGCCAAGACGGTGGGCGAGTTCGCGGAAGATCTGGACGTTGGAGCGGGCTTGGCCGGGCGGCGGCAGGGCGGGGCGGGCGAGTTGGACGTAGTGGTGGCCGTAGGCCCCATAGATGTCGGTATGTTCGAGGAAGGTGGTGGTGGGCAGGACCAGATCGGCGTAGTCGGCGGTGTCGGTTTGGAACTGTTCGACGACGACGGTGAAGAGGTCTTCGCGGCGGAGGCCGGCGAGGACGGTTTGTTGATCCGGAGCGACGGCGGCGGGATTGGAACAGTAGACGAAGAGGGCTTTGACGGGTGGATCGTTGAGCGTGGTCAAAGCGGAGCCGAGCTCGGACATGTTGACGAGACGCGTGGGGTGGGGCTGGAGCTGCGGCATTTCGAGCGCGGCGCGATTGAAATGGAACGCTTGGGAGGTGGACAGTTGCAGACCACCGCCGAGGTGTCGCCAAGCGCCTGAGACGACAGGGAGCATGGCAACGGCGCGGACGGCGGTGCCGCCGCGTTCGCTGCGCTGGACGCCGTAGTTGAGACGGATGACGGATGGCTTGGTTTCGCCATAAGTGCGGGCGAGTTCGATGATGTCGGCGGCGGGGATGCCGGTCCAGGCGGCGACTTTTTCGGGGGTATATGCTTTGGCGGTTTCGCGGAGGTCGGTCCATCCGCTGGCGTGGGCGTTTAGGTAGTCCTCGTCGGCTTGTTGGTTGGCGAACAGCAGGTGCATTAGGCCGAGGGCGAGGGCGAGGTCGGAGCCGGGGTTAATGCGGATGTGCTGATCGGCAAGGCTGGCGGTTTTGGTGCGGACGGGATCGATGACGATGAACTTGGCACCGCGACGGCGGGCTTCGACGATGAAGGGCCAGAGGTGGACGTTGGTAGTGAGGATGTTGGCGCCCCAGGCGATGATGAGCTTCGAATGGACGAAGGCTTCCGGGTCGATGCCGTAGCGGATGCCTTGGGTGGCCATGAGCCCGGCGGTGCCGGCGGAGGCGCAGATGGTGCGGTCGAGGCGGCTGGCCCCGAGCCGATGGAAGAAGCGGCGATCCATGCCGTTGGCCTGGAGCAGGCCCATGGAGCCGCCGTAGGAATAGGGTAGGATGCTTTCCGCGCCGTGAGCGGCAATGACGCTCTGGAAGCGTTCTGTGATGATCGAGAGGGCTTCGTGCCAGGAGGTGGGTTGGAAGCGGCCTTCGCCCTTGGCGCCGACCCGCCGGAGCGGCGTGGTGAGCCGATGAGGGGAGTATTCGCGATCCAGGTAGCGGGCCACTTTGCCGCACAGGAAGCCCTGCGTGACGGGGTGGCCCGGGGTGCCTTGGATTCTGGTGGCGCGACCGTCTTCGATCTTTAGGACGAGCCCGCAGGCGTCGGGACAATCGAGAGCGCAAACGGAGTGCCGGATGTCAGCCATACATCATTGTACGCGAGGCTACTGTTGCACCCACTGGTCAACTCGATTTCGAAGCGTCGGCGACCGTCTGGCATCGTGCCCAGCGCCGACGGTGCGTTGGGTATTGATGGGGAATCCCTTTTCGAGCAGCATGGCGGCGACCTGGGTATTGCCGATGGCCGCCGGTTGCAGGAGATTGAAACCCATGGCGTTGCATGGTTTCGAGGAAGATGGGAATAACCGGGGCACCGGTGGGGCTGCTGGCGGCTACGAGGAGGGGGGTGCGTCCGATCTTAGAGAGAGCATTCGGGTCAGCGCCGCGGCTGAGGAGGAGGCTCGTTCGCTCCGCATTCCAGGCTGCATCGTGGAGCGCGGTTCCGTCCCGCGGGTCCTTCGCTTTGAAGAGGCGGCTTGGGGCGTTGCGAAGGGGAGCTAGTGCTGAGACCGCTTGAATGGGTT
>JANXMS010000060.1 GCA_025354525.1 Acidobacteriota bacterium
TCGCTGCCGCGCCGGGCTTCCCGTCCCGGCTCAGCCGCTGTGGCGGGTCGCACATCGGCATGAAGAGTGATCGGCTTTTCGTCCAGGCAGACCACCGGCTCCTGGGGGTCATACGGCTTCTCGTAAATGGCCAAGACATCATCCATGTTAGCGATGTAGCGTTCGAGGTCGTGGTGGCGTAACAGAACTCGGATTGCCTCTCTACCCACTCGCGGAACCAAGCGCTTTTTGACCGCTTCCTCGGCGATGAGCCGCACCGTCCAGCGACTTCGACCCGCCGGTGGGTTGGAGCAGACCATCGCGATGATGCCCTGCTTCTGGGCATCGTCGAGCACTGGAACTGCGCCGGGACGCTGCTTGTCATAGAGGGCCCGATCCAATCCGAGTTGCTCAAAGCGGTGACCGATCTGCCGGATCGCCTAGGGTGTGAACGGGACGAAACGAGCGATTTGAGGGGCGCTGACGCCCTGCGCTAGCGGGACCAGAACGGGGGCACGAAAGATGGATCGGACCGGTTGAACGCCGCTGCTGAGTAGGGTCCGCAGGTTGCTCGTGATCTTCCGATGAGAGCTGGGTCTGGAGAGGAGCCGGGGGCATACTCAAGTATGCCTCTAAACATTGTTTGCCTAAAATGATTTACGCAAATGGATTCTTGCGGTCAGAGCACTAGATCCCTCCTCACTCATCCGGAGCGCTTCGTCCATAGCGCCCCAACAACCCTCGAACTGCCAACCCACTTCTGGATCAACAAACCGAAAACCTCGGACGAAGAAACTCGCTAAATTAACCTAACTTGTGTCTCAAGGTTATTGACACGCTCCGTTCGACTGGATCGCGAAGGGAGGATAGGAATAGCGCCGGAAAGCATATCGAGATTCAAGACAAAGGTGCGAGAGATGTGGGATGCGAGGCGAAGTGATACGAGCAATTAACTCCGTGACGGTTGGCGCCGCAGGATGCGAGGTTGGTGGAGATAGTATCGGCTGACCGAGAATCGCAGGCCGATCTTAAAACTGGAGCCTTGGATACGTCGGCATCTCCGGAAGTGTTTCTGGCAACGGTGGCATAAACCCAGAGGCCGGGAACCGGGGAGTGCACCCGAAGACGCTGAAGATCACGCCCAGTCTCCGAGAGGGTGGCGTATGGCCAATGCCAAAGGCTACGCTCAACCGCTACGGCTTCCTCATGCCATCCGAAGTTGCGGTGACCTAACGAAGCTCGACCCGATTTTAGCCCAACCGCGTGAGGGAAAACAACCAGCGGCCCGGGATCCACGGGGCGAGAATTTGCCCGACACCTGCTTCGAGGGCCTTCCGAAATACCGAAGCCATGAACAGCGGTCGACCGAGTCGTTTGCTCAGAGTGTTCCGATATGCTGCTGGCGACTCCGCCCGAGCCGCTGCCGCGCCCGCCATCCGTCCGCTCTCTAGAGCATTGAGCATTCCAGCCCCGGTGAACGGATCAATGAATGAAAACGCGTCGCCGGCTGCGTAAACGTCCAGCGGCTGTTTCGTCCGGCCATAAAGCAGGGGGCCGGTGGTGAGCCAAGCCATGTTTTGCGTCAGCGGCTCGGTCCTTTCCCTTAAGGCCGGCGATAGGCCGAAAAGCGCCTCGAAGTTGAAGTTTACGCTGCGGAGTAGCGACTCTGGAGCCAATCCACAAACGTTCGTAATTCCGTCCTCCACTGGATTCACTCCCACGTAGAACCTATCGCCAAAATAGAGTTCCACCGCGTCGCCGACAGGACCGGAAAAATGTGCTTTGAATCCGAAAATGCGGTCACCCGATGGCGGCGTCGCTTGTCGCCCCGTGGCAAGAATGCATCTCGGATGAGGGCTGGAGCGCTCCGCCACATACCCGCAGCCACCCTGAATCGCGGCCTCGCGCAGTAAATGGTCAAGGCGCAGACGACTCAGTCCAATCGCTGGTTCCGGTAGTCGATCGGCACAAACCCGCCGCCCAAAGTGGACTTTCATGCTGTACATTAGCGCAGGTGCCCAGGCTTCCGCCGCATCCCAAACGCCCAGCCATTCGAGCGAATGGCGGACCTCCGGACTCAGAAACTCCCCGCAGACCCGATGTCGGGCCACGCGGGCCGGATCGAAAATCGTCGGGTGAACTCCGTGGCGCAAACCGGCTAATGCCGCCGCGCAGCCCGCCAAACCCCCGCCGACGATCTTGACGCTATTCGACTCCGCCATCATCCGCCGGCTTCGAGCCAGACTTCATGCGGGTCTGTAGTAATTTCAGGCCGCGTTCGGCCCGGTCGAGGCCAGGGAACTCTTCGAGCGCAATGCGGTAGGCTTTTTCGGCATCTTTTAGTTTGCCAGCCTTCGCCGCCGAGTCCGCCCAAGCCAGCGCCACCGGCCGCGGGTAGTACGGCGGCTCGTTGTAGCGCAAGGACCTTTCGGCCATCGAAACGTCGGACAGAATCTTCAGCCCTCTTCCGGTCTTGCCAGAAGCCAACGTCAGTTGCCCGAACAACTCCTGCTCAGCCACTCCCAATTCCTTCGGGTACTTGGCCTTGTTTCGCGCTTCGAAATCCAGCAATGCAGCGCGCATCCCTTTGGCCTCGGTTCGCGCTTGGGTCAAATCGCCCTTTGCAAGGGAAGCCAGACCGCGGGCCCAATGGGTCCACGCCACCTCCCTGGGTTTTGCCACGGTCGGCAACATTGAGGAGTTTAGAATGTCATCCCAGCGTTCGGCCCAAACCAGAGTCCGCATCAAAGAGAACCATCCCTGACGATACGCGGTGCGCGAATTGTCTAACTGCCTGGCCTCCGCTGGCGTCTCCTTTAGGGCGAGCAATTCGTTCGCTGACAGGATCGCATCATCATAATGGCCGGACGCCGCCTGAACCACCGCTAGGTAGTGGATATTGTGACCGTGGTGCAGATTGCCGTAGCCCGGATCGGCAGCCATGAACGCCCGCTCCAACTTACCGGCCGCCACAAAGCTATCGGTCGCTTCTTTCAACTTGCCAGTTTGCGAGTAAATATGACCGGGCATATGGAGGGCGTGCGGGATTTCCGGAACCAGCGCTGTATACCGTTCACAACTCGACCAAGCGTCCTTTGCAAACGAGGAGCCCTCCCAACCGTGGATCACGTAGTGGTGGACACCAGCGTGGTCCGGCATCTTGACGGCTAGGTCTTTCAATAGGCTCACCGCTTCCATCGAGCCCGGACGAGGCTCCCGATTCGGGGTGAGGAATCCATCCATCAGGTGCAGTGCAAGGTACGACCTCGCTTCCACCTCATCTGGATAGGCCGCAATCACCTTCCGTAACCCATTGAGGTAGCCAGCGTCGGCTGCGGCATCGTCGAGTGGATGGTTGCGGCGAGCCATGATCGCATCAAGGTAGAGCCGCTCGCGAGGGGTTACGCCTTCCGCCAAAGCAGCAGCCTTTTTTGCGGCATCAATTGCGCGTTTCAAAGGCGGAGTCATTTCCTTCGGCGCGGCGTTCTTGTCGCGAATCAGTTGGAAGTGAGGCCGGTAGTCCCCCGCTGCGACCATCGCGACGCCCCACCAAGGCATAGCCGCCTTTGGATCGAGTGCCGCCGCCTGCAAAAAGCTTCTTTCGGCCTCACGAGCCCAAAAAGAATGCATTTGGGCAACACCTTGCGAGAAGAACTTCTGGGCCTGACCACTACTCGTCGTGATCGTAAACGGCGTCGAACCTTGGCCAGTCAGAAGTTTTGCGGGGAGCGCAGGGGCTCCATTCGATACCACCACGCAGTGGCTGGGAGCCGACGCCTGCCCATACAGCGTCGGAAAATACAAAATGGAAACCAATAGGAGTATCCGCATTGCCTTTATGGTATACCGCCACAAGGAGAAAGAAAACTCCTTTCGATCTCCGCTAGGCGGTCGGTCGATCAAGCGCCAAGTAGGATTCGCGAATAGAAAATTCAAAGTGTTGCAAAGCGTCGATCAAACCAGTCGCATCGGAAGGGCTGAAACCGGAGGCGTGCAGGAACAATTGACCATGGGCCATCCAAACCGCTTTGCGGAAATTCCATTCCAACCGAATCAACGAGGAGACCTGATTCGACTGGTCCTCCGTCGCCGCCAGAATCGCTCGTTTGGCTCCCAAGCTCAGACGGGCAAAGTCACTCTGCAGGTCCTTCAAATACAGCCGAAACAACATCCGCCGCTCAGCGCGAAACTCGCGCAACGTGCCCCCACCATTCTGTTGCAGGCGCTGCACAAACGCTTCATCCGTACCATTCAAAAGCCGTCGCATGGGAAGGTAACGAAAGGCGGAAAAGTCTTCAAACCATTTTTCGTCAAAGCCTTGCGTCACTTTGGCAAAACGTTCCGTCTTCAAAAAAATACTTGCAAGCAGTGTGGCGAACACCGCAACTCCTAGAATTCCTACGATAAACGGGACCATTGTCATCTTCGCTACACCTCTTGCCTAGGTTGATGAGTCACCTGGAAAACAGCGTCTCCAGATTCTGCCTCATCCTGAGTTGGGCCACTCCCGTTCAGGCACTAAGTAGATTCTATAGAGAATTGAAGACGAATGCAATGCCGGAAAGCACCTTATTCCGGATGAATTAAGGGCTACTTTACGACGCGCAAAAGCGCTCGGTTGATCGCTTCCATCTGCTCAAGCAGCCATCCGCCGTCCTTCCAATCCCCTGCCGGAATTGCGCCATCCGACTCCCCTTCCGGTACTAGCCGCACTCCCCACGCGATCAGACAACAGGTGCCCATAACCATCACAACCGCGTTCATATTATCGGTCGCATCCGTTCCGATCAAATTCCGGTACGAATGCGCGATCGTCATAGAAAGGAAGAAAAAAAACGATACCGCAGTGTGCAAAAAAGTATTCGGGGCAATCGGCACAGGGAACCAATTCAGCACCACGGCCAACATAAGCAAGAACAGCGTGATACCTCCCGTAATCACTCGATGCCCCGCCGTGACGTAAAGAACTTTCACGGCCGAAAGGTGACGAGAGACTTCAAGATCTGGCTGGATCGTGGCCACCGACAAAATCATCGACCCGATCAATCCAAACAATAGAATTTGCTGTCCCACCCTTGCGATCCCCCGGAAGCGGTGCAAACACTTTCGGTAGATCTCCAAGACGACAGCGATGTAAAACAGCCATAGTACCGGTTGGGAAATCAGATAAGCCAATCCGATGAAATAATTGCTTCCGGTCCATCGAATGATCAACCAAGCAAGCCCAATCACACACTCGGCGCACAAATACCAAAAAAATGCTCGGTACGAACCCATTAGGCCGCGACGAAAGAGCGTGCCAGCCACAAGTCCCGCACCTAGACTGGTGACAAGACTCATCCAAAAGGCGACTTGTTGAGAGGCGGGCATCCTAAAATAGGTCTGCATTCACGCTGACTAACAAGAAGTGTACCATTACTACTACCACTTCGACGGAAATGGGGTAACGTGAAAGCGCCGCCACTGCGCGGGCTTGACCTGAAGAGATCGATTACGCCGTCCGCTCGTTCGCGAGAACCGCGAGGAACCGAGGGGATAGAACTTGGCCGTTGATGAGGGAGAAGTCGTTCATCGAAGGGGAGGATACCGGGGGATCGTCGCAGGGCAAGCAGTTCGGGACAGGAATAATCTGGGTGGTCGCAACCGTCACCGGGGGATCGTCGCAGGGGAAGCAGTT
>JANXMS010000104.1 GCA_025354525.1 Acidobacteriota bacterium
TTTCTTGATTATTTGAGGTGGCGGCGAGGCCGCGAAACCAGGGTCGCGGCTTGGTTTGGGTGAGGTCTATTCCGTTCAACAAAAGGGCGAGTTCGCCGGGACGCAACGTGATGCGGGATTGCCCGGGATTGGTGACGGGCCAGGCGAAGCGGCCTTTTTCCAGTCTTTTGGCGCAAACCCAAAGACCGCTTCCATCAAAGACAAGGAGTTTCAGGCGAGTCTGTTGGCGGTTGGTAAACAGGAAGAGGTGTCCGCTGAGTAGGTCTTCGCCGAGGGAGTCACGGACGAGTCCGAAGAGGCCGTCGAAACCGTTGCGCATGTCGATGGGATCGACGGCGACAAAGACGCGGGTGGCTGACGAGAGGCCGAACATGAGTTAGTGGGGGTCGGCGGCGGAGAGGAGTTTCTGGAGGAGATCTCCGGGGTCGGCGAGATGGGCGAGGCAGGCGGCGGAGAGTTCGATGCGGCGACCGTTGCGCAGCACGAGGGCACAGTCGGGAGCAGGGGGGAGTGATGGGGGCTGCCAATCGACTTCGAGGAGCTGCGGTTGGCGAGGGCGGAGTTGGCGTCGGTAGTGGTCGAGGGTATGGACGGCGATGCCAAGGCCGGCGGCGTAGGCGGCTCTTGATTGGCCGCTGGTGCGGCGGGGTTGTTTCAACCTTATAAGTCAGCACACGGCGGAGGACGATGGAAGGCTGGGGTTAGTCGTTCGCATACGCATGAACAGACTAACATTTACTTTTCACCGGCCCGGGCAAAAGGGGACATTTCTACTGTGCCTCGACAGAGAGCCAAATTGGAGTTGACAGAAGCAAGGCGTTGCTTTAGGCATCAACTAAGAAACTCGGACCAGTGCTACTCCTCACTCTGATTACAACAGCCGCACCGGTTGGCAAGATGACCCACAGCGGAAGCTGATAAAACGCACTGTTCCTTGCCAGGACACCTCAGTTTGGCAATATTTCCAACAACCACCACGTGCTGCCTACTCAGGGGATTGGTCAGCTAGGCGCATCAAATCGAGGCGGATTGCATCAACCAATGCCTTCCAACTCGCCTCAATTACATTGTCTGAGACGCCGACTGTGGCCCAGTTTTGCTCTCGATCACGCCATTCTATCAATACTCGAACCTTTGCATCCGTGCCTTTCTTGGAATCGATCACGCGAACTTTATAGTCAATTAGCTTTACTCTTGCGATCTCGGGATAGAGTCCGGATAGACACCGCCGCAAGGCAAGATCAAGTGCGTTGAAAGGACCATTTCCCACAGCAGTTTCGGTATGCAAACCGTCGGCTGTTCGAAGCGAGACGGTCGCAATGGTCGATGCCCTGTCGTCACCGTTCCTCATCTTCGTCGCGACCTCAAAGGACTCCAGTTTGAAAAATTCCTTCCCGGGCTGGAGTGCCTCGCGAACTAGCAATTCAAACGTACCCTCAGCGGCTTCGAGTTCGTATCCTTCGTATTCCAACTGTTTAATCTGCTCTAGCAATTGCTGGCGCTGTCCCTCGGTCAACCGAAGGTCAAGTCCCTGCTCTCTGACCTTGTAAAAAACGTTTCCTCGACCCGACATATCGCTTAGGAGAACTCGCTGTTGGTTGCCGACTAGATCCGGAGATACATGTTCGTACGTAGCGGGATCCTTAAGCACCGCACTAACATGGACTCCTCCCTTGTGCGCAAAAGCGCTCTTCCCAACGAAGGCTTGGTCGTTCCGCAACGGGAGATTGGCAAGGTCAGCGACAAAATGGGCGACAGAAGTCAATTTCCTAAGGCCCGCTTCTCCAATGGTCACGTGCCCAAGCTTGAGCTCAAGATTCGCGATAACAGAGATCAGGTTGGCGTTACCGCAACGCTCACCATAACCGTTGATGCAGCCCTGAACGTGAGTACAGCCAGCGTCAACGGCCGCAAGGGTATTAGCGACGGCTAGGTCGGAGTCGTTGTGCGAATGAATGCCGATTACTCCGGAGAACTGTGACCGAACGTGACGGACTATCTCAGCGACATCGTGTGGAACGGTTCCTCCATTGGTGTCACAAAGACACAAAACGTCGGCCCCGGCCTCCCCGGCTGCTCGAAGCGTCTTTAGCGCGTAATCAGGGTTATTTTTGTACCCGTCAAAAAAATGCTCTGCGTCGTAAACGACCTCTCGCCCGTGACGCTTCAGGAAGTCAACAGTGTTCGCAATTATCGTGAGGTTGCGATCTAACGAGATCCCCAGCACTCGACTCACGTGGAAATCCCAAGTCTTCCCAAAAACTGAGATAGTCGGAGTCTCCGCCCGAATCAACTCTCTTATAGATGGGTCTGTATCGACCTCGTACTTCGCAAAGTGAGTGGCTCCAAAAGCGACCAATTTGGAATGCCGAAGCGAAAGTTCGCTCTTTGCGCGAGCGAAAAACTCTTTGTCTTTGGGATTTGAACCGGGCCAACCTCCCTCAATGTAGTCAACGCCAAGGATATCTAACTCTCTCGCGACAGCCAGCTTGTCGTCAACGGAGAAAGAAACGGATTCTCCTTGCGTGCCGTCGCGAAGAGTTGTGTCAAAGATCGTGATCTGCATAGGAGGTCGACCCAGTCGTTAATTAGGCCTGCGGAATCCCCGCCTCTTTCTTCTTTTTGAGGAACGGCATCATCGAACGGAGTTCAGCTCCAATCTTCTCGATGGGATGATCTGCATTTGCTTCCCGCATGGCGAGGAACTTCTTCCGGCCACCTTCCTGGTTCTCGCTGATCCAGTTTCGGGCAAAAGTCCCGTCCTGGATTTCGGCTAGGATTTTCTTCATCTCTACCTTTGTCGCGGCGTTTACCACGCGTGGCCCACTGACATAGTCGCCGTACTCGGCAGTATCGGACACGGAGTAGCGCATG
Organism: Acidobacteriota bacterium; assembly: GCA_025354525.1. GTDB lineage: Bacteria > Acidobacteriota > Terriglobia > Bryobacterales > Bryobacteraceae. The sequence goes on from JANXMS010000104.1 coordinate 2,875, forward strand.
TAGCCCAAGCCACCCTCGTAGATCAAATCGACAATCAGCTTCAGTTCGTGCAGACACTCAAAGTATGCGATTTCAGGTGCGTAGCCAGCTTCGGTAAGGGTCTCAAAGGCAGCTTTGACCAGTTCACTGACTCCTCCGCATAGCACCGCCTGCTCGCCGAACAGATCACTCTCGGTCTCTTCTCTAAAGGTCGTCTCAATTACGCCCGCCTTGGCACAGCCGATCCCGGCGGAGTAGGCGAGAGCGTTCTGAAGAGCTTTTCCTGTCGCATTCTGGGCTACCGCCACCAGTCCTGGCACTCCAATGCCTTCGGTAAACAGCTCACGCACGCGGTGTCCGGGAGATTTCGGAGCGACCATCGAGACATCCACGTCCGCCGGCGGGGTGATCGACTTGAAATGAATACTAAAGCCATGAGCGAACATCAATGTCTTGCCGGCGCTCAAATTCGGTGCGATTTCGTTTCTGTAGAGTTCACCTTGAATATGATCGCTAACCAAAATCATCAAAGTATCGGCCGATTTCGTCGCTTCGGCAACCGTCATCACCTTAAGCCCTGCGGCTTCGGCTTTGGCCCAACTCTTTGAGCCCGGATACAGTCCGACAATGACGTCGCACCCGGTGTCACGTAAGTTTAGAGCGTGCGCGTGACCTTGGCTGCCATAGCCGATGATGGCATACCGCTTACCCTTCAGTAGGGACAAATCCGCGTCATTTTCATAGTAGCGTTTCAACATGATTAAGCGACTCCATTCTTTTCTTCTACCAACACTGCCTCACCGCGAGGGATGGGAGGTGACAAGCGCAGTTTCTTTGATTCCAGCGAGACTGCCACTGCCCCCGACCGGCTTACCTCAATTTCGCCGTAGCTCTGCATGATGTTTATGAACTCATCGAGCTTTTCGGTGTCTCCAGTTGCCTCCAAAGCAAATCCTTCGACAGTAGAATCTACCACCCGAGCACCAAAAATTTCAGACTCTTTTAGGATCGATGTGCGTGACTCTTGAGGGGCGCGAACCCGCATCAGGACCATTTCTCGAATTACTGCTGGGCCCTCAGTCAGATCCGTTGCTTGAAGGACGTTGATCAGTTTGTTCATCTGCTTGATCAACTGCCGCCGTCCATGCGGCTCAATGTCTACTGCAATCGTCATCCGGGACAGCCCGGAATCGAGGGTGCGAGCAACCGTCAGGCTTTCGATATTGTAACCGCGAGCGGTTAGTAATCCAGTGACGCGCATCAACGCGCCGGCCTTGTTTTCCATGAGCAGGGAGATAATTTGCAACATTGCAATTTCCTTTGAGTTACACCACTGGACTTGGCTGCACCGGCCCTAAAACCATCTCGTTAATGGCCCCTCCGGAGGGGACCATGGGATAGACGTTTTCAGTCGGTGTCACCTTAACATTAAGTAAATATGGCCCGTTGTATTCAATTGCCTCTCTCAATGCGCCGATCAACTCGGACGGATGTTCAATTGTCCGTCCCTTAAAGCCATAAGCGCCGGCCAGCAAGGATGGGTCAGGGAAGCTATCGAGAGTTACCGAACTCAATCTGTTGTTGTAAAAGAGTTCCTGCCATTGGCGAACCATACCTAAGTACCCGTTGTTCATTACAATAATTTTCACTGGGAGACCGTAGTTCATCAGAGTCGCCAACTCTGGAAGCGACATTTGGAAGCCGCCGTCTCCCACTATCGAGAACACTAGCTGGTCAGGGTTTGCGAATTGAGCACCGATGGCTGACGGCAACCCAAAGCCCATGGATCCCAATCCGCCCGAATTGATCCAGAGACGAGGCGCGTTGTAGCGAATGAGTTGTGCTGCCCACATCTGGTGTTGGCCAACGTCGCTCGTAACGATAGCCTTCCCCCCCGATATGCGGTCAATTTCGGCCATCAAGTGCTGTGGCTTGATTTCGGAGGTGGAATAGACTGGAACTAAAGGATTTTCCTCTTTCCAAGCTCTAACTTGCTTCCACCAAGCTTTGAGCCCCGGCCGATCTGGGCTCCCGGATTCAGACTGAATCTCGCGAATATTGGCCGTTAACTTGGGGAGTATTCGTTTTAGGTCTCCAACGATTGGCAAATCAGCATTGCGGATCTTTGAAATCTCAGCCGGATCGATGTCGACGTGGATGATCTTGGCGTGCGGCGCGAATGCGGCAAGACGTCCTGTTACACGATCATCAAACCGAACGCCCAGCGCAATTAGTAAGTCAGCCCCGGACATCGCCATGTTCGCCGCGTAACTACCATGCATTCCAGGCATGCTGATGAAATTAGGGTGCTCACTCGGCAACCCGCCTAAGCCCATCAAGGTGCAAACCGCAGGCGCGTCAATCGCCTCGACTAATTCGCGAAGTTCGTCGTGAGCGTTGCCCAGGACGATCCCGCCACCCGCGTAAATCATTGGGCGTTCTGCTTCGAGGATCATCTGGGCAGCCCTGCGGATTTGGCCTGTATGCCCTTCTGTGTACACTTTGTAACCGGGCAAGTGGATCGAGTTCACCGGCTCATAGTGAGCGTTACCCATAAACACATCTTTAGTTACGTCGATGAGTACCGGCCCTGGCCTGCCCGACGCCGCAATGTAAAAGGCCTCATGAATGACAGACGGCAGGTCCTTAATATTCTTGACAAGATAATTGTGCTTGGTAGCCGAACGAGTGATCCCAAACGTGTCAGCTTCTTGGAACGCATCCGTTCCAATTAGCTTCGTGGAAACTTGTCCAGTAAGCGCAACGATGGGAATTGAATCCATCATTGCATCCACGAGGCCTGTCACCAAATTGGTGGCTCCGGGGCCAGAGGTCGCACAGCAAACGCCGACTCGACCGGTCGATCGCGAATAACCTTGGGCCGCAAAGGCCGCGTTCTGTTCGTGTCGGACCAGCACGTGGCGAATTGGGTGATCATATAAGGCATCGTAGAAAGGAAGCGTTACGCCTCCCGGGTAGCCGAAAATGACTTCGACTCCTTCCCGCGACAAGCACTCAAGCAGGATCTTTGCACCACTCATCAATTGAGACATCGGTATAGCTCCAGATACCAAAAAAGAACCACCGGTCAGGTTTCCCCACCGGTGGCCTTTAGATTCCGTTAGGAGTCCGTCGCCACTAGGCGGTTACCAGCAAGATAACCCCAACAATGACATCCACTACATTCGCCCCGCAAAGCGGTCGCCAGACCGGATGAATGATGTAAAAACGGCTCACCATCCGAGGATAGTGCAAAAGCGAACTAAATGCAAGACGCCCTCTCGATAAAGAATTCTTATGCAATCATGTTCCCTGTTGCACGCTCCGACGCGAAGCCCGCGACATCAATGGCGAATAGCCGATCAAGCAAAATTGGTCAAGGGCGAAAAGGACGATGGACTTCACCCCGGCTGCCATGGCTAGGCCGACCTCCTTACGCCAGGTTGTAGTCGAATCTCCTGGCCCGACCAAAAAGGCACTTTTCGATCGAGGGAACCCTTTCGCAAAAGGGAATTCGACCGAATACTTCGACTTGTTCAGATTTCGGTCGAACGTGAAGCTGAAGCTCTCTGTCTTCAGGCTGTCGAGTTTTTCTGGCGTCCAAGCGGCATTCGGGTAGTTTACGATTCGACCCCAAGGAGTGTCATTCACGTCCGTGGGATAGAGCACTTCGTACCGGCAGTTGGGATGCGCAGCCTTGACGAACGCAATCAAAGCATCGGTGTACTCGCCGATCAGAGAAGGAAGGTGAAGGCTTTCCTCTGGAAACATCGCAGGATCCACGTGTTGACTTCCGACGACTCGCATCGGAAAGCCATACCGGGCCTGAAAAGTGTCCAGCGTGAACTGATCATAATAAGGCATACTTGTTCCCATCGAGTTCCCGAATGGCCCCGGGAAATACCACCATTGCACCTCCCCAAGCTGAAGGAAAGGAACCAAGCCGACTTCGACCAGGATATCGGCCATCTGTTTATGAACTCTCTCCCAGTACTGTCGAGCTGTCGGCGAAAAGTTCGTTTGTAGTGCCGGAGTAGTCAGAAGGCAAGGCTCGCCATCCGAGTATCGCTGCGCCAACCCCGCCTCTAGGGAAGAATCTCCATGTTCGAGTTCGGTCGAGAATGCCGCGGTGACATCAAGTCCATAGGCGTGGCACGTCCGGTAAAACTCTCTCGACCAATCGAGACAAGCCCGATTGATAGGCTGCGCTGTTTCGGTGTCAGTCGTCCACTTTCCGTCGGCGGCCCCCTCCAATGTGACGCTACTTAGATCAAGAAGGAATCCTCCCGTCGCGGGCGAAACTACAAGCGTCGTTGATTCCCCTTGTCGGCCCATCTTCCGCGAATAGATTGTCAATCGCGTTCCGGTAGCCTCCGCTCGAATGGCCGTATAGCCACGATTAAATTCAAGTTCAAACGCCTTTGCAACTTTTCCCGCAGTATCGCCGAACAAGTTAAGGTGGCGAACGGTTAGAGTGCTCGAAGGCTCTCCCACCGTTCCGATCGCAATCTCGGTATAAGTGCTCGGAGTCGGAACTCCGACGAAATCAATCGTTGCCGAAGCATACCGGTGTCCCTTCCTGTACAACTCGTAGAAAATCAAAGCCCCTACGTAGTGATTGACTCTGGCCCGAAAACCAAGGGAGTGAATCATCCACGCCGTACGTTCGGCTGGAACTGCCAGCGAATGATCGGTATCCCAATCCGTCGCCAATGTCACTTTTTCAATGGCAGGGAGATAGGCGACCGTGGCCGCAGGAATCGCAATTTCAAGGTAGTCGAACCAAAATCGTCTGCCAGAGGCTCCATTGTGGGTTACGTACACGGTGTGCTCACCTGGTCCAAAGTCTCCAAGCGGGACGCGAAGGAGCCGATCTTCCGCATTTCTTCGAAGATTGAAGACTTGCACCGGGCCGTTGTCGACCCGAAATGCGATATTGGGGGCCTGATCGAGCAAACGCGTTCCCAGGTACAACTCATGGTTTTGAGCGGACCGATACGGGATAACTATGCCGTCTCCATATTGCTCGGCCCAACGAATCGTGCCTCCCGAGTAGTTGCCTCGTACCTCCGGTCCCCAACTCGAACCATAATACTGAATATTTCTCGATGAATTTTCAATTCGTCGCGAGCCCGGTCCAGCAACCCGATACCGGCGAGCTAAACCCGTGACGGTCCAGTTTGCAAGATGTACCCGAAATTCGCTTCTCTCGAATTTGCCTCGTTGAAAGTCAGCTGCGTACGTCCAGCGCATCTTCCGCACCTTATTCATAGGAACAGGAAGTCCGCCGTCGTCCTCAATAGCTGAAAAGTCCAACGTCACCCGCCATTGCGAAGGCGAGGTGCCTCCCGCGAAGTATTGTTCCTCGACCTCCCATAATTCGGAGCCACCCGGTGAGACGTGCCCATAGGCACCCAACCGATTGCCATTGGTCCCAGTTGTAGAAGCGACGAAGGGTATGCGTACGCCGTAATTGATTAGCGGCCTCCGACCCAATAGATTCAATGGTTTCGGTAGCATCGCGCGAGCCTGTGGCATGATTTCGAGGGGCACTTTGCGACACAAATTCCAAAAACGCTAGGAAACGGGCAAAGATCTGGGGGCGAA
>JANXMS010000096.1 GCA_025354525.1 Acidobacteriota bacterium
GGTTGTGGCAACGGGCGCAGCCGACGGTCATGCCGAGGAAGACGTTGGAGACGCCGAGGGTCATTTCGGTAAGCACTTCTTGGCGGTTCATCTCTTCGTCCTGATTGCCGCCGACGAGGTGGATGGGTCCGGCGCGATGGAAGCCGGTGGCGATGAGCGCTGCTTGGTCGCCGGGGTAGAGTTCATCGCCGGCGATTTGTTCTTTCAGGAAGCGGTCGTAGGGCTTGTTGGCGTTGAAGCTATTGACGACATAGTCGCGGTAGCGCCAGGCGTGGGGGCGTTCGGCGTCGAGTTCGTAGCCGTTGGTATCGGCGTAGCGGACGGTGTCGAGCCAACGGAGGGCCCAGCGTTCGCCGTAGGCGGGCGAGGCGAGGAGGCGTTCAACAAGCTGTTCGTAAGCTTTGGACGAATGATCGGCGACGAAGCGTTGGACTTCGGCGGCGGTGGGCGGGAGGCCGGTGAGATCGAGGGTGACGCGGCGGGCAAGGCGGGCTTTATCGAGCGGAGGGGAGGGCGCGAGGCCTTTGGCCTGGAGTTGTTCGAGGAGGAAGGCGTCGATGGGGTTTGGGCTGAGATTGGGGACGGCGGGACGGACGACGGGTTGGAAGGCCCAGTAAGAGCGGCGGGCTCCGATCCAGGCTTCGTCCTTCGGATTGATCGAGGCGGCGAGGAGCGAAAGAGCGACAGCGGCGAGGAGGAGCGGCTTACCCATGAAAATATTATAAGGCGATATAATGTCGAGAGCCGCGCTCTGTCAAAATCACGTTACAGAGCGCCAGGGAGCCTTTTATGATACGTCTTATCGTCTTTTGTCTGGGCCTTGCGGCCATGACATGGGCACAGAATAGTTCGTCAGTTACCGGCACAATTACGGACAAGTCGTCCGCCGCGGTTGGGGGTGCGAAGGTCGTGGCGCAGAACCAGGATACGCAGGTGACGCGTGAAGCGGAGAGCGATGCGAATGGTTTCTTTACCGTGCCGCTGTTGCCTCCGGGCCGCTATAAGATTACGGCGTCGAAGGCTGGGTTTCGGCAGGTGTTTCAAGACCTGACTTTGGAAGTGAACCAGACGGCGCGTTTTGATATTGCGCTCGAAGTGGGTACGGTGAGCGAGACGGTGGAAGTGAAGGCGACGACGCCGCTGATAGAGAGCGACTCGTCGTCGATCGGCCAAGTGGTGGAGCAGCGGCAGGTGGCCGAACTACCGTTGAATGGCCGGAACTTTGTGCAGCTTGCCACGCTTGGACCGGGTGTGACCGGAGTGGGCTTTGGCGCGAGGAGCACAATCATGAGCGGCACGCGTCCGGACGATCTACGGCCAGGCAGCGAGATTTTCGCGAATGGAAACCGGGAAGGATCGAATAACTTTCTGTGGGACGGCATTGACAACAACGAACGGCTGACGCTGTCGATTGTGCTGCGTCCGTCGGTGGAAGCGGTGCGGGAGTTTAAGATTCAGACGAGCCTATTTACGGCAGATCAAGGACGGAATTCCGGGGCTACGGTCAATGTGATTTCGAAGTCGGGTTCGAATGAGTTCCATGGCAGCGCGTATGACTTTTTACGGAACGACAAGTTCGATGCGAGGAATTTTTTCAGCCCGGTGAAGCCGGTGCTCCGGCAGAACCAGTTTGGGGCGAGTTTAGGCGGTCCGGTGATTAAGAACAAGCTGTTCTTCTTCAGCAACTATGAAGGCTATCGACGGAGCGTGCAGCGGACGTTCGTAAATACGGTTCCGACCGAAGGAATGCGGGCGGGCAACTTTGCGGATGTGCGGGACATTTTTGACCCGAACACGTTGCGGGCGGCACCGGGTACGGCGTCCGGCTTCATGCGCGATCCGTTTCCGAATCGGCAGATTCCGGTAAACCGGTTTGACCCGGTGATGGCGAAGTTGTTGGCCGCTTATCCGCTGCCGCAGCGGACGGGATTAGTGAACAACCATATAACGAACCCCGGCGAGAAGCAGCAGTGGGACCAGGGCGACCTGCGGGCGGACTGGAACTGGAACGAGAAGAACATGGTTTTCGGGAGGTTCTCGCGGCAGGATACGACCACGACGCGGCCATCGACTTTCGCGCCGGTGACTTTGGCGGGAATCGGTTCGCCGGTGAGCCTGGGCAACGAAGATACGTTTGCCGGGGCATCGGCGCTGAAGGCTTATCACTCCGTGCTGAACTGGGTGCGGACAATTCAACCGACTTTCGTGATGGAAGCGCGCATGGGATTCAACCGGTTCAACCTGAACTTCTTGCAGGAAGGCGCGTCGGCCGGGGCGCAACTGGGCGAAAAGCTGGGCGTGCGGGGATCGAATCAGGGGCCGAACTCGGATGGTATTCCGATCTTTAGCCCGGCCGGTTATTCGGGCATCGGGCAGACACGATCGTTGCCGATCAAGCGGATTGAGAACACGTTTCATCCGGGCGTGAATTTCACGAATCTGCGCGGACGGCATACGGTGAAGTTTGGCGTGGACTTCCGGCGTCGGCAGTTGACGCAGTACCAGACCAACCGTGGGAATGGCCGATTCAACTTTGGTCGAACGTTTACGGACAACCCGAACAATGCGGGCGCGACGGGCGACGCGATGGCGGCGTTGATTCTGGGAACAGCGAATACGATTGAGCAGGATTTCACGCTGATTGCGCCGGGGATCCGCATGTGGGAATCGAACTACTTCATCCAGGACGATTGGAAGGTTTCCGATAAGCTGACGATTAATGTCGGAATGCGGTACGAGTACGACACGCCGACGACGGAAGTAACGGATCGTTGGACGAACTACGACGTGGTGCAGGCGAAGTTGCTGGTGGCTGGTTACAACTCGGATTCGCGGACGGGCGTGAAAGGGGACAAGAACAACTTTGCTCCGCGCTTGGGCTTTGCGTACCGGTTGCGCCCGGGGACGGTGATTCGCGGCGGCGGCGGTATTTTCTTTACGCCGGCGGGTAGCGAGAGTGTGTTGATGCGGCGTCATCGGCAGTTGCCGTATGGCCCGATCAATGCGCTGGACATCAACCAGTTTGTGGCGAATCCGCGACGGGTTTCGGATGGGTTGCCGCCGATTCCTACCTTGACTGCGGAATCCGCGGTGCGGAATCCGGTGGGGAACTTCCTGGGAGTGGATTCGAACTTCCGTTCGGGCTATGCCGAGCAGTTTACTTTGCAGGTGCAGCATCAGTTGCCCATGGAGTTAGTGTTTAAGATTGGCTATGTCGGCAATCTGGGACGGAAACTAGACAACGTGTATGGGTTTAACCAGCAGGTTCCGGGGCCGGGCGCACCGGGACCGCGGCGGCCGCTCTTTGCGGTGGCACCGGGAATCGTGAACGTGGATTACAACGTCTCGGACGGGTTGTCGTCGTACCACTCGCTGCAGAGCACGATTGAACGGCGCTTTTCGAATGGGTTGGGCTTTTTGGCGGCTTATACGTATTCGCATTCGATCGACAATGTCGGCAACCAGTTCGGCGGTGCCGACAACGGGCCGCTGCCGCAGGATCGGCGTTATCGCAGCGTGGAACGGGCGACATCGGGCTTCGACATTGCGCACCGTTTTGTGTACAGCATGAACTACGAACTGCCCTTCGGCAAAGGCCGGAAGTTTAGTTCGGGCAAGGCGATGGTCGACAATATTCTGGGCGGCTGGGATAGCAACATGATCTTCCAGAAGCAGACGGGGCTGCCGTTTACGCCCGTGCTGGCAAACTCGGTATCGAATGCGGGCGGCAGCCGTCCGGATCGTTACAAGAGTGGGGAGATCGACAACCCGACGATCGCGCGTTGGTTCGATACGTCGCTGGGGACAGCGCCGGGCACGGCCGCGTGGGGAACGCCGACGGTGTTCACGTTTGGCAACGGCGGCAGAAACTTACTGCGCGGGCCGGGCCGGACGAATGTGGATTTCTCGCTGTTTAAAAATTTCCAAATCACCGAGCGGGTCAAGTTGCAGTTCCGCAGCGAGATGTTCAACATCTTCAACCATGCGCAGTTTGACTTGCCGAACTCGGGCGTCGGGAATCCCAGCGCGGGCATTATCACGTCAATTGTCGGGGCTCCGCGTCAGGTGCAGTTTGCGCTGCGGTTGACGTTCTAGAGCTGGCAGGAGGAGCTCGCCTTTGGAGCTGTAACGGCCCAGGACGCGTTCGCGCGTCCTGGGCCGTAGTCCTTTATCAGCCGGTAGCGGTTCGGGCTTTTGGGATGACCTCGGCTCGGTGGGGGGCTCGGCGGGCGGGCAAGACGATGGAGTGCCCGTGTTCGGCGCGGGATTCGGGTGGCTTCGGTTGGCTTTGGGTTGCGGCAACTTCGATCGGATCCGATTCCAGCTTGGGCTGGACGAGGCGGATCATGCGGTACCGCCGCCGGCATGGCGGACTTTGGGCGGGGGCTCGGCGGGCGGGCAAGACGATGGAGTGCCCGTGTTCGGCGCGGGATTCGGGTGGCTTCGGTTGGCTTTGGGTTGCGGCAACTTCGATCGAATCCGATTCCAGCTTGGGTTGGACGAGGCGGATCATGCGGTACAGCAGCCGGCATGGCGGACTTTGGGCGGGGGCTCAACCGGCGGGCAAAACGATGGAGTACCCGTGTTCGGCGCGGGATTCGGGTGGCTTCGGTTGGCTTTGGATTTCGGTGATTTCGGCCGTTTCGATGGGTTCCGATTCCGTGTTTTCAACGACTTCCGTGGTTGGGGCCGGGGCAGCGGGCGGAATTTCTTCCGGTTCCGGGACGGAGGTATAAATCTGCTGGGCGATGTCGGTGGCGGGGTTGAAATTGGCGGGGGGCCGGTCAAACGGGTCAAGGCTGCGGAGCTGTTTGAGCTCGCGATAGCAGGCGGCGATGGAGCGTTCGGAGGCTGCGACGTCTTGCCGGAGACCGGCGAGGCCGCCTCCGGGGCCGGCGGCTGCTTGGTAGGCGCGGGCCAGGGCGACCGCGCCGACG
>JANXMS010000144.1 GCA_025354525.1 Acidobacteriota bacterium
TCCGCCGCAGCCAACAATCGACGCGCCCGCTCGTCCAGAACAGGTTCCAGAGCCTTGTAACGGGCCGCGATTCCAGCGATGTCAATCACTGCATCGAGTATACTCTAAACATTTCAATATGGATATGTTATTTCTAGACAAGTCCTAACGGTCTAGGATGGCGGAACAGGATATTGCCAACCCAGGGGCTGGCCGAACGCCATCTGGAGAAGGAAGTAGAAGGCCGCCAGTCGCACGGTTAAAACATCACTTTGAGCGCGAGTTGCCAGTTGCGGCTGTCGCCCGAGGTGCCGGTGATGCGGCCGAAGGCGGTGTTGGTGGGGGCGGTGTTGGGCGCATTGAAATTGGTGTGATTCCAGGCGTTGTAGGCATCGGCGCGGAACTGGGTTTTGAGCCGTTCGCGGAGGTTGAAGTTCTTGATGATGGAGAAGTCCCAACTGTTTTGGCCGGGGCTGCGGACGCCGTTGAGCCGGACGGGGAATTGCCGATAGTTGTTGGCCAGCTGCTGATTGGCGTTGCGATTGAAGCCGGCGTCGGTATTGAACCAGCGGTCGACGTTTTTCTGACTGGCTGGCAGGTCAATGTTTTTGATGTCGCCGTAAAAGATGGCGTTGCCGAAGCCCATCGGGCCGCCGGATTGCAGCGCGACGATGGCCCCGAGTTGCCAGCCGCCGAGGACGAAATTGACGGGTGCCGGGAGACTGCTGGCGAACTTGCGACCTTTACCGACGGGGACTTCCCAGATGCCGGTGGAAGCGATGCGGTGGGTCCGATCAAAGCTGCTGACGGATTCGTAGGGGAGGGGATCGGCGGGGTTGAGGAACTCGAGCGCCTCCATGGTTTTGGACCAAGTGTAGGCGAGTTGGAAGGTGAAGCCATTGAGGAAGCGGCGTTCGGCGCGGACTTGGAGAGAGTGGTACCAGGAGTAACCAATGGGCAGTTCGAGGGCGATATCGCCGAATTGAGGATAGGGGCGGAGGAGGTTGGCGCGGCTGATGTTGGCACCGAAAATGGGGTTCGTTCCGCGGAAGGGGCTGGGGAATTGCTGGGAGAGATAGTCGATGCGGGGTTGGTCGCGGGCAGCGGAACGGCTCAAATATTCGTTGGGAGTGGCGTTGATCTGGCGTTCGAGATCGAGCCGGGTGCCGCGATTGGCGACGTAGCCGGCGTCGAGGAGCAGTTGGCCGGGGAGGACATGTTGGAGGCCGAGGGACCAGCGCTGGGCGTAGCCTTGGAGGTTAGGGCGATAGTAAGTGGCGAGGGACTGGCCGAGGTTGGTTTCGAGACCGCCAGCGGTTCCGCGGGGCGGCAGGAGGCCATTGGGGAAGGGGTTGGCGGTAGAAGCGACATAGGTGAGGCCGCTATCGAGGGAGGCTTGAATGGGCGTGGATTGGGCGAAGCCGGTTTGGAGGGGGAGGATGGAATTGACGCCGAGAGTATTGAAGAAGATGCCGTAGCCGCCGCGGAGGATGGATTGCTTGCCGAGTTGGAGGGCGAAGCCGATGCGGGGCATGAAGTTGTTCTTTTCACCGAGGAAAGGGCTGCGGCTGTTTTGATTGACCCAGGTGAGGCCGCCGAGAGAACGGAACTGTGCGACGGGGATTTCGGGGATGGGGTTGCGGGCGTAGTTGACGCGGGCGGCGGCGTCGATGGGGTTGGGGGTGGAGCCGTCGAACTCGGATTGGAGGCGGTTGTACCGTTCGTTGATGGGGGTTTCGAGTTCGTAGCGGAGGCCGATGTTGAGGGTGAGGCGTTTGCTGAACTTCCAATCGTCGTGAACGTAGAGACCCAGGTATTTGTTTTGGAGGGCGGAGTTGGCGGTGACTTCCATGGACCCGGCGGAGACGCCGAGGAGCAGGGAGGCGAGGTCCTGGCCGATGGGGGCGGCGGGGGAGTTATCGAGGGGGCCGCGGGTGAAGTTGGTGTTGAAGGACAGGTCGGGGGAGACGCCAATGGGTCGGCGATTGTTGAAGCTGCGGTAGACGCGGAATTCGGGGCCGAAGCGGATGGAATGGTTGCCCATGAGCTTGGTGATATTGGCGGTGGCGGAATGGGTGAGGGAGGAGTTGACGCCGTCGCCGGGATCTTCCCAGTAGGAGAGTTGGGAGTAAGCTCCGGGTGTGATGCGAGGTATCGGAGCTTGGCCTTTCTCGGTTAGGTTGACGAGGGCGGGGCTGAAGCCGAGGGCAGCGAGATCTGTGCCCCGGGAGGTGCGGTATTGCCACCATTTGGTCGAGGTGAAGCCGTAGCGGAGATTGAGGACGGTGGTGGGGTTGAGGACGACGACGTCATCAATGGCGGCACCACGATTGGGTCGGTTTTGGTGGATGCCGTTGATCTCGTTGAGGAAATCGTGGTTCTTATTTTCCTTCCAGAAATCGTAGTGGACGCGGAGGAAGACGCGGTGGTTTTCGCTGATGGCGTGGTCGAGACGGAGGATGTTGGAGTAAGTTTTTTGAATGGCTTTGGGGGAGCTGAAGAAGTTGTTGCGACCGTCGGGGGTGGCGGTGTTGGGAGAGTTAGGCAGGGGGTATAGATTGGTTAGGTTTACGCCGAGCGTATCGAGACGGGAACGGGGGATGAGGTTGCCGGGGAAGGCGGTGCGGGCGAAGCGGCCCCCGGCAGCGGCGGTGGTGGAGCGGGGATCGTAGATGGCGTAGTTGGCGTTCGAGAGCGGCAGGAGGGCGGAGAAATCGCCGTTGCGTTGGGCGGCGGTGGGCACGGTGCGAGAGAACTGGGTGGGGACGCCAAACTGGTTGCCTTCGTAGGCGAAGAAGAAGAACGAACGGTTCTTGCCAGAGTAGAGCTTGGGAAGAGAGAGCGGACCACCGAGAGAGAGGCCGTAGCGGTTGTCTTGATAGACGCCTTTAGGGGTGTTGTTTTTGTTGTTGAAGAAGTTGGAGGTGTCGAGGGAGGAGTGGCGGAGGAACCAATGGGCTTCGCCGTGGAACTCGTTGGTGCCGGAGGCGGTGGAAACGTTGACGACGGAGCCCATGGTGTGGCCGACGGAGGCGTCGTAGGCGGAGGTTTGGATTTTGAATTCACGGACGGAGGAGGCAGGAGGGGCGTAGGCGACGCGGGCGTAGCCACGGCCGCGGTCGGCGGCGGTATTGGAGATGCCATCGATTTGAAACTCGTTATTGTAGCGGCCTCCGCCGTCGGCGGCGAAGTCGGAGGTGGCTTCGGGGGCCATGGATTTGCGGAGGCGGAGGTTGGTGGTGTTGGCGACGCCGGGGGCGAGGAGGGTGAGTTCGAGGGGGTTGCCGCCGCGTTGGGGGAGGTCGAGAATGCGGCGTTGGTCGATGACGAGGCCGAGGGATGAGGAGGCGGTTTCGAGTTGGGGGGTGGAGTCGTTGACGACGACCGAATCCGAGACGGAGCCGACTTCGAGTTGGATATTGAGCTCGACGGTTTCAGAGACGCGGACTTCGACGGTGGATCGGGAGTAGGACTTGAAGCCGTTTTGTTCGACGGTTACTTTATAAAAGCCGGAGATGAGATAGGGGAGGGAATAGAGGCCGGCTTCGTTGGTGATGGCGGTGGCGGAGACGCCGGTATCCTTGGCGGTGGCGCGGACCTTGGCTTTGGGTATGAGGGCTCCGGAGGCGTCGGTGAGGGTGCCGCGGATGAAGCCGCGAGGATCCTGGGCATGGAGGGTGAGGGCGAGAAGAGCGAGGATGAGGCGTTTCATGACCGTGCTTAAGATTTTCTGATTGTTTGGGGATGGTTTGCAAGGGTGGGTCGGTCGGCTACAGTGCCGTCATCATTTCGTGGAGTTTGGTGACGGTGCGCCAGTTGCGGGTGGTGCCTTGACGGGTGAGGCTGGCGGCGAGTTTGCTGGATCCGAGGCCGTTGGGGAGGTAGATGTAGAGATGGAGGCCGGAGACCGTGAAGGCTTCGGGGGCGACGGCAGTGGGGAGTTTGGTGGGGGGCTCGAAGAGGAAGTTGACGTGGGAGTGTTCGGGGGGATAGGGGTTGTTGGCGATGAGGTCGGCGAGCTGGGCTTGGGTGCGGAGGAGGGTGGGGGCGGGGAGGAGGGACGGGAGGGCGGCGGCGACGGCGGGGGTGGCGGTGAAGACGACGTTGCCGGATTGGATATAGGTGCGGACGTTTTCGCAACCGGCTGCTTCGCAAAGGCGGGTGAGTTCGGCCATGGGGAGCTTGCCGTGGCCGCCGACGTTGATTCCGCGGAGCAGGGCGAGGTAGGTTGAAGGCATGAACAAGGTTAACTTAGCCGGAAAGCTGGCGATGATTGGGGACCACTGGAATCCGCGGTTTGTCGGGCAGTTGAACGGCAGTATGTGAAGCTGCTTAGGTTTCAGGGGGAGTTTGTTTGCATGACCATGCAGAAGAGGACGAGATATTTCTGGTGGTGAAGGGTGGGTTTGGGATGGAGTTTCGGGAAGTTGACGGCGGGGATGCAGCACACGGGGGGTGTGGAGTCGCCGCTGACGGTGCGCGATTGGGAGCGGATTTAGTAGTCGGTTTTGAAGCCTCCGCGCCGACTTCGAGGGTGAGGCGGAGTCGGGGCCTGGCACCAGTTTGTTCGGGGTAGCGTGTATCGTGGAATGAGGCGAGCCAAAGGGTAGGGCAGGCGGCAGCGGCGGCTTTGTTGCCGCAAATCCAGCTGTGATATTCTGCCGCTATGCGGTTATCAGCGTTGCTTGGATCACTCGTGATTGCGGCTGGTGCATGGGCGCAGGTAGAACAGGGTGTGCTGCTGGGGACGGTGGCGGATCAGTCGTCGGCGCGGATCGGCGGGGCGATGATCACGATGACGAATTTGGGAACGAACACGTCAACGGTGACCCGGACGGACGCGGCGGGCAGTTTTCGATCGATCCCGTTGCGGACCGGCACGTACAGTGTTTCGGTTGAGGCGGCGGGTTTTAAGAAGCTGCTGAGAAAGGGGGTAACGCTCAAGATTCAGGACGAGGTGCGGCTGGAATTGACGCTGGAATTGGGGGCAACGGCGGACCAGATTACGGTGACGGCGGATGCGGGACTGTTGCAGACGACGGAGGCGTCGCGCGGCCAGGTGATCGAGAATAAGAAGATTGTCGATTTGCCTTTGAACGGGCGTGACTACTTACAATTGGCGTTGCTGACGGCGGGAACGAATGTGCCTCCGCCGGGTTCGCGATTTCAGGGCTTCAGCGCTGGTGGGTTTCGCGTGAGCCATAACAACTACTTACTCGACGGGATGGACAATAACTCCAACCAGCAGGCCGCTCAAGGCAGGTCGCCGCAAGTGATTTCGCCATCGGTGGACGCGGTACAGGAGTTTAAGGTTCAAACGACTAACTACTCGGCGGAGTTTGGGCGCAACGTCGGGGGCGTGGTGAACGTGGTGATCAAGTCCGGCGGGAATGAGATCCACGGCGGGGTGTTTCACTTTGTGCGGAATGAGGCGTTCAACGCGCGAAATTTCTTTCAAGCCCCTGAGACGAAGATTCCGGTGTTTCGACGGAACCAGTTTGGCGGCTTCATCGGGGGGCCGATGGTGAAGAATAAGACCTTTTTCTTTGTTGATTACGAGGGGACAAAGGAGTTTACGGCGGACACGGCGTTTTCGACGGTGCCAACGGGGGCGGAGCGGCGGGGGGACTTTACGAACTCATTCTTCAACAACCAGCCGACGCAGATTTTTGACCCTGGAACCTACAACGCGACGACGCGGGCGCGGTTACCGTTTGCCAACCGGACGATTCCCGCCAACCGGATTGACCCAGTGGCGGCGAAGGTGAGTTCGTTTGGTGTGGAGCCGAACCGGGCCGGCATCATCAATAACTACTTTTCGAATCCACGATCGAACGCGAATACGCATAAGGGCGACGTTCGAATCGATCATACGATCAATATAGCCAATACCGTGTATTTTCGGTACAGCCAACAGGACTATTTGGTTCAGCCGGAATCGAACCTGCCGGGACCGGCGTTCGGCGCTGGTGATCCCGCGTTTAACCACAATGAGCCGTTGTCGGGGGTGCTGAGCCATGGGCACATCTTTACCCCTAACTTGTTTAACACCTTAAAGGTTTCTTACACCCGACTGTTGACGAATCGGGGCTCGCCACTGGACCGGAATCTGAATTCCGAGATTGGACTGCGCGGGGCAAATACGACGCTGCCGGGTTTTGCGCTGTTCACGATTAATGGCTATTCGCCGTTCGGTCCGCCGGCGAACAACCCTCAATTTTCAGATTCCCAGACTCGCCAATTGACGAATGATTTGCTGTGGACCCGCGGCAAGCATACCGTTAAAGTGGGCGGGAACTTTATGTTTATTCAGTCGCCGCACTTACAGGCGTTCCAATCGAACGGGACGTTTACTTTCAACGGTAACTTCACGCGGCAGAGTTCGAATAACACGCTGGGGAATGCATTTGCGGACTTTTTGCTGGGGATTCCGTTTAACTCCCAGTTGTCGGGCGTGGCGCAAGGGAACCAACGGCGGCGGATTCATGGAGGTTACCTCCAAGACGACTACAAGGTTTCCAACCGGCTGACGCTGAATGTGGGATTGCGGTGGGAGTACGTTGGGGCTTGGTTTGAGAAGTATGATCGGTATTCGAATTACGACATTGATGCGAGCAGGACGCGTCCGGAGTTGCGGTTAGCCAAGGGCGGTGGAATTGCGGATCGGTCGACGTTGCGTCCAGACTTCAACAATTTTGCGCCCCGGGTCGGTGCGGCGTACCGGCTGAATAAGAGGACGGTGATCCGCTCGGGATACGGGATTTATTACGGCGGGGTGGACCACATTGGCGACCGGTATCTTCATGCTTCGGCACCCTACTTTTACCAATCGGGGTTTAATACGGATTCCATTAGTCCGACGATCCTGTTGAGAGATGGGTTTCCGGACGGGGCGACGACTTCCGGAGTTACGAACTT
This sequence comes from Acidobacteriota bacterium, assembly GCA_025354525.1. GTDB lineage: Bacteria > Acidobacteriota > Terriglobia > Bryobacterales > Bryobacteraceae. The sequence continues at coordinate 6,898 of JANXMS010000144.1, forward strand.
ACAGACGATCTCGCAAGACAGGACAAACCGGACGCCGTATTCGCAGCAGTGGAACTTCACGGTGCAACGAGAGTTGGGGAAAGATTTGGCCTTGGAGTTAGGCTACGCGGGGACGAAAGGAAGCCGACTGTTACAACGCTTTGATGCGAACGCGCCGGACCCTGGCCCGGGGAACATCAATGCACGGCGACCGGTGACGACTTTGGCGGTTCCGGGATTGGGCTATGTCATCCCTTCGTTAGCGGATACCTTTCGACGGGAGTTCAGCGCCAATTCGAACTACAACGCGGTACAGATCAAAGTGGAAAAGCGGATGTCAGGGGGGCTGAGTGTGCTCGCTTCCTACGTTTTTTCGAAGACCATTAGCGATGCCCGAGGCGGAGCCGATGCCGGAGGCACCGCACCGGGGATGGTGCAAGACTTTAAGAATCTACGGGCCGAGAAGTCGCTGGCGGATGAGCATTTTCCTCACCGTTTCGTGATGAGTTCGAACTACGATTTGCCGTGGGGCCGGGGCCGGGCATTTGGCAACGGCATGGCTAAATGGGCGGATGTGCTAGTGGGCCAGTGGGCGCTAGGCGGCATCTTGACCTTCAATTCCGGACGGATGGTTAACATCGCGGTGCAGGGTGATCCGGCGAATGTAGGGCCGGCGGCGGCGGCGCGGCCGAATGTGGTGCCGGGGCAGAAACCGAATTTGGATTCTTCCGCAAGGACTCTAGCTCGCTGGTTCAACACCGATGCCTTCGTGAGGCAGCCAGCGTTCACTTACGGCAACGCGGGGAGGAACTTGGTAACGGCGAGCGGATTGAGTAACTTGGACGTGGCGATGTACAAGCTCTTCCGCGTGGACGAAAAGCGGTACTTTCAGTTACGGGGAGAGTTTTTCAATTCGACGAACACCCCGTTTTTCGGAGCGCCGGGCGGGACGCTTGGTTTAGCCGGCTTTGGCCTCGTGAACAGCGCGGCAGACGGAAGGATTGTCCAGATTGCAGCAAAGTTCTATTTCTAATTCTTAGCTTTGGGTAGGTCGAAGCGCCAGGCGACCAGTTTCGTGGCACCCGGTGACGATTCGACCGCCGCTGTCTCGATCATGGGCTCCAACTTCGCTTCCGGACTTCGCCCTTGACGACCGAGCGTAATGTTCAACAGGGCCACGCTTAGGGGTTCGACTAGAAAGTTGAGTTCGATCTCGGAGGCGATCCAAGAGCTTTCCGCTGTGTGAGTAGCCGATCCTGAATGGTTGAACCTCTGAGCTGTTCCGTCAAGTGGCAAGGCCCATGAATTTGCTCATGCCCGTTTTTGAGGGCTTCTTTAGTCCGGCTGCCTAGGTGTAATGGACCTTTGGATAAGTCGGCATATCCGGAAGTGTTTCTGGCAATCGTGGTATACACCCCGATGCCGGGAACAAGCGATGAGGCAACTGGGAGTGCATCCCAAGACGCTGAAGATCGCGCACAGTTGCCGAGGTGCGTGGCGTATGGCCATGGCCTTGAATCCTGTTTTGAGAAAGGCTACGCTCAGCCGCTACGGCTTCCTCATGCCATCCGAACCACGCCGCCGGGTTGAACCGCCGGATGCGAAAACCCGCATGTCCGGTGGTGTGGGAGAGTGGCCGGGCCGAAATCCCGGTGACTCGACCCGATTTTAGTGCGCCGCCCTTGGGCGCTGACCTCATCGCCCTCACCGCCGAGGAGTCAGCCCGCATATCCTGGTCGAGTCCGGCCCTGCGCGAACAGGCCACTATCAAATTGGCCGGAGAGCTCCGCCAAGCCATCCGCGCCTACCATCTCCACGAAGTTTCTACGGTCCACCGCGCCCTGCTTGCCATCGTCGGCCCTGCGGACCGCCTATTCTCAAACGGTGCCGCTAGGCTAACCAACCAGC
>JANXMS010000173.1 GCA_025354525.1 Acidobacteriota bacterium
GGAGAGAGGAAGGGGGATAGAGCCTCGGCGAGATCGACGACAAGCGCATGCATTGACGGGGCCCTGAGCTGGGACAAACGTAGTTTGCAGTCCGCCCCATACGGGGCCGGTAGTTCGGGTTTCCAGAACGCCTCCATTAAGGCGGGTATCGCACTAACCTGCCCAAAATCGAAATCCTACGAACCGCTTATCGCTTATCGAACGATCAGGGTCTACTTTGCTCAAAGGGGACATTATCACTTTGTCGCCACAAGTCTGCGAGCAACCCACAAGCGGATTTTCAAGGCCTGCGTTGTTGCTCCGGCTGTTGAAAGAGTAGCTGTTCAAGAACCCGGCGAGCGTAGCTGGAAGCGGTCAACCCGTCCGGAATTCCGATAGTCATGACGCGAGCCTCCTTCTCAGGCAAACACCACGGGGCAATCTAAGCCCCACTCAGTCCCCACCAGGCTCCCCCGAAGGCGTGAACACCGCCGGATATGGCGGTGGCTCGAACACCGAAAGGATATCGCGAATCATCGCTTCCCGCGTCGTGAACCGAGTCTCGTCGTAGCACCCCAACGGATTCTCCACGACATTCACCAGGCACTTGTTGCAGTACGTGCAAGGTACCGGAGGCTTATCCAAACCCTGCTCCTCGAACATCTTCGGCATATCCGGATTTGCGATCAACGTCCGCGCCATGCTGATGGCGTCGCACTGGCCGCTATCGATGGCCTTCCTCATCACTGAAGCCGTCTGAAAGCCGCCCGTGCAGATCACCGGAATCGTCACGGCTTGCTTAATGGCCGCCGCGTCGGGCAGGTTCAGCCCCTCAATCACGTTGCCGCGCTCCTTCACCCATTGGTCGTGAAACAGCTTGCCCGTGATGTCATTCCGCAGCAGGAGAAAATTGCGGAATGTCTTCGTGCCGCTCGAAATCATCGAGTCGTAGACGCGCACGAAATCTTCGATAGGCAGATCTCCCGGCGGGTTTCGAGGGTGCGACACGTGTATGGCGTCCACGCCCTCCGCCTCCAGCCACATGCAGACCGGTACCGAATCCTGAATCGTATTGCCCCGCGGCTCGTGAAGCGACATCGCGTTGTTGTTCTCGGTCGCGCTGATCTTCATCTGCAGATGAAACTCCTTACCGCAACGCTGCCGGATCGACCGGACGATCTCCAACAAAAACCGCGCCCGCCGCTCCAGCGTGCCGCCGTAATCGTCCTGGCGATCATTGATCGCCGAGCTCAGGAACTGCGTGATCAGGTAACCATTCGAGCCATGCAATTCAACGCCGTCCAATCCCGCCCGCTGCGCGCGCTCCGCCGCCTGGCCGAACTGCTGGACCACCTCGGAGATTTGCTGCACCGTCATGGCCTTCGCCTCAAAGCCATGCAGCGGATCGGGCTTTGCCGTGGAACTCCAACTCTCCGGATATTCAACGCCCGCAATGTCCCGCTGTCGCCCGCCGTGGCTCAGTTGCAGGATGAATTTGCAGCCGTGCTCCCGCACCCGCTTGCCCACTTCGCGCCAGAACGGGATTTTGTTGTCGTCGTCGATCATGGCGTAATTGGGCAGGATGCGCCCGCGCCCATGCACCGGTACGAAGGAGGAGATAATGGCACCGACGCCCCCTCGCGCGAATCGTGTTTCCCAGTTAATCCGCGCCGGGTTGCCGGAGCCATCGTAGTTGTCAAAGCGACCGGAGACGTTGGAGCGAATCAGTCGATTCTTCAACTCCAGGTTCCGGAACTTCAGAGGTTGAAATAGGATATCGGCCATGGCGGTTTTCCTCGAATCAAAACGTCTTAACGTACTCGATCAACGCGCGCTTATCGGCTTCGCTCAGCGCGCTGCCGTAGGTGTGCCCGCGGTCGACAACGAAGTCAGGCGACAGGTTGTTGCGCAACAGCACGCCCGTCAGCCGGCCGCGCCCGATCAGCCAGCCGATAAATCGCGTGAAGAAATTATCGTTACGCAGCAACTGCAATTGCGGAGCGTTGATGTTCGCGAAAAGCGCCACCGGCGTGCCTTTGCGGACCTTCAACTTATAGCCGCTTTCCAGCGGCAGCGCGCTATCTTCCGTCGTGATCCAAACCGACTTCGTGCCCAACCGTTTCTCCGGCCACATCATTTTTTCCATCGCGTCGTTGAAAGCGGCGATCCGGCCGGTGATGGCTGGATCGGCGTTAAACAGGCCCAGCGAATTGTTGTGCAAATACGGGGCCGTCGCCCAGACGCCGACGAGGGTGGGAACGCGATAGTAGCCGAGCCCGCCGCCCGGCGGTTGGAACGGAGGAAGCGGCTTGCCGGGCTTGATCGGATTATAGAGACCCGTCAACGGCGCCACTCGCGGCTGGTCCTTGTACGTCTGCGAAGAGAACTCCTCCCAGACGTGGCCCTGCGTGGCGTTGGTGGCTATCGCGCGGCCGATATTGGTGCCGATCTCGGCCACTGAATAACGGCGGTCGTCCGAAAGAAAATTTCCGTCAAGAAAATCCTGCTGTACGACGGCGGCGCGGAACCACGCTTTCTGATCCGCGGTGCCCGGCGGCGGCTGCTTGCTGGAATGGCAGCCGGCGCAATTGTCCGCGAAAGCCAACGCGCCGCGCCGCAGGAACGCAGTGTCGGTGGAGAGCAACGCAGCCCCCGCCGGAACGTCCAGCAGCCGCGCCGGTTTGACGGTTTTAAGGAACGCCTCGGCCCCTTCCATCAGCGCTTCGGTGGCGCGCCAATCCGCGCAGTCCTTCCGGGCCAGCGCGATGCGGAAAGGTTTTTGCGGGAACTTCGTGCCGCTAATCGGATCGTGCAGCGTCGTCCAATAGTCCGAACACATGCCAATGTTGACGTAAACCCGCAGCGACGCGCCCGCCGTGCCGATCGAGTCGGCGCCGTCCTTCAATATGTGATGAACTTGCCGCGTCGTGCCGTCGGCCATCTTCTCCGGATGGCTCGGGCGATTGGCGAGATTGACAATCGAGTTGATGGCGTTCGGGTTGAAGATGTGATCGGCAGCGAACCGCGAAGTGTCGGAGGTTCCGGCGGGCTGGGTATTCGCCACGTGCCAGCGAAAATCCTCCGGCTTCATTTTCAAGCCGAACAGCGTGCCTTCCTTGAAGTACTGGTTGCCAATCGCTCCCGACAGGTTGTACCAGCGGGGATTTTCAGGATCCTTCGGCGGATAGAGCGGGTTGAACCCGATGTGGCAGAACCCGCAAGTCATACCGATCAGATACGGCGGCTCCACCGTCGCCGGGTCGGCCAGGTACTTCTTCACGTCCCAAGTGAATCGGTCGAACTTCGGATTCTTGAACTTGCGGAGGCCGACAACACCGGAAGACTCACTGGGAATGCCGGGAATATTCACGGTCTTGCAGACGTCCATCCACAGGCCATATTCGTCCGCCTGCGTGGCGGCGACGCAGTCCGGATCGTTCACGACGCCCATAATTTTGAAACGCTCCGGACGCTTCCGGGAATCGACATACTGCAGCATGTCCGTGATGCCATGCGTAATCTTCGCGGTGAGGCGCCAGAAGTTTTCACCCCCGCCGGTCCAGAAATACCAGGTATTCCGGCCCGCTCTTTCTTGCGGCGTCAGGTTCTGGCCGCCATATTCGTAGGTGTCGGCGCTATCAGCGGCGGGTTGCCCTGGGAGCAGTAAACTGAAGCACAGGGTCCAAACTGCATATTTAGCAATTCGCATATAAAGGAACAATATAGTATTTGTTCGCCGATGAAAAGCGCTAAGTTAATGAAATCCGGTAATTGATTAGCGGCCTCCGACCCAATAGATTCGATGGTTTCCGTAGCATCGCGCGAGCCTGTGGCATGATTTCGAGGGGCACTTTGCGACACAAACTCCCAAAACGCTAGGAAACTGGCAAAGATCTGGGGGCGAATGATCCCGAAACCCGCTAATCAAGTACGAAATCCGTATGGCTGACACCGTTGTAGACGCCTTTATCGTAAATAAGTTTTCATCAGCGGGAAAACGGGTAAAAGCCGTTCCCAGGAGAGGCCGTCGCCCCGGTGATGAAAACTTGTACGTTCTCGATGCCAATTTGACATTTCGGGGGGATGGGCATTAATAGCCAAGAAGGCGGCGGCCGATGAGGGTGTGGCGTTGGACCAGTTGATCAATGTTGCCGTTGCCGAAGAACTTTCGGCCATCCGGACAGAGAGTTATTTTCGAGAGCGGTCCGCGTGGGCCGATTCCGCGAAGACGGAATCCGTGTTCGCACTGGCGGGCCGGGGCCGCCCGCCAGTATTGGGAGACGAACTGTAAACCGCTACCGTAGGAGGCCGACGGCGGCGTTGGCGGTGGCCACGTAGGAGATCCACTGTTCGTGGTCGTGTGGAAAGCCGGACTGGAAATACGGTTGCAGCTTTACGGCGCGGCTGCGCACGTACCAGGAGCCGTCGTCGAGTTGGGTTTTAAGAGATAAGTCACGCCTTTTTCAAAGTGGAGCCGACGAGGCATGGGCGCAGTCATGGTCGGCGAATTATTGTGAATACGGCTGAGAGAGCATATGGGATATGGGACCCGCCCCCGTGCTGGGTGCCGGGGGTGCCGGAGGGGTGGGTCCGAGAAACGGAGTTCTCTAGATTTGGCAGTGGCGCTCCCACTGGTTTCCTGTGGGGGAAGTTGTAGGGCGCAAGGTTAAACATCAAAAGCAATCCTAACCAGTCATGGCGAATGGTCCGTTCCACATCGCCCCTGGTTCATGCCTCGGCCAGTACCGCCCGCTAGGCACGGGCGAGATGGGCGGAGCGTACGAAGCGCGATTCTCGCGGTGCTGCTTCGCTAAATCACCTCAATCTCCGAAAGTGGCACGACAGCGGCCCGATCTGCGCAGGATAGTGGGGATCGAAGGTGAGTCACTGCCCGCTTGCACCCGCTGCCCCAGCTTTCCGCCACGGATTCGGGTCTCCACTTCCAGCCCAGCGGCGATGGACAGTGAATTCTGGCGTACCAACTGGCAGTGGACGCAGGCGCGGATGGAGGTGATGCGGAACCGGGCGGCGGCGCACGATCGGGCCCGATGAGACGCCGGTGATACAATGCAAGCGATGGCACACTGTTTGACGGTTGAGGAGATCGTGCCCCTCGTGGAAGCCTTAGCCCCACGGGAGCGCACGCGCCTGTTGCGCCTGATCAGCAAACTCCCGTCTGACGATGCAGCGATCTACGCCCTGAATCCGCCGGCGAATGAGGAGTTCACCGTGAAAGCGGATCCTCTTGCGTGGGACCGCGAGGGCTGGGAGAACTTTCCTTGAGCCGGGGCGAACTCCGATGGTACACGTTTCGCCATCCCGACAAGCGCCGCCCGGTTCTGCTCCTCACGCGAGATGAGGTAATCGACCGCGTGAACGAGACGATTGTGGTCCCGGTCACGAGGACGATTCGGGGGCTTTCGACCGAGGTGGTCCTCACCCCCGAAGAGGGGATGCCTGTTGTTTGCGCACTGAATTTCGATCCCGTGGCGCTTGTGCAAAGGGAACAAATTGGAGCCTTGATTAGCCGCTTGCCCGAAGATCGGTGGCCTGAAGTCCGGAAGGCGATCCTGCTCGCTTGCGGGTTCCGCGATGCCGAGCGAAGCTGAGTGCGGACGAGCGGCAATTCGCGTCAGATTTTTCGCGTTTGCGATCACCTCAAGAGGCGGCCGCCACTACTCAGGGAGTAGCTTGGGCCGGAGGAAAGGGGCGGGCTTCGATGGGATTGGTGCGGAACAATGTCTCGGAGACGCGAAGCAAGGCGGCAGCGTTTGTCAGCAAACGGAGACCATCGCGTACGACCACTTCGCGTTGCTCCGGCATTTGATTCTGCTTTAGGTCGTAGAGCGAAGTGCCGAAGGGCAGCGCGATTTTGTTATTCGTGCCCTTGTGGCTGTGGATGACGACCTGCTTGGGAATGACCGTCTTTTCGGCATGAAGCAGCAAGGACTGTTCCGCGGGGAGGCACCATTGGGAGGCAAAACTCTTCTCGCATTATTTCGCGCAGAACTCGGCAAACGACGCAAACCACGATGTGGTGTCGCCGTCGCGGACGTCGGGGGCTGACGAAATGAGCCAGCCGGGCATCACCTCTTGCAGGAAGCCATTCTTGAGCAGCCGCTCCCGATCGAGCCGCTTGAGTTGGCGCGATTGAAACACTGTCTGGCCGGTTTTGTGGAGCAGTTGGAGAGCGGCCAAGGATTCGGCAAGCTTTTGATGGGCGGTCGGCATCGACGTGTTCTCGCAAGTCTATAGCAAGTCTTGGCTTAACAGAGGGCAAAGCCGCGACGTCTGAAGAGATCCGGAGCAATGTCGGGAGAGAGGAAGAGGGATCGAGCCTCGGCGAGATCGACGACAAGCGCATGCATTGACGGGGCCCTGAGCTGGGACAAACGTAGTTTGCAGTCCGCCCAATACGGGACCGGTAGTTCGGGTTTCCAGAACGCCTCCATTAAGGCGGGTATC
>JANXMS010000190.1 GCA_025354525.1 Acidobacteriota bacterium
CAGGCGCCGGCACCACCGGCGCCTGTCGTTTTGTTGCCGTCTGCTAAACTCAACCCCAGATGCTCAGCCGCGCATTACTCCTTTCCTTCGCTGTCCTCCTGGCAGCCACTTCCCTGCTCCAAGCGCAGAAGAAGAACAAGAAAAAAGAAGAAATTACCCAAGTGTTGGAGATCCCCCCGGATCCTCCCGCTGCCGTAACTGTCGAGACCGCGCGCCTCGAATTCCTCGTCTCCCCCCTGACAGCAAAAGGACTCCTTTCCGCCCAAGTCCGCGAAGCCATCAAAAACCTTCGTAGCCAAGCCCGCGGCGGCCAAATCGTCAAACTGAGAGCCTTCGTCGCCGGCACCGGCGATCTCCGCCGCGTCCAAGCCATCGTCAGCGACGAATTCACCGATAAAAAACTTCCCCTCCCCGCCCTCTCCACCATCCTCGTCGGGCTCCTACCAGCAGATGGTGCGCAAGTACTCGTCGAAGCCGTCGTCGTCGGCAAAAAAGCCGTGCATCCCCACGGCCTCGCCTTCCTCTCCGGTATGGGCGGCATCTCGAAGGAAGATCCCGACCAAGTCCTCCCCATGCTCGACCGAGCCATCGCCGACCTCACCAAAGCCACCCAGCTAGCCGGCAGTCTTAAGAGCGATGTCCTCCGGGTCACCTGTCTGCTCTCCTCCCTGGTGCAGACCGGCGAGGTACGCTCCCGACTCGCCACCGCCTTCCCCAGCGCCGCCACGACTGTCATCCAGGCGCAGCGCGCCCACGGCTCGAATCTGGCTGAATGCGAAGCCGTCGTGCACCTCCAGAAAGCCCCTGCCGAAAACGTCGTGTTCTTAAACCCAGCCGACATGTCCCCGTCCCCGAACTTTTCGAAGCTAGTCCTCACCAAGTCCCCCCAAATCATCCTCACCGGCACCCAGATCGCCTTCAACAACCAGGAAAGCGATATCCGTCTAGCCTTCCAACGCATGGATAAGGTGTTGGAAATCCAAAAATCCGGCATGAAGAAGGTGCTCTTCTCGCACCTCTATCCCCTCTCAAATCGTCTCCTCGAAACCGCCCAAAAGATCCGCTTCGATTTCTTCGACCCTGCCAAGCCCCCCGCCAGCACCGCCCTCGTCTTCGAAGGCCTCCCCAGCATCGACGCCATGCTCGCCTTCGAACTCGTCGCCGTCCCAAACTAAGAACCTATTCGTACCGTATCGCCACCAGCGAATCCACCCACCGCCAGCCCACCCAGTAGCCGCGACGTCCGCCTACAAAACATATTTTTGAAGTGTTGTGTCCCTAACGCGCGCCGCTTGCGCTTTATTGAGTAAGGAGTGCGCCTTCGTGCAATTTCGTACCCTCTCTCTCTGCCTATTCTTCGCCGTCACCTTTGGTTCTTCCGTGTTCGGCCAGCCACCACCGTCGGAACCATCCTGCTCATCGATCAACCTGGATCAGACGTGGAACGCGACCATGAAAGAAAAGTTTTGGTTTACCTCCCAAGGTTCCCAAATCATGCCTTACCGATGGTTCCTCGCCCTGGAAGCACCGTGGGCCAATCTCCCATTTCGCGGGTCCCACGTTATGGACGACCTTCTCGGCTTCATTGCAGTCGGACCAACAGCCGCCAATCTGGACGCGTTGCCTATCGGCTTCGCTAAGGACGCCGAGCGGCGGACAAAGGACCGGGGTAAAGAATTCGTAGGCTTAACCTGCGCGGCTTGTCATACGGCCAAGCTCAAAATTGGAGGACTGAGCACAATCGTTGACGGCGCTCCAAGCAATATCGATTTTTCTACTTTTCTATCCTGGATCGTCGACGCTCTGGAAACAACGCTCTTCGAGCCCGATAAATTCGCTCGCTTCAGCGGAAGCGTACTCGGGCTCCAGGCTACCCTGGATGCGAAGAACGCCCTTCGAAAAGAGCTGGAAGACCAAACGAAAGAACTGAGAGACCGCCGGGAACGCAACTCTCACACGGAGCCATATGGCTTCGGGCGCGTCGATGCCTTCGGGCACATCATGAACGAACTGCTCGTCAAGAATCTTGGCATCCCGGCAAACCGACGGGAGCCGAATGCTCCTGTTTCTTATCCTGTTCTGTGGGATACCCCGCGTCACGATAAGGTTCAGTGGAATGGTGTTGCTCCCAACATCGGCGAAATCGGCCCCCTACTCCGCAACATTGGCGAGGTGATTGGAGTATTCGGTGACGTTAACGTCAGGCCGCGCAAGGGTTCCGTACCGATCTATCCGTCTTCGATCAAGCTGACCGAACTCCGTAGATTGGAATACTGGATGAAGTCACTTCAATCGCCAAAGTGGCCGACCAGTTGCCTACCAATTAACAACGAGAGTGCTACGCGGGGACAAGAAATATACACCCGGGCAGTTAGTGGGGGCGGTTGCGCAAGCTGTCACAATTTAATTGATCGTACAGGCACGGCCAAGTTCGACGCCGTAATGTCTCCGCTCCCGATCACGAAGACTGACCCGAACATGGCCCTCAACTTTACCAACAGGACGGCCCTCACCGGAGCCCTGGCGGGCACGCCCGTACAAGTTCCCCTGCTTCTCCTAGGTTTCGACGTTTCGTGGGGCTTCTTCAAAACTTTCGGAGCAACCACCTCGGGCTCTGAGGCATTGGGTAACGCAGTCCTGGGTGTCTTCCTGGCCGGCGGCAGAGATTTGTTCGAGGGGATCGTAACGGACCCAACCACATTAGTACCCGCTCAAGAGGTACCCGAGGCCCTCAACTTCGTTAGCGGGATGAACGATCAATCCCCAAAATACAAGGCCCGTCCGTTGAACGGGATATGGGCCGCCGCTCCCTATCTCCACAATGGCAGCGTGCCGAACCTCGAACAGTTGCTCACGCCCCCAAGCCTCCGCGACAAGCAGTTCTACGTGGGGAGCCGGACGTTGGATCACAAGAAAGTCGGCCTATCCACCGACAAGGATCCACTTCGATCGTTTCTCTTCGACGCATCGAAGGCCGGTAATCTCAATACCGGCCATGACTATGGAACGACGCTGAACCCTGATGAAAAAAGGGACCTGATCGAGTTCCTGAAGACCCTCTGACCTCAACCACGTCTGACTCAACTCATCCATTGCCGGAGGCCGCCGAATAGGACCCTACTTGGCTAATACCATCCGCTCGCTAACCGCGCCCAATGCGCCCGTTGGTCACCAAACCGGTGCGGTAGCATGGGAATCATGCCGGAACGCCGAAACTTTTTACTGGCCGCGGGAGCAGCCACCGCCGCGATGTCGTCCTCTGGATTCGCCCCGCTCCTGGCGCAGCCGACCAAACCCAATCTGAGCAACGTAAAGGCCCTCGTCTTCGATACCTTCGGCACCGTAGTCGACTGGCGCGGTTCCATCATTGCCGAAGGTAGAATCTGGGGCAAGACCAAGGGCCTCAACATCAACTGGGCCGACTTCGCCGACCGCTGGCGCCTTCGATACGGCCCCGCGATGGACAAGGTCCGCAAAGGCGAGCTCCCCTGGACCATCCTCGACGATCTCCATCGCATGATGCTGGAAGACGTACTCAAGGATTTCAAGATCGAGCTTACGGAAGCAGAGAAGCTCGCCTGGACCCACGTCTGGCGACGGCTCAAGCCTTGGCCCGACGCCGTTGAGGGCCTCACCCGCTTGAAAAAAAAATTCGTCATCGCCCCCCTCTCCAACGGCAACATCGCCCTCATGACCAATCTGGCAAAATTCGGCGGTTTGCCCTGGGACGTCATTCTTGGTTCGGAACTGGTCCGGCACTACAAGCGAGACCGCGAAGTGTACGTCTCGGCCTACCAATTCCTCGATCTCAAGCCGGAACAGGTTATGATGTGCGCGGCCCACGTCGGTGATTTGCAGACTGCCCGCGGGTATGGTCTCCGAACCGGATTCATCGAACGACCGAATGAGTTCGGTGGCGGCGCAGCCGGCACGCCCGACAACGCCAAACCCGGCGATTTCGACGTGGTTTCCGAAAACATCATTGACCTAGCGAACCAATTAGGAGCCTGACTGCTCCGACCTTGGCATCGTCGCTGCAATCCGCACGCCGGGTGCAAGCAAATCATCCCTCTTCTTTCACCCAAACCAGTCCCACCGGCCCTCCTTCCCACAGACATGCCCAAAATCGAAATTCGCCGAACCGTGTATCGAACGATCAGGGTCTTTCAGATGCGATTTCCACATTCCCACCGCCGCGACAGCGACGGTATCGCTTCTTTCCTCCTTCAGGCTCATCTCGTGTGAGAATCAACCTCCGCTTCAGGCTCATCTTGTATGAGACAAGACTCACGCTTGACGCCAGACCTCCAGGAAGAGCACAATAGCTCTTGTAGGCGAACAAAAGGCGAACATTGGCTCTCCCTGTCCTCTCTCTTGCAGAACTCGTTCGGCGTAAAGCTCCAGTCGCGGAGCTTTGCGCCTACACTCCGGCTGATTTGGCCAACTTGCTGCCGGGCCTAGCCCCGGGGTCCATTACCGAAGTCACCGGCTCGCGCTCCTCCGGCCGGACGGCGCTTCTCCAAGCGGCTCTGGCCGCCGCCACCGGCCAAGGCGAACTCTGCGCTCTGGTCGATGGCGGAAACACCTTCAGCCCCTCCTCCGGCCAAGCTGCGGGCATGGCCCTCGACCGGCTGCTCTGGGTGCAGTGCCAACGGCATCTGCCCCACGCCTTGCAAGCCGCCGATATGATTCTCCACGGAGGCGGATTCCGGCTGACGGTGCTCGATCTCTGTGAATTTCGGCCCGAGGAGCTCCAGCGAGTCCCGCTCTCCTGCTGGCATCGTTTCCGGCTCGCAGTCGAAAACACCCCCGGCCTGCTGCTGATTACGGCCGCTCAGCCCGTCGCCCGCCAATCGGCGACCACGCAAATCCAACTCGCCTCCCGTACCGCGAAATGGAGCGGCAACCTGCTGCGCGCACTCGACCTCGAAGCCAGCCTCCGCAAACCGCAGCGCGGCGAAACAGCCCGGCTACGGGCGCAGGCGGGGTGACCAACCCATGATCGCGTGCGTCTACCGCCACGGCGGCCCATTCGAAAATCTGCCGGTATTGGCCGAGCAGTTTGCCTCCGGCTATGAGCAGCCCGACGACGATACCATCCTGTTCTCCATCGCCGGCCTCGGCCGTCTCTTCGGCCCGACCCCGCGGATCGCCGCCGAAATCGCCCGCCAAGGCCAGGCCCTCGGCATCGCCGGGAATATCGCCATCGCCCGCCATCCCGATACCGCCCGACTCGCCGCCCAGCACCGCCCCGGCCTCACCATTCTCTCCCCCGGCCAAGAGGGCGAAATCCTCGGCCCGCTGCCCATCTCGATCCTCCCCGCCGAACCCGATCTCCTTGAAACCCTCACCCGCTGGGGCATCGAAACCATCGCCGATTTCCTCGCCCTTCCGCCGCTCGGCGTCCTCGAACGCCTCGGCGAGGAAGGCGGCCGCCTCCAGGCGCTGGTCGATGGCCGCGGCCACCGCCCCCTGCAACTGGCCCGCCCCGTCGAACAGTACATCGCCGTCCGCGAACTCGAAGCCCCCGTCAGCAACCTCGAACCGCTGCTGTTCGTCGTCTCAAGCCTCCTCCACGACCTCACCAAACGCGTCCTCGCCGCCGGCAACGCGGTCCGCGAAATCGGCCTGCAACTGGAGATGGAGCGCTGGGAGGTCAGCGAGCGGCTGATCGGCTTCCCTTGCCCCGTCCAGGACCCCCGGACGATGCTGAAGCAACTCCAGCTCAACCTCGAAGCCAACCGCCCCCCCAGCCCGGTTGTCGGCGTCCGTCTGGAGCTTCGCCCCACCCCGCCCTTGGCCGTTCAGCAGGGCATGTTCACCCCCAACGCGCCCGAGCCCGAGCGTCTCCAAACGCTGCTCTCCCGCCTAGCTGCCCTGACAGGACAGGGAACGGTCGGCTCCCCCGAACTGTTGAACACCTACCGCCCCGACGCCTGGCGGCTCCGCCAACGCAGCTTATTCGCCGCCGGTACCGCCACCGCGGTCGCCGCCGCCCCGCAGCTTCAACTCGCTCTACGCCTATTCCGCCCCGCCTTCCCCGCACGGGTTCGACTCCACCAATCCCGCCCCGAACATCTCCAATCTTCCGGCTGCGAAGGCCCCGTCGTCGCCGCCGCCGGGCCTTGGCGGACGACCGGCGAATGGTGGGCCGAGACGGCCTGGGCCCGCGACGAATGGGACGTCGCCATTCAAGGTGCGGGGCTCTACCGCATCTACCGCCAACATTTAGGCGATGCGTGGTTCGTCGATGGCGTTTACGATTGAGGCCGCCCCCACCAGCCCCGGCGCACAACAGGCGAATGCCAAGCCGAGACGGCCTAGCCCCGCGTCGCCATCCAAGTCACCGAGCTCTACCGCCACTATTTAGACGACGCCCAATTCGTCGATGGCGTTTACGATTGAGGCCGCCCCCGCCGAACCCCGGCGCACCACAGGCGAATGCTCGGCCAAGACGGCCTAGCCCCGCGTCGCCATCCAAGTCACCGAGCTCTACCTCCAGTATTTAGACGACGCCCAATTCGTCGATGGCGTTTACGATTGAGACATGCCCTGGAAGCAACTCGCCCAAAACGGACTCGCCCACCTCGGCTACCGCCTCATCAATACCCGCTCCCATTACTCCCACGACGGCCTCCACTCGCTCCACCATCCCCACTTCCTCGCCGACCCCGCCTTCCAAGCCGCCTACGCCCGCGGCGTCTCCGCCAGCCACGGCCACGACCCGCAAATCCACTGGCGCGTCCACGTCGCCCTCTGGGCCGCCCGCCAAGCTCTTGCCATCCCCGGCGACTTCGTCGAATGCGGCGTCAACGCCGGCTTCGTCAGCTCCGCCATCCTCCATGCCCTCGCTTGGAACCAGCCCCAACGCCGCTTCTTCCTCATCGATACCTTCGCCGGACCGGCCTTCAACCAGTACTCTCCCGCCGAAAACGCCGTCGGCCGACCCAACCTCGCCCGCCAATCGCTCGCCTCCGGAGCCTACGTCACCGACCTTGCCCGCGTCCACGCCAACTTCGCCGAATGGCCCCAAGCTCGCATCGTCCCCGGGACGGTGCCCGAAATCCTCCCGTCTATCGACTCAACCGAAATCGCCTTCGTCCATATCGATATGAACTGCGCCCTACCCGAACGCGAGGCCTTTGCCCACTTCTGGCCGCTGCTCTCGCCGGGCGGCATCATCCTTTTTGACGACTACGTCTACTACGGCCACCAAGCCAACACCGCCGCGCTCGACGAAGTCGCCGCCAGCCTCGACCTAAAAATCCTCGCCCTCCCCACCGGCCAGGGCCTCGCCCTCAAGCCGGGAACCGGCCGATCTCTGCCACCTGCGCTCCCGTAGCCCGCCCATACGCCTCCGGATGCAGCAGAATCTGCGTCCCCCTCACCCCGGCCGACACCGAAATCACCTCCCACAACTCGGCCGTCTCATCCAAATACACCGGGAAATCCTTCCTCGCGCCCATCGCCGTCACCCCGCCCCTCACATACCCCGTCAGCGGCTGTACCTCTTTCAACGACACCAGTTCCACCTTCCGATCGCCGCTTACTTTCGCCAAGGCCTTCAAGTCCAACTCCATATTCCCCGGGATCACCGCGAAGCAGAGCCCCTCCCGATCGCCTCGCGCGAGCAGCGTCTTAAATACCTGCTCCGCCGGCAAGCCGACCTTCTCCGCCACCGTCACCGCATCCAAGTGTTCTTCGTCGACAGCATAGCTCCGCAACTCATAAGAGATGCCCAAAGTATCCAGGATCCGCACCGCATTCGTCTTCATCGCGTCTATGCCTTATTCTAAAGGCCATGCGCTGGATTATTCTTCTCCTCACCGCCGCAGCCTTCGCCCAAACTCCCGATGCTTGGCAGAAGAAGGGTTGAAGACGCCTTCCGCGCCAGCATCCAAGTGTTCTTCGTCGACAGCATAGCTCCGCAACTCATAAGAGATGCCCAAAGTATCCAGGATCCGCACCGCATTCGTCTTCATCGCGTCTATGCCTTATTCTAAAGGCCATGCGCTGGATTATTCT
>JANXMS010000196.1 GCA_025354525.1 Acidobacteriota bacterium
GTCAATGCATTCGCTTGTCGTCGATCTCGCCGAGGCTCTATCCCCCTTCCTCTCTCCCGACATTGCTCCGGATCTCTTCAGACGTCGCGGATTTGCCCTCTGTTAAGGCAAGACTTGCTATCGTCCCGATCTATGAGGACGGCAAGGTGGCGCATGAGCAGCTTTTCAATCATCCTCCGATGATCATCGCGGTGCTCAGCGTGTGGAGGTGGCTGGAGGAGCGGACGGGAATCCGGATGGGTGTTTGGCTGAGGGGCACTTCGTCGCTCGCCGATTTGGGCACGCTCGCGCGTTTATAGCTGGCCGCCCGGGTGGTATTTGGCCCATCGGCGCCCCATTGCTCTGTGTCCTGGCGGCTAGCCCGATGGCGATTTTCGTCTCCGGATTTCATGCCAACACCGACCCGATCATGCTCTTTTTTATCGTCGCGTCGGCGTTCGTGATGGAGAGTCGGCGGAACTTGGTTGGCTGCGGTCTGCTGCTGGGCGTTGCGATGGAGGTAAAGATTATCCCTGTGGATCTGGTGCCCGCGATACTGCTGATGCTGCCTACCTATCGTCGGCGCGGCGGTTCCGGCGCTGGTGCCAGCACTTCCTTATCCGCACGTGGCAAGGGCAATGATTAAGAACGTCGTTGACTACGCGGTGGGGGCTTTCCTATCTCCACAAGGCGCTCGACCTGCCGCACCCGTATGGCGCTCACTTCGCTATGAAGTGGAGGATGGTGGCGTCCATCGTGGCGGTGGCGGTCTGGTACCGGCTACGACCCTACCCGGTCCCTCTCTTTCACCGATGGGGCACCACGTTGTTTCTTGTGCTGACCGCGGCACCGGGTTTCGGCGTTCAGTATTTGGCTTGGCTATCGCCGTGGCCCGCCGCGATCGGCCTTTGGCCGATGGTGCTGTACCACGCGAGCGCCAGTGTCTTCCTCGCTATTGTTTACACGCTATGGTCGGGAAGGATTCCATGGGACTACGCCAACGCCTATATTAGGGGTTGGTAGGGATGGATGCGGATTCCGCACTTGGCCGTGTGGGTTACTGTTGCCGTGATCACGCTGCTGTTTGTGGTCCGGGCGCGGCGGCCGTTCGGGACCAACTTTGCTCAGCGTGATCATGAGGATTGCCGCTGGCCTTAACGGGATGGTTCCGCCCCGCGGGCGAGGATTTCGAGGCAGCGGGGTCTATCGGCCCGATCTCTGTCGGCCTGCTTGGCGTCGGAGACAAGAGCCGAGACCAAACGATTCGACCGCAAAGCGGGCTCATGGCTGTTTGGCTAGTCCGTCGGAGCGCCGCTCGACTTGATTTCGAGACGGTTGACCCGCAGAATTCACAGAGCCGGGAAGCCCGCAGGCCGTCGTTACCTCAACCCGATACCCCGCGGGTTTCAGTCGAGCCGAAGCACCGGGGGGCGTGCTTATGATCTGCATTTAAAGGAGGTGGCGTTGTTCAGTTCGCCCGTTGAGCCGATGATCGGACGGCTAGCTGGGTCACTTCGAGGCGATCAGCTGGGAGGTCACCGAGGTTGGTCTGACGGGGTCGAGGACGCGCCGCGCGGCGCTGTCATGGCCCGGTTTACTCATGAGGCTTGACGGGATTGCGGTCGCTTTTAACCGCATGGGCGTCGTTCTGATCAGGCATCATGAAGGGGGGGGCCAGACGCGGTGTTCGAGGATGAGGGCGAGACGCCGGGGGCCCGGCGGTGCCGGAGCTTCAGCGGCGAGTGGAGCGAGCAGACGGCGTCAACCGGAGGTTATTGTTTGGGCTTTTGGGCGGTTGCGAGGCGAGCTTCGTAGTATTGGATGTATTGTTTGGCGGAGACGCGTTTGATGGCTTGTCCGAGGACGTTGAGATCGAGGTCGGTGAGCTTTTTGAAGCGGATGCAGGATTTTCCTTTGTCGAGTTTCTTGCCGGACTTGGCCCATTCGGATTCGAACCAAGCGGTATCACTGCCGTCGACCTGGAGGTAGAGGGACATCAGATAAACCGTCATGTTGTTTTTCTGGGAGGCGAGGCCGGCGAAGGGGAGGGGGTCTTTGGGATTGCAGTGGTAGCCGGCGGGGTAGATGGTGTGCGGGACGCTGTAGCCGATCATGCCGTAGGCCATGTTTTCCTGGTAAGCGGGGTCGAGGTTGGCGAGGATGACGGCGCGGACGGCGGCGATGGCTTCGCGGCGATCAGGGGGAAGTTCGGCGAGATATTGTTCGACGGTGGTGGCGGAGCTGGTCATGCACGGAGAGAATATCACAGCGCGGATTTTGCTTGACTCGGGGCGAACATTGGGCGAAGATGGCAGCCTAGGAGTTACTTTGCTATGTCTCTTGCTCAACAGGCCGTAGGCGAGTTGGCCGCCGGCCAGGAGTATTTCAATCGATCGACCCGGAACCTGCCGGAGTCGCTTTCTGGATTTGCGCCGGCGGTGGGGATGATGACCGCGGCGCAGATGGTGGCGCACGTGGCGCAAACCTTGGATTGGTTTGTGGAGGGGGCGTTCCGGGCGGAGGGGTTCGACATGGATTTTGAGGCTGCGGCGAAGGAGACGAATGGATACGATTCGTTGACGGCGGCGCGGGAGTGGTTTGAGAAGGCCGTGGCGGAGGCTTCGGCGACGCTGGGGAGTAAGTCCGATGCCGAGTTGTTGGAGTTACTGCCGCCGGGGCCGATTATGGGTGGAATGCCGCGGATGGCGATTATTGGGGCGATTACGGACCATACGGCGCATCATCGGGGGGCGTTGAGTGTCTATGCTCGGTTGCATGGGATTGTGCCGCCGATGCCGTATATGGAGATGTAGGGGGTGGCAGGCGAGCGTCGCTAATTCCGTATTTCTAGCGATGCTCTTTGAGCCAAGCTACGATGACTTGGCGGAGGTCTTTAAAGGTGACCTCCGCCGGTTCCAACTTCAGTTCTTTACACAGTGCGGGGAGGTCCGCCTGAAATCGTACGTACCGGTCGAAGATGTCTTTGCCACCTGGCAGCCCACTAGGGTTCGAGGCTGTGGCGAGCCAAGTTCGCAGCTCGCTTATGGCAGTTTTGAGATCACGGTCGTGGGAGTGGATGTCCTGGCCAGCTATGTCGGAGATGAACTTTTGATAGCGGAATGGGACGGCGTCGAAGATTAGCGAGACCTTGTTCCGCTGATCATCGTTTCCGTACCGCTTGCATCCTAAAAACAAGCCGAGTTCCAAGGGCATATTGAAGCGGGGGAGGTTATTTGCGCTGTCGAGTTCGACAGCCGAAATGTCGTGGACGCCGTACTTGCACTGCTCGATGATGCGTTGAATTTTTACGAGCCGCGATTCGCCTCCGTCGTCTTCTTCTCGCGCGGAGCGTGCCACCAAGCCTAGGTCGGTGACCGCAAACACGATTGCATCGAACATGGGCTTGTAATCCGCGTCGAAGGGGCAATTTACGAAAACATGATCGGTGTATTTAGCCACGCGACGGAATTGGGTCTGCATTTAGCCGGTCGCGGGTGATTTTTCCTATTGCCTTTTCGATCTTGGCGGATTTTTTACCGGGCGGGTCTTTGATCGGGGTAATACCATACGTGTTGTATTCCTTGATCCGCCCGTCGAGGCCGTGAACTACGAGCTGGCCAGGGAGTTCCTCCCGTGCGATGACTCTGGCGATCTTGATGGCCTCTTTTTGCGTTGAGAACACGCGAGCTGAACTACCGCCTTCGCGCTTCACTGCCCACTGCTTATCCTTCGGAATTACATGCACGGTCATCGACATAGCTTGTACCGTAATTGTAGATCATCAGCCAAAGGAAGCGGTGTGCCGTGGTGACTGCGGCGCAGAGGGTGGCCCTCGTGGCGCAAACTTTAGATTGGTTCGTGGAGGGGCTTCGGGCGGAAGGGTTCGACCAAGGTTTCGACGCAATGATAGCAAGGACGAACGGATTCGATTGGCTGGCGGTGGAGCGGGCGTGGCTTGAAAACGCTGCCGCGGCGGCGACGCTTGGGGGCTGAATCGGACTCGGAGTTAATGGAGTTGCTGTCGCCCGGGGGCGATTACGGACCATACGGCGCATCATCGGCGCATCATCGGGGGGGGGGCGTTGAGTGTCTATGCTCGGTTGCATGGGATTGTGCCGCCGATGCCGTATATGGAGATGTAGGGTGTGGCGGCTGCTCTATTTGCCATGGACTGTATTTTCAGGTACGGTCAAAGGATGACGGTCGAACTGAACGAAGCAACGGAGCGATTGGTTTTGGCGGAGATCGAACGTGGAAATTTTAGCTCGGTTGAGGAGGTTGTTTCGCAGGCGATTGCGTCATTGAGTGAAAAAGCGTCGGCTGGGTCGGCTGGTGCAGGTCCGCGGCGTAAGGGGCTCTATGAGCTATTAACGGCGGCTCCTTTTGCAGGTTCCGAGCTGAATTGTGAGCGACAGCTCGACTATCCGCGGGCATTGGATTTATAGGGATTCTTTCTGCCCGATTACCTTTTCGACACGAACGCTCTTTCGGAGTTTGCTCGGGCGGGAGCGGCTGATCCTAGGGTGGATCGGTGGGTAAAATCGATTCCTGAGCAGCGGGTTTATGTGAGCGTATTGACATTGGGCGAGATTCGAAGAGGTATAGAAGTTTTGCCCTTGGGGCGGCGTAAGGCGATGCTTGCCGAATGGCAAGAAGAGGTTGTGCTCACCCTCGGAGACCGAATTCTTCCGATTACGAAAAGGATCGCAGATCGCTGGGCGATTTTGGCGGGGGAGGCGCATCGTGTGGGACGGCCCTTGGCGACCGTGGATGGGTTGATCGCGGCGACGGCGGTGGAGCATGGGCTTGTTCTGGCGACACGAAACGTGAAGGATTTTGTCAATCTTCCGATTTCGATTTTGGATCCGTGGAAGGGCTAGCGGTTACGAAGAGGCGGGCGATGATCAGGTGGGTGTGTATTGCGATGAGTTGGATGATGAGGGCTGATCAGCACATGGAGAGCTCTCCTCGTCATTTCCGGGTCGCGCGGGTTCGAAGCGCAATTGATGGGTTTGCGCTGGCTTGCCGTGTACTCGTCGTTTCGCGTGGTCTTGATCTCAAGTCGATCGCCAGTAGCACTGTCGGCGCTGGATTTGGTCAGGGGCGTTCTCTTCATGATTCCTCGCATCCGAGTTTAGGCAATGAGAGTGCGGATGCGGGCCGTGACTAGGTCCGCGGCGTTGGGGGCGGATTGGAGTTCGGCGGGGGAGATGGGGGGATGCCGCGGATGGCGATTATTGGGGCAATTACGGACTATACGACGTATCATGGGGGGCGTTGCGTGTTTATGCTCGGTTGCACGGGATTGTGCCGCCGATGCCGCATATGGATATGTAGGTTCGGACCCCTGTGTCAGGCCAAGGTGTCAGGATGGACGGGGACTACGGCGGAGTAGCGCTGAAAATCAGCGGTATTGAAGGTCAGAATTTGGCGAATGCCGTGGTCCTTCATCACTGCAACCAGCCGAGCATCGTGAACCTGGACGCCGCTTACCCTATAGGCGCTCAGGAGTGATTTCCAGATAAAGTATGAGGCGAGAGTTTCATGGACGACCTCGAAAAAACCTTCTAACTTGGCGAGTTCAACCTGCGCTTCCTCGATTGAGAAACCAAGCCCGTTGTTGCGGGCCGGACGCGTAGCCGAGTTCCAGAATTCAGCTATGTTTTGAATCGAGACGACCAATGTCACTTGCCGCTTCATTAGCGTAGCGATAGCTTGTACCGCAGGCAGGTGCATGGGATGTTCTGGCTGGGCCGCTCGAAGCAAGAGGTTGGTATCCACTAAGATGGACACTTATTCACGGCCCGAATATTGTGCCACCCTGCTAATCGCTTCGTCGGAGAGCAACGGCGTTGGACGATGGTTCTTGGCCCATTGCAAGAAAGCCTCTGCTTTTAGGGCGCCGGGAGACTCAGGAACGGGCAGGAGGGTCGCCCGGGCAACCAGGTTGCTCAAGAACTCATCGACACTTAGACCCGAGTCTTGGACTTTGGCAAGAAGGCGGTCTTCTATTTCCGGCGGTACGGTGAAGGTGATGGCCATTGAAGGATCCTTTGCTTTTTAGTTTAGCCGAAGCTCGCGTCAGTTGGATGCGGCCATCATTAGGTCGTAGGCGTTTGGGGATGACGGGGAGGCCGAGTTTGGCTAGGGTGACGAAGAGGCGCTCGACTCCGGGGAGGGGCGGGGCCATTTTTGCGGCCGGGCCGGCGACCCCTTCGGGGAAGATGCCGCGAGGACGGTCGAGGGTTTTCGCGTCCTTGAGGAGGCTTCGGTAGCTGCGGGCGGTGAGGGCGGGGTTGGTTCCAGCGAAGGACACGGGGTAACAAGACAGGGCGTGGGCTACCCTTCGGCAGCAGCCAGTCGCCGGGGGAGGGGAGCTTGCAGGGACCGATTTTTGCGGCCGGCCAGTTGGCGGTGACTACCCAGCGGATGGGGGGATCGGGGAGATTGTAGTGTCGCTCCAGGGCTACCGTGATCGCGCTGCAGGGGTGGAGGGCGCTCGTAATGATTCGGCGCCGGGACGAACGCGGGGCTGGAGGGGAGGTTTTCGAGGCCTTCAATTTGAGGGTCGGGCTGGAGGCAGGGGAGGGATTGTTCCGTGAAGGTTCGGACGGAGTAGCGGTTTTTTTTTGCCAGAGGTGGGGTGAGGCAGGTGGCAAGAGATCTATTTGGGATGGGGAATCAGCTTAAGGATTCGGTACTCGTCGCCTGCGATTTTGAAATAAAACCGCCAATCGTCGTTGACGCGGGCTTGCCAAAAGCTCGTTGTCTCGTCGTACTTCTTCGCGTGCAATGAGGGGTGATTTAAGTTCCGCACCAAGTAGTTAAGTTGCTTGATGAACGCCTTCTGAACGGGTACAGGCGCTTCTGCCCAAGCCGCAAGCACCGTTTATTAAAGGGTGACCGTCATCAAGTAGTTTTTGATTTGTGCGATTGCTCGCGCTTGAATTTCTTAAGGTAGGTGTTTATTTCGGTGCCGCTGCTAAAGGGTCCATGAAAAGGGCCTTCGGCAGCCTTCGCCAGTTGCTCCTTGATGGCTTTGCGCTGGCTAGGTGTATAGTCGTCTTTTGACAAAGGCTCGGTTCTGGTCACGATGGTAATCCGACCGCGCGTGGCCTTGATCTCGACTAGATCACCAGTGGCAATGCCAGCGAGCCGTTGGATGGCGACCGGGATCCTGATGGAATTTCTTACGACATTGGTCATGGGCGTTCTTAAGAATCCTTCGCTTTTGAGTTTAGCCGAAGCTCACGTCAGTTGAATGCGGGCCATCATTAGGTCGGCGGCGTTTGGGGACGACGGGGAGGCCGAGCTTTGCTAGGGTGACGAAGAGTCGCTCGACTCCGGGGAGGGGCGGGGCCATTTGAAAGGCCGTGCCGGCTACTCCTTCGGGGAAGATTCCGCGAGGACGGTCGAGGGTTTTCTCGTCCGTTAAGAGGGCTTGATCGGTGCGGGCGGTGAGGGCGGGGTTGGTTCCAGCGAAGGACACGGGGTAACAAGACAGGGCGTGGGCTACCCTTCGGCAGCAGCCAGTCGCCGGGGGAGTGGAGCGTCCAGGGACCGATTTTTGCGGAGGGCCAGTTGGCGGTGATTACCCAGCAGATGGGGGGATCGGGGAGATTGTAGTGTCGCTCCAGTGCTACCGCTATCACGCCGCAGGGGTGGAGGATCCAGAGGCCGGGGCGCTCGTAATGATTCGGCGCCAGGACGAACGCGGGGCTGGAGGGGAGGAATTGTTCGGTGAATGTTTTGACGGAATAGCGGTTTTTTTTGCCAGATATGAGGGGTTAAGGCGAAGACTTGCCGCCAAGGGGTGGGATAGTGCTTCCCACTTCCCTGCCCTTCCAGATGGCCTTGCGGCCGGTGAGGGTGGTGATCCTGCCATTGATGGCGATGGCTTGGAAGCCGTAGATGGCGAGGGGGGCGAGGAGCGTGGCGGCGGTTCGGTACCAGGGGAAGAGAATCAGCGAGGGGATGATCGAGAAGAAGGCGGCTTGACGGTAGAGATGGTCGTTGATGAGCCAGAGGACGACGGGGAGCCAACTGGCAAGGAGGGAGGACGCCATGACGACTTGGAGGCCGGTGAAGGGGTTGATTTGGAATCGGTGGTGGGGGCTGAGTTGGAGTCACGGCGTCGAGAGACCGATACGTTCCCGACTTACCTTTTGTTTAACTTGGAGAAGGGCGCGGCGGGGGCGGGGGCGACAGGATTCCTGCCGGCGCAGTTCTCGGTGTTTGACTTGGATCCGCAGCGGCGCTGAAGGGGATTTATCGGGTATTGCGGGGGGGATCGTGGTTTGACAAGCCGGATTTTCTGACGTGCGCGCACCGGAGTTGGGCTCGTTCGGGTGAGCGGAGCCCGAACATTGGGTTGAGGTGCGCGAAGGGGAAGGGGAAATGATAAGCTGTCAATCGACGCGCGGCGAGATTCGCGGTGCTGTCCCCCGATGTCGTCGATATCGGACAGTTTCATATCCCGGATGGGCTTTGTGGACGCGACACCGTAAGAGGGGAGCCTTTGATTACTTCGTTTCTATCCCGCGTGAAATCGATTGGACCGCGGCGATGCTTTTTGGCGCTTGGATTGGGCTTGGCCGGCCTTGTGGTGAACTATTGGCCATACAGCTTACTGGGCCAGGCCGAGTTTCAATTCGGCGGCATTTTCTACCTGCTGCTAGTGCTGGCTGAGGGACGGGGAACAGCGGTTATTGCCGCGGCCATTTCGACTTCGAGGACGATCGCGGTGTTCGGCCATCCGATGTATTTCCTGGTGAGTTGCGGCGAGGCACTGGCGGTACATCGTCTGGTGCGGCGAGGAGTGTCGCCGCTGGTGGCGGTTGCGGCTTATTGGGTTTTTGCCGGCGCGGCGGTGATGGGGCCGTACTTGTATACGGTCCGCGGCACGGGTTGGGAACAAATCGCATTCCTCGCCGGGAAGAATCTGATCAATGGCGTCATCAACATTCTGGTCGCGAGCCTTCTGTTGCAATTCCGGCCTATACGTCGATTGCTGAGCGGGCCGGATCCGGCGCGCGTCGGACGGATTCCCTTTCAGGTTCAGCTCGCTGAGGCGATGGCGTCCATGGCGGTGTTGCCGATCCTATTCATGAATTTTCATGCAGGGCAGACATTCGGGCGGCGAGTGAGCGAAACCGCCGGCCGACAACTGGAAGAGGCCGCCCGCGGCGCGGGAGATACGGTGGAGGCGTACCTGGAAAAACATGTGAGAGCGATCGAGGTGCTGGCAAGAAACAGCGAAGGAGCCGGCGCATTCTCCGGCCCGGCTCTACAGGGGGCGCTCGCTCGCGCGCACGCGAGCTATCCCAGTTTCCGGACTCTATTGGGAACTAACGCCGGCGGCGAAGTGATTGCGACGCAACCAAGGGTGACCTCGGATGGCCGCGACGCGCTGTCGTTTGGTCGCAACGTCAGCGACCGGGCCTATTTTGTCGAAGCGCGAAAGACAAGCGACACCTATGTCTCCGATGCGTTCCGGGGACGTTCGATGGGGACAGATCCGATCATCGCCATCAGCGCGGCGGTGCGGAATGAACGACGGGAATTTCTGGGGATTGTGGAAGGATCGCTCAACCTGAACTCGCTGGAAAAGTCTTCCGGCAACATATCGGGAATGGATGACGGTCGGCTGGTGATTTTAGACCGGCAAAACCGTGTGGTCTACGCCAGCCCGAATTCGGGACATGCGTTATTGGACTCGCTGGCTGGAACCGAGCTGACGAGCGCGGCAGCCGGGGAAGCGGGCCGGATCTTTTCGTTCGGAGAGAATGCAGCAAACGTGGGAACGCGGGCAAAACTGGTTAAACTCGCATGGGTGGTTATTGTATGGCGGCCGCGCGTCAGCATCGAGCGCGAGGTTCGGGCGTATTACGCGACGTCGGCGGGCTGGCTGATTTTCGGGGTGGTGGGCGCGTGGGTACTGGCGCATCTGGTGGCCAAGCGGGTGACGGACCCGGTGGGAGAACTGGTGAAGCGGATCGTCCAGCAGGGTCTCGCGTCCGGGCGGCAAGCGGGTCAGAGAAAAGCCAGGGAGGACGAGCCGGCCGAACTGGCCACACTTGACAGCGAGTTCACGGGGCTATCGGAGCGTCTGCGGGCCTCGCATGAAGAGCTGCAAACTGTGATGGACGGGCTGGACGCAAAGGTCAGGGATCGAACGGCGCGGGCCGAGGAAGCCAGCCTCGCCAAGAGCCAGTTCCTGGCGGCGATGAGCCATGAGATCCGGACGCCGATGAACGGGGTTATCGGCATGACGGAAGCGCTGTTGGAGACCGAGTTAACGGCGGAGCAGTATGATCTGGCCGAAACGGCCAAGGCGTCGGCGGCGGCGCTGCTGACGTTGATCAACGATATTCTCGACTTTTCGAAGATAGAGGCGGGGCGGATGGAGATCGAGTCGATCGTGTTCGAGCCTCGGGTCGTGGTTGAAGAAGCGTTGCTGGTGCTGGCCGGGGCGGCGCATCAGAAGGGTCTGGAACTGAACTGCCTTTTCGCGCCGGGCCTGCCGTGGGCGGCGGTGGGAGATCCGTCGCGAATTCGGCAGATACTCCTGAATCTGCTGGGGAACGCGGTGAAGTTCACGGAGCGGGGAGAAGTGGTGGTCCGCGTCCGGCGGTGGGAGGAAGGCTTGCATTTTGAAGTCCACGATACCGGAGCTGGCATCGAGTCCGAAGCGATTGACCGGGTATTTGAACCGTTCACGCAAGCTGATACTTCCACCACGCGCCGTTATGGGGGGACCGGATTAGGACTGGCCATTTCCAGACTGCTGGCGGAACAAATGGGCGGCATGATTGGCGTTGTAAGCGAAATCGGGAACGGATCGACCTTTACTTTCACGGTTGCGGCGGAGGCGAAACCACATGAGGATGTCGACTTCGATCCGGCCCTGAGCGGCTTGCGGGTGCGATTGGCGGCGGGCTTCGAAACGACGCGAGAGAGTCTGACCAATCATTTATTGGCTCTTGGCGCGAGGCCCTGTTCCGAGCCGCCCTATGATGTCGCCATTGTGAATCAAGGGGCCCTCACGGCGGAATTCGGCGATTTGCCGACGATATTGCTGATAACGTCGTCGGAACCGGCGAGCGCTGAGACGCTTCGCAAGCCCGTGCGATTGCACGATCTTCAGAACGCCTTGCGGCGAGCTGTCACCCCAGGTGCCCCGCGGGCGTCAGCAAGGCGCGGCCAGCCGCTCGGTATCAGCTCGCCGGACTTTAGCGGCGCTCACGTATTGTTGGTTGAGGACAATGCGGTCAACCGGAAGGTGGCCAAGCGGCTGCTGGAAAAATGGGCGTGCCGGGTAACCGTTGCCGAAGATGGATTGGAGGCGGTGGAAGCGGCAAAACTTAACAGGTTCGATCTGATTCTGATGGACTGTCATATGCCTCGGCTGGACGGCTTCGGCGCGACCCGTCAAATCCGGTCAAACGAGTCGGGCCGAACGCGCACCCCGATCATTGCGGTGACCGCCTTGGCGGCGCTGAGCGACCGCGCGGAATGCCTCGCCGCCGGGATGGACGATTACGTCACCAAGCCGATCAGCCATGAACAGTTGAGCGAGGCGCTCGCGCGATGGATGAGGGCGTCACCGGGCGAACCGTCGTGAGATGCCATCAACCAGGATCGATTGAGTAATCCGCGGGGAGCGGGGCGGGCGGCTTCAAAGTGCATTCCGGTGAAGTGTTCGCCGAGATCGTCGCCTGTGATGTGATCGGTGGGGGCGTTTCCGCGGTCGGGGCGGAGCGTCATGCAGGCGAGCGGGAGCAGACGGAGAGGGTGAGCGTGCCGTCATAGTTGGTGAAGAGGGCGGCGTGGAAGGGGTGCTCGGCGCAGAGGAGAATCTCGCTGAAGGAGCTTCGCGGGCGGTCTGTTGCAGGGAGTAGGAGTTCCATGGGACCAGTGTGTGGGATCGGGTTGGGCCATGATAGGGCGGGCCGGCGCTGATCGCCTTGTGCAGCGTGTTCGCCAGCACCCCCAACTCCTGGGCCATTTGCGGCACGCTTCGCCCGATCACTCCCCCTTTCAGCACCGACGCCGAACTATGCCGCTGTTTCGCCTTGTAAAAACCGCTTCGCTCCCCGCTCCCGGTACAGCGTCACAGACCGCTTCACCGTGATCATCGGCACCCCAAACGTTTTCACAATCTCCTTCGGTTTCACCGTTCCGCCGTCGATCATCTGGCTCGCGAACATCCGGAAACTCCGCACGTCCGCTTCGTCGTGATGGAACACCGGGAGGTGCCCGTGGATGTACCATACCGTGCGCGCCTTCTTCCGCACCACGATCCGGCTATTGATCTCCGTAGCACCGGCGGGGAATATCGGCAGTTGCAGTTGCGGCATCCTTCTCTTTTTTACCGCTTCTCCAACTCGGCCTTCAACTAGATTTTCGCCTCATTCCGTTTTCCTCAACCCCCGCAATTCACTGGGCGACATCAGGAGGTCTGAGGCTTGTATCGGAGAGGCCGTTCCCGCTATTGCTATCCTGGGTGTTCACGGAAACAAGCGACGTATTCCGGAGGAATTCCAGGTTGGACCGGGACCCGCGCTAACCGCTAAAGAAGTTCTGACAGTTCACGGTCAAGCCGGAAAGCATATGAGGAGCACCCGATGGGTCAAGAGGAAGCGATCCAGGAAATTGCGCGGCGGCTGGTAGAGTTTTACCAACCCGTGAAGATCTATCTGTTTGGCTCGGTGGCGCGCGGCGATGACGGACCCGATAGCGATCTGGATTTCTGCGTGGTCATGCCTGACGATACCCCGCCGGAGAAATTCCGGCCGGGAGCTTCGCGGCCGGCGCTTCGCGGCATTTCCACCGCGGCGGATGTGGTGCCCTGGAGACAAACGGATTTCGAACAGAGGGCGGCGTGGGTAAAGGCCTCACTACCGGCGACCGTTGTCCGCGAAGGCCGGGTTCTTTATGAATCCGAATGAACTCCTTGCTCGTGAGACCCGCGCTTGGCTTGCAAAAGCCTTTGATGATCTGGAATCCGCCCGGGTACTGGCGAATGCGGGCCTGGAAGGGACTGCGCTTTACCATTGCCAGCAATCCGCGGAGAAGAGTTTGAAGGCGTTCCTGACATGGCACAACCAGCCGTTCCGAAAGACCCACAATTTGAAGGAACTGGGGGAACCTTGCTATCGGATTGATCCAGCGCTCGAGGAGACGGCGTCGGACGCGCATGCCCTGACGGACTATGCCTGGAAGTTGCGCTATCCAGGTGAACTTTATGTGGTGGAAGAGGGCGAATTGGAAGCGATGATGGCCTTGGCCGCGAATGTCTTGAGAGAAATCCAATCCCGCCTTCCGGCTGAAGCGCGGCTGGAGACGAGGGCTTGCAAGGGCGAATACCGCACGAGCGGACGGAGATAAACCCCAGGTCGAAAATTCGTGCGTGAACTGCGTACCGAAGCCGTAACCGGGCCGCGACCGTTAAGGCCGGTTCGGGAGCGGGTATGCAATTAGTTCAGTTCCCGGTATTGCTATTCCAGGTGTTCACGGAAACTGGTCAAGCTACAAGGGCTAACCATTCGCCTAGTCTGATGGAATATTTTACGACGTTGGTCATGGGCGTTCTGTTAATGATCCCTTGCTTCTGTGGTTAGCCGGAGAGTGCGGATGCGGGCCATGATCAGGTCGGCGGCGTTGGGAGCGGATTGAAGCTCGGCGGGAGAAATGGCGGGGCCGAAGCGGACGACTAGACGGTCGGTTTCGTGCATTCCGCAGGGGACGACAGGGAGGCCGAGTTTAGCTAGGGTGACGAAGAGGCGCTCGACTCGGGGGAGGGGCGGGGCCATTTGAAAGGCCGTGCCGGCTACTCCTTCGGGGAAGATTCCGAGGGGACGGTCGAGGGTTTTCGCGTCCTTCAAGAGGGTTCGGTAGGTGCGGGCGGTGAGGGCGGGGTTGGTGCCGGCGAAGGAGACGGGGTAGCAGTGCAGGGCATGGGCGACTCTGGGGAGGAGCCAGTCGCCGGGGGAGGGGAGCTCCCAGGGGCCGATTTTCAGGGGGGGCCAGTTGGCGGTGACGACCCAACGGATCGGCGGGTCGGGGAGGTTGTAGTGACGTTGCAGAGCTACTGTTATGACGCTGCAGGGGTGGAGGATCCAGAGGCCGGGGCGTTGGTAGTGGTTTGGCGCTAGGACGAACGCGGGGCTGGGGGGGAGGTTTTCGAGACCTTCGATTTGGGGGATGGGCTCCAGGCAAGGGAGGGATTGCTCGGTGAATGTTTTGACGGAATAGCGGGTTTTTTGCCAGATATGAGGGGTTAAGGCGAAGACTTGCCGCCAGGGGGTGGGATATTGCTTCACACTTCCCTGCCCTTCCAGATGGCCTTGCGGCCAGTGAGGGTGGTGATCATTCCATTGATGGCGATGGCTTGGAAACCATAGATGGCTAGGGGGGCTAGGAGGGTGGCGGCACTTCGATACCAGGGGAAGAGGATGACCGAGGGGATGATGGCGAAAAGGGCGGCTTGGCGGTAGAGATGGTCGTTGATGAGCCAGAGGATGACGGGGAGCCAACTGGCGAGGAGGGTGGACGCCATGACAACTTGGAGGCCGGTGAAGGGGTTGATTTGGAGGAAGCGGAACGAGTTCTTTTGAAAGCCTCGCCAGATGGCTTGGAAGCCGTCGTACATGCGGACGTTGCCCATGTGTTCGGCGCGGGTGACGCGGGTGGCTATGCCCTTTTCGGCGGCGAGTTTGGCTAGGGCTACATCTTCAATGACGGATTGGGCGACGGCGGCGTGGCCGCCTAGGCGTTGATAGGCTTCGCGTTTTACTAAGAGGCATTGGCCGTTGGCGAGCCACTGGGTGGGGCGGCGGTGGTTGACGGCGCTGGCGTTGACGCCGGTGAAGTAGAGAGCGAAGGCGTAGGGGAGGAGGACTTTTTCGGCGAGGGTTTCGCAGTGCTGATGGAGAAAGACGCTGACCATTTGGAGTTCGTGGTCTTCGGCGTATTCGATGAGGCAGGGGGCAAAGACGCGGGCGTACCAGGTGTCGGCGTCGATGAAGAGGAGCCAGTCTGTCGAGGCTTCGTTGGCACCGGCCATGCAGGCGTTGGGTTTGCCTAGGTGACCTTCCGGGAGGGGCGGAGCAGAGAGGACACGGGCTCCGGCTTCGGCGGCGATTTTGGCTGTTTCGTCAGTCGAGGCGTCGTCAACGACGATAACGGATTCGGGGGGGAAGCCGGAGATGGCGCGGGCAATGTTGGCGGCTTCATTGCGGGCGGGGATGATGACGGTGACGGAGGGGAAGTCGAGGCCGATGACGTAGGGAAGCTTCGGGAGACGGGTGTAGTTGTACCAGGCCTTGCGGAGGAAGAGGACGATGCCGATGGCGGTGACGATGGCCGCGTAGAAAGAGGTCATACGGTGATTTTGCGCACGGTGGGGCCGGCAACGCCACTGGGGAATAGTTTGGTTTCTTCGGTGGCTTGCCAGGCACCGTTCCCATCCTTGGCGCGTACTTCGACGTGAGTAGCCGCGGGATCGGGAGTGTAGCGGAATACCCAGCGCCTCCAGCATTGATAGTTGAGAGGATTGTCGAGTTCGGCAGGCAGCCATTCACCGGGTTTGCGGTCTTTGTAAAGGAGGCGGACTTCGACGCCTTCGATGCGGCGGCTTCCAGCAAAGGAGACACCCTCGACAAATCCGGGAACGGCGCGATCAATGAAGGACGCGGTGTTGGTTTTGGCTTCCTTGGAGTAACCCATTTTGGGCCAAGTGCCATAGTAGGGTTGAGAGACGAAGGCGATTTCGCCGATCCACTTCACGTTTTTAAAGCCGTAGTAGCGGGGGCAGAGCATGCGGATGGGGAAGCCGTGGGCTCGGGTGAGGGATTGGCCGTTCATGCCGAGCGCGAGGAAGACTTCGTCGGAGAGGGCGTAGTCAAGAGGGAGAGAGTCGCCGTGGCCGTCGGTGCCGATGAAGGCGACTTCCTTGACGGTGGGGGGGAGAGTGGAGCCGTCGAGGATTTGACGCAGGGGGAAGCCGGACCATTCGGCGGTACCCATGAGGTCAGACTTCAGGGTGTTGGAGATGCAGCGGAGAGTGACGTAGCGCTGTTGGCGTTTGGCTTGGAGGAGTTGGAGGTAGGAGAGTGACAGGATCTCTTTGCCGTCAACGGTGAATTTAAGACGCCAGGTGTTAGGGTCGATGAGGGGGTCGACTGCATTCTTGGACATCGTGTAATGCTGGCCGATGGGGGTAACGTTCTTGCGGGTAACTGGGTAGAAATTGTCGACGGGGGGCTGGAATTTCCAGAGGTCGAATGGCTTGGCGGCACGGGCGGCGAGGCGAGCGTCGCGAAGGTACCCTTCGACTGCGACGGCGAGCGTGGTGCTGCTCATGAGAGCGGAGAGGAGGCGTCGGCGCCCAGGAGAGAATTTTTCGACGCGGGGAGCGACGAGTACAAGCGCTGCTACGGCTGGATACCAGAAAGTCTCGTGGAACAAGAATACGAAACCGAGCCACAAGGTGGCGATGAAAACAATGTTGTGGCGCTGGGCGAGGGCGACGATGGACATGCCGAAACCGAGGGCGAAGAGGCCGCCGGTGAGGGCGAAGGGTTTGGCCCAGGGGCCCATGGTTTCGAGGAGGAAGACGCTGTATGTATTCGGCGTGCGGGCCATGATCCATTCGCCGATGATTTCGGTGAGGAGGGGGACGCCGAAGAGATAGTGGCAGAGGTAGTGGACGAGGAGGCCGAGGGCGGTGGCAAGCGACCCGCGTTCGATGGCGGTTTTCATGATTGGAACTGGCGGCGGAGGAGGGCTCCGGCGGTGATGCTGTATTTTTTCCAGGGCGGGACGACGGCGCGTTGGGCGTAGACGTTGTAGTCCATTTTCTCAATTCGGTTGAGGATGTCGCGGTAGACTTTGGCGGCGATTTCGACGGCGAAGCGGCCTTCTGGTTTGAGGAGGGGGATGCCGGGGAAGGCGCGTTGGTAATAGCCGCGGGCGCGATCGATTTGGAAGCGCATGAGGGCGTCGAAGTTGGGTCCTCGGCGGCGAGCTAGGAGGTCTTCGGGCGAGTAGTTGAACCGGGCTAGTTCGTCGGCGGGAAGGTAGATGCGGCCGCGGTCGGCGTCTTCGGCGAGGTCGCGGAGGATGTTCGTGAGCTGCATGGCGATGCCGAGGTCTTCGGCGTAGACGAGGGCGTCGTCGTGGAAGCCGATGACGTGGGACATCATGAGACCGACGACGCTGGCGACGCGGTAGCAGAAGAGGCGGAGGTCGGCGAAGTCGGCGTAGCGGATTTTTTCGAGATCCATGCGCATGCCTTCGATGAGTTCGAGGGGGTAATGTTCCGGGAAGCCGCATTGGCGGCGGGTGTGTTCGAAGAGCATGAGGACGGGGCTTTCGACGGTGTGGCCGTTCATAACAGCGAGGAGTTGTTCGCGCCAGGATTCGAGTTCGCGGCGGGCGGCGGCGAGGTCGGGATTTTCGTCGACGATATCGTCAGTGGAGCGACAGAACCAGTAGACGGCGTACGCCGCATCGGCGAGGTGGGGCGGGAAGAAGCGGGTGGCGAAGTAGAAGCTTTTGGAGCCGACGGCGGTGGCGGCGGCGGCGTTCCGCTTCCACTGCGCTAGGTGTTTGGGATCCGCTCGCATATGAGTTTTTCGGCGATGCGGGCTGAGCTTAGCACCCCGGGGACGCCTGCGCCGGGATGGGTTCCTGCACCGACGAAGAAGAGATTTTTGACATCCTCGCTTTCGTTGTGGGGGCGGAACCAAGCGGACTGGGTGAAGATGGGTTCAAAGGAGAAGCCGGAGCCGCGGTAGGTGTTGAGGGTGGTTTCGAAATCGAGGGGGGTGAAGCAGCGTTCGGTGACGAGGCGGGACTGGAGGTCGGGGAGGTAGTTATCCTCCATATACTTCATGACGCGGTCGCGGAAGGGTTTGGCTTGTTTGGACCAATCGATGCCGCTGAGTTGGTTGGGGACGGGGACGAGGGCATAAAAGCAGTCGTGGCCGGGGGGGGCCATGGAGGGGTCGGTTTTGGTGGGGCGGTGGAGATAGATGGAGAAGTCTTCGCCGAGGATTTTCTTGTTGAAGATATCGTCGAGGAGCTCTTTGTAGCGGCGGCCGAGGAGGATCGAGTGATGTTCGATGTTTTCGTAGGTGCCGCGGGTGCCGAAGTAGATGACGAAGAGGCCCATCGAATATTTCATGCTGTCGAGCTTTTTGTTCGTCCACTTGGCGCGGGAGCGTTCGGGGAGCATTTTGCGGTAGGTGTTGGCGACGTCGGCGTTGCTGACGACGGCGTCGGCGGTGTGCATTTGGCCGACGTCGGTATCGATGCCGGAGGCGGTGCCGCCTCGGGTGAGGATGCTGCGGACGGGGGTATTGAGATGGATTTTGCCGCCGAGTTCTTCGAAGAGTTTGCCGAGCGCGGCGACGACGGCGCCGGTGCCGCCCATGGCGTAGTGGACGCCCCATTCGCGTTCGAGGTGGTGGATGAGGGCGTAGATGGAGGTGGTTTGAAAGGGGTTGCCGCCGACGAGGAGGGGGTGAAAGCTGAAGACGCGTTGGAGGAGAGGATCTTTGATGTAGCGCTGGACGAACTGGAAGACGGTTTTGTGGCTTTGGAGGCGGAGGAGGTCCGGGGCGATTTTGACCATGTCCATGAAATTCAGAAAGGGGACGTCGGAGAGTTCGACGAAGCCTTTTTGGAAGATGAGTTTGGCTTGGCGGATCATCTCTTGATAGCCTTCGACATCGCCCGGGGAGAAGGTGGCGATTTTGCGGAGGGTTTCCGATTCGTCGGCGTTGTAGGAGAAGCTGCGGCCGTTGTGGAACTCGATGTTATAGAAGGGGTTGACGGGGACGATTTTGACGTAATCTTTGATGTCTCGCCCGGCTCCGGAGAAGAGTTCTTCGAGCATGAAGGGGGCGGTGATGACCGTGGGTCCGGCGTCGAAGGTGAAGCCATCCTGGTGGTAGACGTAGGCGCAGCCGCCGAGCTTGTCACGGGCTTCGAAGAGTTCGACTTGGTAGCCGCGAGTTTGGAGCCGGATGGCGGTGCCGAGACCGCCGAAGCCGCTGCCAATGACGATGATTTTCTTGAGGATGCGGGCGGAGGAGGGGGGTAGCGATTTTGTCATGGAACGGTTAGGAGATCGACTTTGCTTCCAAGTAGTCGAGCATGTCGGCGATTTCGGCGGACTTGGAGTTGAAGGGAGCGAGGAGGGAACGGGTGTCGGCGAGTTGGTGATCGAAGGGTTCGCGGGAGTTGGCGTGGCCGTCGTTGAGATCGTCCATGAGTTGGTAGGCGATGCCGAATTCGAGGCCGAGTTTGGTGATGTGTCGGCGGAGGGGTTCGTCGAGAGGGGAGCCGAGGAGACCGGCGCGGGCGGAGAGCTTGAAGAGGGGGGCGGTTTTAAGTTCGGCGAGGCGGCGGGAGCTGGCGCCGGGGGAGGCGAGGTCCATGGCTTGGCCGCCGACGAGGGAGTTGCAATCGAGGACGCGGAGGAGTTTTTGTTGGAAGCAACTGAGGCGTTCGGCTTCGGCGGGGGAGGTGACGCCTTCAGTGGGTTGGCGGGCGGCGAGGGCGACGAGGCTGAAGGCGGCGAGGAGGGCGGTGGCTTCGCCGAATTGGCGATGGACGGTGGGTTGGCCTCGGCGCATGAGTTCATCGTCCATGCAGGGGAGGTCGTCGACAATGAGGGAGGCGCAGTGGAAGAGTTCGATGGCGAGGGCACCTTTGGTGACGAGGCGCAGGTCGGCGTTGGCCATGCGGCCGATGCGGAGGGCGAGGACGGGCCGGAGACGTTGGCCGCCGTTGAGGACAGCGAAGCGCATCGCCTTGAAGACGGGGTTGGAGGCCGGGCCGGAGGAGACGTCGAGGGCCAGTTCAAGGGCTTCGTCAACGAAATTCCGGTCAGCGACGAGGTTGGGCAAAAGTGCCAGGCTCATCATGATACTCCGTGAGATGATTGGGACTCGCGAATTGTTCTATTTTTGATTATCGCAAGGATTAAGAAAAATGCGGAAGATGACCATTAGCCTGTCGCCGGGGGCAATCGGCGTAAAAGCGACTCAAGAGCAGGCGATTGAATTCGCTCATTACTATGGCTACGAGGCGGTGGAGCCGTACGGGGAGACACTGGCGGGGCTTTCGGTGGTGCAGATCAAGGACTTGACGGCGAAGTTACGGGCCCAGCGGTTGGTATGGGGGTCGGCAGGTTTGACGGTGGAGTATCGGAAGGATTTGGCGACGTTTGAGGCGGGGATGGCCAAGTTTCCGGCGGTGTCGAAGGCGTTGGCGGTGGCGGGTGTGAAGCGGGTATCGACTTGGATCATGGCGGGGCATGAGGAGTTGACGTATTCGCAGAACATGAAGCAACATGCGGAGCGGTTGCGGGCGATTGCGACGATTTGTAAGGACAATGGGCAGCGGTTGGGGCTGGAGTATGTGGGGCCGAAGACTTTGTGGACTTCTCGGCGCTTTCCGTTTTTGCACACGATGGCGGAGTGTAAGGACTTGATTGCGGCGATTGGGACAGGGAATGTGGGGTTTGTGCTGGATTCGTGGCATTGGCAGATGGCGGGGGAGAAGGCGGCGGAGTTGCAGACGTTGACGAATGCGGATATTGTGTCAGTGGATTTGAACGATGCTCCGGCGGGGATTGCGGCGGACCAGCAGATTGATTCGCAGCGGGAGTTGCCGCTGGCGACGGGGGTGTTGGATGTGAAGACGTTTCTCAATACTTTAAATGGGTTGGGCTGCGATGCGCCGGTGCGGTGTGAGCCGTTTAATGCGGCTTTGCGGGCGATGCCGGCGGAGCAGGCGCTGGGGAAGGTGGCCGATGCGATGAAGCGGGCGATGGCGTTGATTGCGTGATTTGGGTGCAACCCAATGGCGGGTTAGCGCATCCTAAGGACTGAACACGAAAGGGGAGTAGATCGGATTCCCTTCTGGCCTATCGTCAAGACGGCGTGAGAGCGCCCGGTAGCCAGCGTACTTGAGAGAGTATGGGTCAAGACCTTTTGTGTCAACCGTAGGGTAATCGCCGACGGTTGACACAAAGGGTTTTTTGTATTTTCTGGAGGCATTATGAGTACTTTAAAGACTTATGTTCTGCTGGCGGGGCTTACGGCGCTGCTGGTGGCGGTTGGCGGAGCGGTGGGAGGCCGAGGCGGGTTAGTGATCGCTTTGGGCATGGCCATCGTGATGAACTTCGTCTCTTACTGGTGGTCGGACACGATTGTGTTGAAGATGCACGACGCGCAGGAGATCACCGCGGGGGATGCGCGGGAGTTGTTTTCGATGACGCACGGGTTGGCGCAGAGGGCAGGCATTCCGATGCCAAAGTTGTACGTGATTCCGGACGATTCGCCGAACGCGTTTGCGACGGGGCGGAACCCGTCGAAGGGTGCGGTGGCGGTGACGGAAGGGTTGCTGCGGGCGTTGAGCCGGGACGAGATAGCCGGGGTGATTGCGCATGAGTTGGGCCATATTGCGCATCGGGACACGTTGATTATGACGGTGACGGCGACGATAGCGGGTGCGATCAGTTCGCTGGGGCAGATGGCGATGTGGGCATCGATATTTGGTGGCGGACGGCATGACGACGACGAGGGAGGGAGCCCGGTTGGTGGCTTGGTGGCGATGATTGTGGCGCCGTTTGCGGCGATGTTAATTCAGATGTCGATTTCGCGGTCGCGGGAGTTTTTGGCGGATAAAGCGGCGGCGGAGTATACGGGGCAGCCGCGGGCGTTGGCGAGCGCGTTGCAGAAAATTGAAACGTGGTCGCACGAGGTGCCGATGACGCACGGTTCGCCGGCGGTGGCGCACATGTACATTTCGAACCCGTTTTCGGGGGGATGGATTGCGAGTATGTTTTCGACGCATCCGCCGACGGCGGAGCGGGTGGCGCGTTTACAGGCTATGAGCTTGAGCCGGTAAGTTCTCGGCGAAGCAGGGCGCGACCGCGATGGAGACGTTGCTTGGTCGCGTCCGTCGAGAGGCCGAGGATTTCGGCGGTTTCGGCGGTGGAGAGTTCTTCGCGGTCGCGGAGGAGAAGAACGGCACGGTAGGTATCGGGGACTAAGCGGAGGGCGGCTTGGACTTCGGCGGAGAGTTCGTGTTGGAGGAGTTGGGTTTCGGGGTCGGGGTCGGTGGTGGGAAGGGGGAGGGTATCGTAAGGGATTTCGGCGATGGGGGCGAAGACGCTTTTTCGTCGCATAGTGAGGCAGCAGTTACGAGCGATGGAGAACATCCAGGGTTTGATGCGAGTGGGGTCGGCGAGTTGATGCCAGTTTTGGGAGACTTTCAGGAGAGTATCCTGGGCGACTTCTTCGGCGTCTTCGCGTTGGCCGCACATGAGCCAGGTGTACTGGAAGACTTTGCGCTGGATGGTTTCGAGTAAGGGGGAGAGGGCGGCTTGGTCGCCGGCGAGGAGGCGGGTGGCGAGTTGGACTTCGGAAGAGTTCACACCACCAATGCTAGCGTTTCTACGTTGAGGATGATTTCCGGGGTGACGAGGAGGGTGTTTTTGACGAGGCACTTTTCGGCGGTGCGGCGGACACCTTCGAGGTGGGCGGGGTCAGAGACTTGGGGGATGACGACGCGGATGGCGAAGCGGCCGAGGCGGGCGGGGGCGGTGGCTTTTTCAGCGTCGACGAAGACTTGCATGCCTTTGGCGGGGAGGTTGTTGCGGCGGAGGTATTCAGCGGCGTAGTACATGGCGCAGGTGCCGAGGGAGGCGAGGAGGAGTTCGGGCGGGGTCATGCCTTCGTCAGTGCCGCGGTTTTCGGTGGGCTGATCGACGATGATCTGGTGGCCACGGGTTTCGGCGACGCAGCGGGCGTCGGTTTCGTAGGTGACTTTGCAGGTCATAACGGGGTAGATGCAGGCGGTGGTGGAAACGTGACAATCAGGGGAGAAAGTTCTCGATGGCGGGCCACTTTCTATTTGAAGCGGCCAATGCCCCAGAATTTTGACGTTACTTTCAAAGCGCTGTTCCTTCGTTCGAGTGGGATATTCGTCCGCCAGCTCTGCGGAGAGATTGTCGGTTGGCAGAATGTGGAACAGCCGACTGTGACCAACCGTCGAGCCGACCTTCTGGCGCGGTGCGTGGACGGATTTCTGCGTCACATTGAGATTCAGCTTTATAACGAAGCGGCGATTCCGTTTCGGATGGCTGAATATTACGTTGGCTTTTTTCGTCTGTTGAACGAGCACGTGATCCAGATTCTGCTCTACGTGGGCCGGGAACCGCTGCGCATGCCTTCGGTGTTCCTCACACCGGCCATGCGGCATGAGTACAGGATTGTCAATCTCCGCGAGATGGACGGAGAGGAACTGCTGGCGAGCGATGACTGGACGGATAACGAATGGGCGCTGCTGACGAAAACGGATCCTGAACGAGTGATTCGGGTGGTGCTGGAAAAGCTGGACCGGATGAATGGCGAAGAGAGACAGGACGCGACCGCGACGTTTCTTTTGCTGGGTGGCATACTGGGAATAGAAGAAGATCTACGGAGCAGGATAAACAACCCAATGATCGATGTGATGCAAAACAAAGTGCTAGGCCCGCTGGTGCGGGAGCAAATTGAGGCTGGTCACAAGGCGAGTCTTGAGATGGGGCGGCAGGAGGGACGGCAGGAGGGGTTTCGATCCCTGTTCCGTCAACTGGTGGAACAACGCTTCGGCCCTCTACCGGCTTGGGCGGCGGACTGCATCGCTGCCGGTTCCGCTGAGAACATTAAGGAGTGGAGCTTGGCCTTGTACGACACCAATTCGCTTGAGCTCCTACTTCGGTCGAAAATTTAGTTGGAAAGATTGTGGCCGGGTTAGACCGAACTAGGATCCATAACCCAATGATTGACGTGATGCAGAACAAGGTGCTGGGCCCGCTGGTGCGGGAGCAAATTGAGGCTGGTCACAAGGCGAGTCTTGAGATGGGGCGGCAGGAGGGGTTTCGATCCCTGTTCCGCCAGCTGGCGGAACAGCGCTACGGTCCTCTACCGGCTTGGGCGGCGGACTGCATCGCTGCCGGTTCCGCTGAGAACATTAAGGAGTGGAGCTTGGCCTTGAACGACACCAATTCGCTTGAGCTCCTACTGCGGTCCAAGGTTGAGTTTGAAAGATTGTGGCCGAGCTCGGCTGAGTTAGGATCCACAACCAATGATTGATGTGATGCAGAGCTAAGGTGCTGGGCCCGCTGGTGCGGGAGCAGATCGAGGCCGGGATCAAGGCAGGTTCTGAGAAGGAGCGGCAGGAGGGGCGGCAGGAAGCCCTCCGTCAGCTGGCGGAAAAACGCTACGGTCCTCTGCCGGCTTGGGCGGAGGCCCGGATCGCTGCCGGTTCCGCTGAGAACATTAAGGAGTGGAGCTTGGCCTTGTACGACACCAATTCGCTTGAGCTCCTACTTCGGTCGAAAATTTAGTTGGAAAGATTGTGGCCGGGTTAGACTGAACTAGGATTCATAACCCAATGATTGACGTGATGCAGAACAAGGTGCTGGGCCCGCTGGTTCGGGAGCAGATTGAGGCCGGGATCAAGGCAGGTCTTGTTAGACATGAGCGGCTGGAGGCAGGGCGGGTAGCCCTAACCATCGTGTTCCGTCGGCTGGCGGAAAGACGCTACGGTCCGCTTCCGTTTTGGGCGGAAGTTCGCATTGCCGGGGCCTCCGCCGAAATGCTTATCGGAAGGGCTGTCGCCCTGGATGACTCCGAGTCGCTCGAATCCCTGATCGGATTCGAGTACTAGAAGATTAGCTTCAGGCCGAGTTGGACGATGCGGGCGTCGCGGGCGGAGTTGACGGTTCCGAAGGTGGAGCTGCGGTTTTTGCCGTCGGTGCCGGGGACGAAGTTATCGTCGGCGAGGCCGAGATTGACGTGGTTGGCGATGTTGAAGGCCTCGGCGCGGAATTCGACGCGGAAGCGCTCGGCAACGGTGGTGGACTTCAACAGGGAGATGTCGAAGTTGATGGCACCGGGGTGGCGGACGTCGGGAGTAGTACGGCCGACGTTGCCGAGTTCATACTCGGGCGGGTTGACGAAGACGTCGGTGCGGAACCAGTTGGCGCGGGTGGGATGGTCGACCTTGGCGCTTTGGCCGGTGGAGTTGGGGCGATCAGCGGCGAAGTTGTTGGCACCACGGACGGTAAGGGGAATGCCGGTCTGGATGACGTTGATCATGTTGACTTGCCAGCCGCTTACGATTTTATTGAAGACGAGGTTGGCGGGATTGAAGAGCTTGCCGCGGCCGAAGGGGAGTTCGTAGAGGAGGCTGATGACGCTGCGTTGGGAGACGTCGGCGGGGTCGACGGACTTGTTGAGTTGGCGGTTGGTGAGGCTGTCTTGGAAGCCATTATCGTTCGTTTGTTCGACGGGACCGAAGTCGACGGGGACGGAGACGCCGTCACTCATTTTCTTTCCGCCGGTGAAGGCCCAATGGACGAGGAGGCCGCGGGCCATGCGGCGCTTGACGTTGATTTGGAGTTGATGGGAGAGGTAGTTGCCGTAGCGGGGATTGCGGACGGAGACGCCCTGATAGTGCGGGTAGGGTAGGAGGGAGCGTTCGCGAGAGATGGTGGCGGCGCCGAGGCCGCCTGGGACTTTGCCGACGAGGGGATTGGGCAGAACGTCCTGGAGCGTACGGCCGAGTTGTTGGCGGACGGCCGGGGTGAGGGTGTTGAGGTTGTATCCGCTGGACGCGAAGTGGTTGCCTTTATTGCCGGCGTAGGTCAAGTCAATCAGCCAGCCGAAGAGTTCGTGTTGCAGCGAGAGGTTCCACTGCTGGGTGAGGGGGGTCGTGGGATCGTCCTCGGTGAGGCTGACGCCTTGACCGAGGAGGGCGTTAGGGCCAGCATTGGCACCGGGGGATTCGAGGGGGGCGGAGGGGAAGCCCTGGGCAAAGCGGAAGGCGCGTTGGCCGGGTCCGAGGGCGGCGTAGTTGGTGGAGGTGGTGGTGAATAGCTGGGTATTGCCGAGGAAATTGCGCCAGAAGACGGGAGGATAGAAGACGCCGTAGCCGCCGCGGAGGACGGTTTTGGAGGTGCCGAACAGGTCCCAGGCGAAGCCGAAGCGGGGGCTGAAGTCGTTGTAATCCTCTTTCAGGAACGTTCGGGGTTGGCCGTCGAGGCCGGCAAAGACGGTTCGGCCGCGGAAACCGGAGACGGGATCGATGGCGGTGAGATGGAAGTTGATTTGGCCGTTGTTGCGTTCGTAGGGTTTCTGCTGGAAGTCATAGCGTAGGCCTAAGTTGAGAGTAAGTCGGCGGTTGACTTTCCAATCGTCCTGGACGAAGACACTGGAGGAGAAGCCGACCCAGGTGTTGCCGAGGATGCGGTCGATGGACGCGCTGGAGACTTCGCCGAGGAGGAACTGGGCGAGGCCGGAGCCCGTGGCGGCGGGCACTTGGGGGTTGGTGGTTAGGCCGCCGAAGGCAAAGTTGCCGGAGAGGGCGGCGCCCTGTTGGTTGCCACCTTGGAGGAGGCGGTGGTTGTAACCGAGTTTGATGGTATGGCTTCGGAATACTTTAGTGAGGGTGTTTTGGATGTCCCAGTTGAGGGAGCCGCGGGTGCCGGCCGCGCCGCCGCCGACTTCGCCATAGCCGAAGTTGATGAGGGGCATTTGGTCGTTGGGGACGATGGAGGGGAGGCCGAGTTTGCGGGGCCAGTTTTGGTTGAAATTCGCGGCGACAAAGACGAACGATTGGCGCATGATGCCGACGCGGAGATCGTTGATGAGGGTAGGCGAGAAGGTGTGCGTATCGCTGACGACGGCGTTGCGGTTGAGCTGTTCATCGAAGCGATTAGCACCGGCGGTGGGATCGAGGAAGTAGGAGTCGGCGGAGGTTTTGTGTTGGGCGGAGGTGTAGCGAACGAACATGGAGTTGCGGTCGGAGAAGCGATGGTCGCCTTTGACGTTCCATTGCGTCCAGTCGATGAGGCCGCGGCCGGCGTCCTGAAAGTTCTGGGCTTGGGTGAGGGCGTTTTGGGGGGTGCGATTGGGGAGGGGCCAGAGGTCGACGATTTTGGGAGCGATGGAATCGAAGCGGCTGCGGGGGACTTGGTTCGCGGGGAACTGATCGCGGAGTTGGCCGGTGCCGGTGGGATTGTTGCGGGTGGTGGCGGGATCGTAGACGGGGATTTGGGCACCGGCGACGGTAAGGAGGTTGGAAAAATCACCGGTGCGCCAGTTGGCTAAGGGGACGGTGGCGATGCGGGGGGAGCTGCGGCGGGATTTGTAATCTTCGTAGTTGAAGAAGGCGAAGGTACGGTCTTTGCGGATGGGGCCGCCGATGGTGCCACCGTATTGGTTGTAGCGGAAAGGGAGTTTGTTGGGGGAGTAGGTGTTACGGGCGTCGAACTTGTCGTTGCGGAGGAACTCGTAAAGGGAGCCTCGGAATTTGTTAGTGCCCGACTTAGTAACTAAGTTGATGGTGCCGCCGGCGGTGAAGCCGAATTCGGCGGACATGGTGCCGGACTGGACTTTGAACTCTTCGACGGCGTCGACGGCGGGGGGAACGCCGACTTCGCCGACGTAGCTGAGGATGTTGTTGGAGCCGTCGAGCATTTGGGCGTTCATGGAGTTGGGGCTTCCGTTGATGGAGATGGACGAGATTTGGATGCCGCGGTCGCCGAAGCCGGAGTTGGTGGGGCCGGCGTTGGAGATGACGC
Organism: Acidobacteriota bacterium; assembly: GCA_025354525.1. GTDB lineage: Bacteria > Acidobacteriota > Terriglobia > Bryobacterales > Bryobacteraceae. The sequence goes on from JANXMS010000196.1 coordinate 27,632, forward strand.
CGCTCGTGAGGAGAGTGAGGGCGAGGGCGTTGCGGCCGTTCAGGGGGAGATCGCGGACGCGGCGGTTTTCGATGACCTCACCGACGGTGGCGTTGGAGGTATTGACGGCGGGCGCTTCGCCGGTGACGACGATGGAGTCGGCGAGTTGGCCGAGTTCGAGGCGGACGTCGACTTGGGCTGTTTGATTGACTTGGAGGGTGATGCCGGAGCGGACGGAGCGTTTGAAGCCGACGCGTTCGGTGACGACTTCGTAGTCGCCGACGGGGAGGCCGGGGGCAGTAAAGAAGCCTTGTTCGTTGGCTTTGGTGCGGAAGGTGGCGTTGGTGCCGGTGTTACGGATGCGGACATCGGCGTTGGGGATGGAGGCATTTTGGGCGTCGGTGACGATGCCGGAGATGGTTCCTCCGCCTTGTTGGGCGAGGAGGGGGAGAGAGGCGAGAAGGGCCGAGACAACGAGAAGGCGAAGCATGTTCGAGACATCGTTTCATAGAAGAAGGGCGAGTACAAGCAGAAATATTAGGTTTTAGAGAAGTTAGCGCTTCGCGGGAGGGGAAGGCTTGGGATAAGCTTTATGTTGGAAAGTTAACTTATGCGGCTCTTGCTTGGCTTGGTTTCGCTTGTCGCCTTTGGCGCGCCTACGTTTGAGACGGACGTGCTGCCGATCTTCAAGGCGAAGTGTCTGGCTTGTCATGGGGCGGGGACGCCGCAGGGGAAGCTGGATTTGCGGACATCGGAAGGGGTGTTGCAGGGCGGGGCGTCGGGGGCGTCGGTCGAACCGGGTGCGGCGGCCAAGAGTTTATTGATGGATAAGGTGGTGACGGGCCAGATGCCGCCCGGCAAGGTGAAGATGACGGCGGGGGAGATGGACCAGGTGCGGGCGTGGATCGACAAAGGTTTGCAGGCACCGATGAAGGTGGCGGCGGTGAGCGAGCACGAGGTGCGGGGGATTATTCAGGCGCGGTGCGTGACTTGTCACGGCGGATTGAAACAGATGGGCGGATTGGATCTGCGGACGGTCGAGAGCCGGTTGAAGGGCGGGAAGTCGGGCCCGGCGCTGGTTCCGGGGAAGCCGGACGAGAGCTTGCTGTTGAAGCGGATAGTGAGTGGGGAGATGCCGCCGGACAAGATGGCGAAGGAGTTGGCGGTGGAGCTACCGACGGACGGGGAGACGGAGAAGATACGGGCGTGGATTGCTTCCGGTGCGCCAGGGGCGGTGCCGGTGACGGCGACACCGGACGCGGTGGTGACGGCAAAGGATCGACAGTTTTGGAGCTTGCAGCCGCCGGTGCGACCGACGGTGCCGGGCGGGGCGAAGCATCCGATTGATGCGTTTTTATTGCAGAAATTAAAGGGAAAGGGACTTGGGTATAGCGCGAGGGCGGATCGGTTGGCGCTGCTGCGGCGGGCGCATTTGGATTTGACGGGGATTCCGCCGACGCCGGCGGAAGTGGACGCTTATTTGAAAGACACGTCGCCGGGGGCGTATTCGAAGCTGGTTGATCGGTTGTTGGCGTCGCCCCGGTATGGGGAACGGTGGGGGCAGCATTGGCTGGACTTGGCTGGTTACGCGGATTCGGAGGGGTTTGGGCAGGACGATGGGGTGCGGCGCTATGCGTGGCGGTATCGGGATTATGTGATTCGTTCGTTGAATGCGGATAAGCCGTATTCGCTCTTTTTGACGGAGCAGTTGGCGGGCGATGAGATGTCGGACGACTGGAAGAAGGCGAAGGGTGTTGCGTCGCCTGAGATGCTGGACCGGTTGGCGGCGACGGGTTTTTTACGGACGACTCCGGACCCGACGAACTCGGCGGAGCGCGGATTACTGGGCGAACGGATGAACATCGTGGCGGATGAGGTGGAAGTACTTTCGTCGTCGGTGATGGGGCTGACGATGGGGTGTGCGCGGTGCCACAACCATAAGTACGACCCGATTCCGCAGCGGGATTACTATCGGCTGAGCGCGATTCTGCAGGGGGCGTATGATCCCTATGAATGGAAGACGCCGAACAAGCGCGAGTTGGATTTGGCGCTCGAGAGCGAACGGAGAGAGGTGGCGGAGTGGAATGCTCCGCTGGAAGCCGAACAGGCGAAATTGAAAGAGGCGTTGAAGAAGGCGACGGCGCCGTTTCGGGAGCAGGCGGACGCGAAGATTAGTGATCGGGACTTAGCAAAGAAGTTTCCGGAACTGGTGGAGATTACGCGACCGATTGAACGGGACTTGCAGGCGGTACGGCAGAAGATGAAGCAGAAGCCGCATGTTCGGGTGCTGATGGACAATGAGCAGCCGTCGCAGGCTTATCTTCTGCGGCGGGGGGATCCGGTGGGTTTTGCGGATCCCGTGGAACCGGTGACGCCGTTGTTGCTGGAGCATCCGGCGCTGGCCCCATACAAGATTGAGAAGCCGTTTGACGGGACGAGCGGGCGGCGGTTGGCGTTGGCGAAATGGATGACGCAACCGAACCATCCGTTGACGAGTCGGGTGATGGTGAACCAGTTGTGGATGTGGCATTTTGGACGGGGGATTGTGGCGAGCGTGTCGAATTTTGGACGGTCTGGTGTGCTGCCGTCGCATCCGGAGTTGCTCGATTGGATGGCGACCGAATTTGTGGCGAGCGGTTGGAGCATGAAGCAGATGCATCGGATGATGATGACGTCGGAGGCGTATCAACAGAGTTCGGCGGTGGATGAAAGCCTGACCGCGAAGGACCCCGAGAACGTGTTGTTGAGTCGAATGCCGATGCGGCGGATGGACGCCGAGACGTTGTACGATTCGCTGTTGACGGCGGCGGGGCGGTTGGACACGACGGCGTTTGGGCCGCCGACGGATGTGGATATTCGAGAAGACAAGGAAGTTACGGTGAAGGCGACTAAAGAGGGCTTGCGGCGGAGCATCTATGTGCTGCGTCGGCGGCAGACGCCGGTATCGCTGATGGATGCGTTTGACCAGCCTTCGATGACGCCGAATTGTACGGAGCGGCGGCAATCGAATGTGGCGACGCAGGCACTGCATTTGATGAACGGGTCGATGGCTTGGGAACTGTCGAAGTTTATGGCCGGCCGGGTGATTGACGAGGCGGATGGGGATCGGGCGCGAGAGGTGGCGTTAGTGTATTTGCGGGCTTATGGGCGGCGGCCGAACGTAGCGGAGGCGAAGTTGGGGTTGGAGACGATTGCTGCTTTTCGAGAGAAGTGGCCGGCGCGTTTAGAGAAGGACAACAGCGAGGCACCGCGGGCGGCGAATGCGAAGTGGTTGGCGGTGGCGAATTACTGCCATGCGATTTTGAACTCGGCTGAGTTTAGTTTCATTGATTAGGGAAGAGGACATGAAGACACGACGCGATTTCTTTTCATCGGTGGCTAATGGGCTGCACGGGGCGGCGTTAGCGGGTTTGCTGGGGCGGGACCTTTATGCCAACAGCGTTTTTGATTTGAAGCCGAAGGCGGCGCATGCGCCAGCGAAGGCGAAGGCCGTGATTCAACTGTTCATGAACGGCGGGCCAAGCCAGGTGGATTTGTTTGACCCGAAGCCGACGTTAACTCGGTTGGCCGGGACGGCACCGAGTCGGGAGTTGAGCTTTGCGATTTCGAACGGAGACAAGCCGGGGGTGCTGATGCCCTCGCCGTTCCAGTTCAAGAAGGCGGGCAAAAGCGGGATGGACATTTCGGACGCGCTGCCGCATTTGGCGGAGTGTGTGGATGACATCGCGCTGATTCGGTCGATGTATGGGGAACATGCCAACCATGAGCCAGCGTTGTTTTTGATGCACTCCGGGCGGACGATTGCGAGTCGGCCGGCCATTGGGGCGTGGGTGGCATACGGGTTAGGGACGGAGAACCAGAATTTGCCGGCGTACGTGGTGTTGGACGATCCGAAAGGGTTGCCGATTAATGGCATTTCGAATTGGCAGTCGGCATGGCTGCCGCCGATTTATCAGGGGACTCGGTTTCGGACCGAGGGGCCGCCGGTGTTGAACTTGCAGCCTCGGGAGGAGATTCCGACGCCGCTCGTGGAGGCCGAGCGGGACTTGCTGCGGAAGTTGGATAGCGCGCATCAGAAGCAGCGACCGTATCAGCCGGAGTTGGACGCGCGGATTTCGAGTTATGAGTTGGCGGCAAGGATGCAGTTGGCGGCTTCCGATGCGTTGGACGTGATGAAGGAGAGCGAGGCAACGCGGGAGGCATACGGGTTGAACGACCCGGCTACGGCGTCGTATGGCAAGCGGTGTTTGATGGCCCGGCGGTTGGTGGAGCGGGGCGTGCGGTACGTGCAACTGTACATTGAGAATCAGATCTTCGATTCGCATGGCAATTTAGAGGCGAGTTTGCGGTATGCGTGCGGGAAGACGGACAAGCCGGTGGCGGCGTTGCTGAAGGATTTGAAGCAGCGGGGGTTATTGGATTCGACGCTGGTGGCGTGGGGCGGCGAGTTTGGAAGATTGCCGATTTCGCAGGGGGGAACGGGGAAGGCGGCGGGTCGGGATCATGGGCCGAACGGGTTTAGCGTGTGGATGGCGGGGGCGGGGATGAAGGGCGGGACGGTGCACGGGGCGACGGATGAGATTGGGTTTAAGTCGGTGGAGAATCGGGTGAGCGTGCATGATTTCCATGCGACGATTTTGCATCAGTTAGGCCTGAATTACAGGGATTTGGTGTATGAGCGGCATGGGTTGAAAGAGCGGTTGACGGACCAGTTTCCGGCGCGGGTGGTGACGGAGGTGTTGGCGTAGCGGGATTCCGCTTCATCGAATGAGTTGAATTTTGACGCCGGGGACGAGTCCGATCCACTTTCGGTCAGCGGTCAGCACAACCGCGTCATACTTTCGAGCAGTAGCCAAGCAGACTCTGTCTCCCAACGATATCCCGTGTTCCCAAGCGAGCGGCAAGGTATCGACGGATTCCCAAACGTCCTGTTCGCCCTACACGATGGTGGGAAGCGCGAGGCTCTTGATCG
>JANXMS010000206.1 GCA_025354525.1 Acidobacteriota bacterium
TTTCCAAAATCGAATCCAGCTTGGATAGACTGTGTCATAGCGAAAGCCGTTGCTCCTTGGTCTCTAACTCTTTGTCGTCAAACATAGTTATGCCAGAAACAACGGCTTTTTGCTAGCCCTTGGTGAGAAATAGCGGCTAGCGTACCGGGATTCAATGGCGGGCCAGCCTGCTATTGAATCCCGAACATCTCCTTGAGTTGTAGGGTGTCGCCAGCCGTGGTTGACCCATCGAGCGAGTTCAGGTCAGCTTGGGAGAGATCGAGCTTGGCGGCGAAGGCCCGGCGATGGATCTCCTTCGCGAGCAGGCGGGCGGTTAAGGTGGCATCGGGTAGCTGGACGACGGAAGCCTGCATAAACACCGTTCCATCTCGCCCGGAGAGGCGTGCGGCTAGGCGGTTTCCGGTCGCGAAGACCGACAGCGAAAAGCCTCGTCCGCGGACGAAACGCGGGCTCTTTTCGAGGAAGACCACCGTGGCTTTCGCCGCTTCGCTAGCGTCGGGCGAAAAGGTCACCGGCAGTGCGAGATCGAGAGTGCGGAAGAGCCCGGGGTTCCGTTCGAGCCCGTTCCGATAGGCCGTAATCGAAGCGTCGCTTTGTCCGAGCCGTTCGTTGGCGTAGCCGATGAGCACTTCGATGCGGGCCCGGAGCAGGACCTCTTCCTGGGGTAGCCCGTTGCGGGCGGCAGCGAGCGCGGCGAATCCTTTGGTGTAGGCTCCCTGGCCAACCAATGTTTCGCCCATCGCGGCCTGAACATAGGGCTTTTCGCGATCTGCGTTTTTGCCGGTCCGCGCCAGGAGTTTTTGCAGCTCTACCTGTACGAGCCCGTCACCGACCGGGTTATGGAGACCTGGGCGCATCCACTCCACGATCGGGGAATCCGGCGCGTACGGGCGTAGAATCCAACTTAAACGACTCTGCGGCACGAGCAAGGAGTTCAGCCGACTGTTGGCGGCCCAGAGCTCTCGCTCTATCTTGACGCGCTCCCAGAGGGCGACCGCCCATTCCGGCACGGTGTTCCAGCTCATCTCCTCTCGAAGTTGCTCGCGCTGCAACTGAAGCGCTTCCCGATAGAGATACAGCAGCCCGATTTCGGCCTGTTCGGCATTACCGCTGGTGACGCCGCGACGGTCTGGCTTGTTGCGGATTTTCCGCAAGATGTTCAACGCCTCGGTATTGTAGCCGGCGGCCAATAAGATGATCGCGGTCGCCTGTTGACCATCGTTCCAGCGCTGTTGTTCCAGCGTCGGATCGCTCCGCTTGTCCCACGTGTGCATATTGCGGAGCGCCCCGAGCGCTTCGGCCAGCCGTCCTTCGCCCACATAGAGTAGCGAAAGGGACATCCACGGGTTCGAATTGCTCGATGGATGAAAGTGTTTGGTGGCGTAGAGGGTATCGGCCTCGGCCTCTTGGAAACGCAAGAGCACCGTGGCCACTTCGGCCCGGTTTCGCACGAGGGTCGCAATATTGACGCGATCCCGATCGGTCAATTCACTCTTCAAGATCGTGAACCAACGGAAGGCCTCTTCGTAGTTGCCCAGGGTCATCTCGATGGAGCCGATCGTGTTCAAAGCGCCGCGGCGGATGTCGGGGTCTTTCGATTCCACGTAGCGCCGCATCAGCTTTCTCGCTTCGTCGTTCCGCCCCAACTTCATGAGCGCCCAACCCGTGCGCTCGCCAAGGTCGATCCGGAAAAGCCGGTTGAACTCCGCGACAATTTTCAGTTGCTCGTCGTGCTTCTCCGTTAAACCAGCCACCAGCAGCAGCTCAAACAGCACGTTCGAGTGGAGCTCGGAGCGGTTGTTGTCAAAACCGACCGCTTCGGCTTGCTCCACCAGCGTGCGGGCTCGGCCCAGATAGTAGCGCGCTAAAGGGAGATTGGCTTCGCCCCTATGCATCGCCACGCCCATAAGGTAGTTACCCATGATGGATTTCTTGTCCTCTCGTAGGGTCTGTTCGGCGATCTCCCGGATCCGCACGAAGCGCCCCGAATCGATGAGATTGCGGGCCGAGGCCAGATCGAGATCCTCGGCCCGCAGGGCCGAGAAGGAAAGAACGAGCAGCAGCAGCAGGCGCATTAGTTTACCGGAGCGACGGGGAACGGATCAGCCGACGAAGCGGGGACAGGGGATTGCCCTGCCAGCGTCATCCGCGTTAGCTGTTCCAGCGGACCGGCCAGGCACTCGTGGACGACCTTCTTCATCTCGCCCGCACCGGGAGCGATCACCAGACGGTGGCCGAAAACGTAGGGAGCCAGATAGTGGATGTCTTCTGGAGAGACAAAGTCTCGACCCGCCAGCATCGCCATCGATTGCAGCGCCGGGATCATCAGGACGAGACTGCGGGTGCTCAGCCCCTGCAAAACTTTCTTGTGGGAACGGAGATTCCGGGCGGTGTCGACGAGGCAGTGGTTGATCAGCGGATGGACGTAGACGTACTGTTCGATCAACTGTCGGGCTACGACGACCTCGTCGCGACCGACCAGACGCTCCGCCGGGGCCGAGCGGCGCTCGCGGCGCGTGTTGAGTACCTCGACTTCAGACTCCCGATCAATGTAATCCATGTTGATTTTGAAGAGAAATCGATCCAGTTGAGCAATTGGCAGCGGGTAGGTTCCAGCGAGGTCGCGCGGGTTTTGCGTCGCGATAACGAAGAATAGTTGGTCGAGCGGATAGGTGACGTTGTCGACGGTCACCTGCTTTTCCGCCATCGATTCGAGCATCGCCGATTGGACCTTGGGAGAGGTGCGGTTGATTTCGTCGGCTAGTAGGACATGCGCGAAGATCGGCCCGGGACGAAACTCGAAGCGACCGGTCGGTGGATCGAAAATGCTCACACCGGTGATGTCGCTCGGCAGCAGGTCCGGGGTGAACTGGACGCGGCGGAAGGGAGCAATGTGATTGCCGTTAGCGTCTGTTATCGATTCGCCGAGCGCCTTAGCCAATGTCGTTTTTCCCGAGCCGGGGTAGTCTTCGAGAAGCACGTGCCCGTCGGCGAAGAGCGCGGTGAGAATGAGATTAATCACCTCGTCACGGCCCTTGATAGCGGCGCGTAAGCGATTGCCCAGGACGCGAGCGACCTCAGCGGCTGGCGAGAGGGGATGAAGAGCGGGGTTGTTAGAGGGGTCCATGTTTACGAAACTTTCCACCAAGAAAGCGGATGGAGCACTCCGAGTGCCCGCCGCCACCATTGAATGCCTTTGCCAGCTTGGCGAGCAACTGCCGCCGAGAGAGCCAGATATTTTGCCCGTCCGACCAGGGGGACGTCAGGGCCCAACGCCGCTCGCATATGCAGGGCGGTTAAGTCTTCCAGCTCCGGTGCCCGATCGGCCAAACGTTTGGCGAACGCTTCGCGGGAGGTTCCGTAGTCGCGGTAGAAACCGAGATCGGCTAGCCCATCGAGCGTCGCCCGGTAGGACGCGACCGGCAACCGGGCCGGGCCGCAGAAACGCGGCTCCATCCGGCGCCAGATTTTCATCAGGTACAGCGCAACCAAGGTCAGTAGGATTACCGGCACCATCGCTTGGCTTAATCCCCGCAGCGCTTCGGCCAGCGCCTTCCGTAAGTCGCCATCACCCGCCGGTGGGTTCTCTTCTTTCGGCGATCCCGGCGTCTGCCGAGCCATCTCGCCCAGCATCCGCTGCAAGTCCTGATCGACCTTCTCTTCCTGCGGAGGAGTAACCACCTTCTCCGGCGTTATGTCCAGCACCACCCACCCGAGACCGCGAACGTAGACCTCCGGCCAGGCGTGGGCGTCGCCATTGCGAATCAGAATCGTCGAACCGTCGCCCCGTTGCCGAGAACCAACCGCATAGCCCAAGCTGACCCGCGCCGGAACGCCCAGCGTCCGGAACAAGTAGACCGCCGAATGCGCCAAGTGGACGCAGTACCCATTGCGGTCACCGAACAGGAAATTCGCCACCGGGTCGGCGTCCTCGTCAAGCTTCGGCACCTTCAGGTTGTAGGTGGTGTTCTTGTCCATCCAGAACTTTACAGCCAGCGCCTGCGCGATTGGGATGCCGCGCAAATGCGCCGGCAGCAGCAGTTTCGCTTTTTCGGTGATTTCGCGATAGCGCGGATCTTCCGGCACCTCGGTATAGTGCTGCCACATCTCTGGCGACCATTTCTCGGAGCCGAGCGACCGGTTCAAGAGCGTTCCAAAATCCGCGTCAAGAACGATCGATTCCACTTTATAGGCGCGCTCGAACCGCTTCGCGTCCGGGTTCGGGGCGGGTTCCAACTTAGCCACGTCGATCAACCCAAACGGCTTCGAGTGGGGCGTCATCAGCGCCACGGTCGTCCGCAGACGATGGGCTACCCGCTCGCGCGAACCGGCACTGGGCAAATCGGCCCGATCCCGTAACGGCACTTCGATGGCCTCGGCCGGAAACGGCATGCCGACGTCGGTATCGAGCTTGCCCGACGCATCGCGGACCAAGCGGCGGCCGTTATAGTTGCTCAATGTATCCTGACGGAAATAAAACGTCCCATAGGGAGGCTTGTAGTCGTCGTGCAGACTGACGACGGCCACCGGAAAGCTCTTCCGCCCCTCCCCGTTCGAAGGGTCCGGATCCTGATTTTGGCCTTGATTCTCTTGATCCTGCTTCTGATCGCCTTTACCGCCCTGTCCCCCGTGATGGGGCTTCTCTTTCTTGCTCTGATCGCCCTTGCCTCCTTCCCCGCCGGCGAAGGCCGACAGTTGCCGCAGCTTGCCATCGGGCAGGAACAGGAATAGCGCAACAATCATCGCAATCAGCAGCGCCGGATCGAGCAACGTCCGTTTGGCCGTACTGCGGCTCAACATCCACACGACCAACATGATGCCCAGCAAGGCACCAGCCCCGAGGAAGAACGGCATCGGATCGTAATTCCGTTCGAGTAGCCAATCGGTCAGAAAGAACGGCCTATGAATCGACCCATCCCGGTGGGCCGCCAGAATACTGGAGAAAATTCCGACGAGCGACGCCGCCTCTAGCGTCAGGAACAGCGAGTACCGCTTGGCCGAAAGCAGCACCGGCACCAGCCAGCACAGCACCCCCATGAACCAGTTGGTAGACTCCGTGAAAGCGTAAATCGCCTCGCTGCCAAAGACAGCGACTACTCCGCTATTGCCCCGCAAGAAGGAACTGAGCAGCACTGTAAAGCCCATTGCCAAGCCAGCACAGAGCCACACGCGGCTTAATCGAAGCGAGAAGCTCTCGAGCCAATTCGCCAGCGCAAACGCGCTGACCACCCCGCTGAGCGCGAACAAGATTCCGGCTTTCGATGTGTAACCGACCGCCAGCAAGCCTACGGCGGCCATCCAGATGACCACGCCGGGCAGCTTCCACCAAATTGAGTTACGCGAAGTCATTTTAGCCCCTACCTCCGAGGATATCGTGGAATAGGTGCCCGGTTCTCCGCTCTGCGACTCCCGCCGTACTCGCCATCCCCGCCGCGCTGGTGGCGAGTTTCTGTAACTCCGCTAACGTAACTTCGCTTTGATCTCCAGGCCGAAGAAACCACTGTGCCACCCGCTCCTGCCAACGCAAGGGGCCTTCGCGCTCGGCGCGGACTGCCTCCACGCCAGTCAAAATCTGCATCCGCATAGTGCCCCCGGCTGCCCCTTGGTCAACCGCATGTTCCCAAGCACCCGCGTCCGGCGGCAGCAGCAGAATGCAGAATTGGTACCCCTCCGATTCCATTTTGGAAAGGAATTCCCCTAGGCCACCACCTCGTGCGTCGAAATCCGCTTCTCCGCTCCGCGCTAGCACCTCTAAAGCCTCTTCCCGCTCCGTCGCATGGCGCAGCACGCCGTCGGCCGCGAAGCACCAATCGTCGCCCAGGAGGCCTCGCTCGATCGCAATCCGCGCCACCGCCGCCGTCGCGTCATCATGCTGACTCGTCACCAAATATGCACACCCTTTACGCCGCTCCGCCACGCTCCGCTCCGGCGTCCGCACCATCATCCGATTCGTCCGCGCGTACACTTTCCAAAGAACCATACGCAGCGGATCGCCCGGTGCATACTGGCGCATCTCCACTCTATCCCCGCGCGGCTCGGCATAAATGTCCGAAATATCGTCGCCATCGGCCATACCGGCCGGCGGCGGCATCTGGGCCAACAAACCGCGCTCCGGCAACACCCGCAGACTCACCGTCTCCGTCCGCCGCCACGCAATCTCCGCAAATCCGAACAAATCCTTCACCGCGAACCGGCGCACCACCCGTTGCACGATGCAACGACGTCCCGGCGACGCCAATTCCACCAGTTCTCCACCTTGGCGTTCCAAAGCGATCTTGGCCGCCGTCTCTCCTCCGCCATCGTCTACCCACTGCCACTGGGCCACCGTAAACGGAATCCAGCGCGGATAGCGCAAGCGGTAACCGGTTGGCTGCGGAATCGCCGTCTCCAAATCCAACAACCCCGGCGTTGCAGCCCGCTTTGATTTCCAAAAAAGATACGTCGATCCCAAAACGACACACAGCAACAGCGACAGCACCACCATTAGCCCCGCCAGACCCGCCACCAGCAGCACAAGGTCCAAGTGGAGCACACCCTGAAACCACACTGCCAGGGCAAACATCGCCGAAAATGCCACGCCCGTCCGCGTTAATGGGAACGCTCCGTGAATCGGGCGCATCCACGGACGTAGAAATCGGCGCGAGAATCCCGCCGCCCTCCGCCGAAAGTTTGTCAGCCAAGCCGCCATGTATTGATTTTGACGTATGATCAAAGCGTTCTGGTGCCGTAAATCATGAATGTTTCTCGCCGCACGTTTCTTTCAAGCATTTTAGCTGCCAATCTGCCCGCCGCTCCGGCAAAACGGAGCGTCGTCCTCATGCTCGTCGACGATCTCGGCTGGCGCGACTTCGGCTGCACGGGCCACCCTTATCACGAAACGCCGCATATTGACGCACTCGCCCGTGACGGTCTCCGCTTCACCCAGGCCTACGCCGCCTGCCCCGTCTGCTCGCCCTCCCGCGCCGCGCTGCTCACTGGGAAGTACCCCGCCCGCCTTCAAATTACCGATTGGATCCCCGGCCGCAAGCAGTGGCCCACCGCCAGAGTGCTGACCCCGGCTTTCGAGCAGCAGTTGCCGTTGGCCGAAACCACCATCGCCGAGATCCTGAAACCAGCCGGCTACCGCACCGCAAGCATCGGCAAGTGGCACCTCGGCGGCGACGGCTTCGGCCCCGAGCAGCAGGGCTTCGAGAAGAATGTCGCCGGTACTTCCAAGGGTTCGCCCGCCGGCTACTTTGGGCCGTTCGATCTACCCGGGCTCCAAGGCGGCACGAAGGACGACCTCCTCACCGCCGCTCTCACCACCGAAGCGGAGAAGTTCCTCGATTCGGCCAAGGGCAGCCCGTTCTTCCTTTACTTCCCCCACTTCACCGTCCACACCCCAATCCAAGCGCCCGCCCCGCTCGTCGAAAAATACAAGCAGAAGATTGAGTTCATGGGTCTCACCGGCAACGCCACTTACGCCGCCATGATGGAGACCCTCGACGACTCCGTCGGCCGTCTGCGCCGCAAACTCGTCGAACTCGGTCGCGCGGACGATACCGTCTTCCTGCTCACCGGCGACAACGGCGGCCTTCGCTTCGAAGGCAAGGCTAAGGCCCCGATCACCGACAACGCCCCCGCGCGCAACGGCAAGGGTCACCTGTACGAAGGCGGCATCCGCGTTCCCTTCCTCGCAGCCGGCCCCGGAGTCGCCAAGGGTATCAACGCCACTCCCATTTCAAGCATCGACTTCCTCCCCACCATCTGCGAACTCGCCGGGCTCCCCGTTCCCAAAGCGATCGACGGCGTCAGCCTAACGCCGGCCTTGCAGCAGCAGGCCCTCAAACCCCGCTCCCTTTTCTGGCACTACCCCCACTATTCGAACCAGGGCGGCCCCCCCGGCGGCGCGGTCCGGGACGGCGACTGGAAGCTGATCGAGTTCTACGAGGATAACCGACTGGAACTGTACAACCTTGCCCGCGACCCCGGCGAAAAGAAGAATCTGCTCAATCAGCACGGCGATGTTGCAGACAAGCTGAAGCAAGCGCTATCCAAATGGCGCAAGGCCGTCAAGGCCACCATGCCGAAGCCGAACCCGGGTTATCTGCCCGCGCAGGCCGACCAAGGCCTGACGGGTGCCGAGGCACCCACGCCCCCAGCCTAGCGCCGCGTCGGCAAAAACAGAAGTACGGTAGCCGCGAACGCCAGCACGATCACTGCCGTCAAAAACGCCCGCTCCGGAATTCGCGAAATCAGCTTTCGGCCAACGATGGCACCGGCCAGCGTAGGCGCGATCATGACGGCGTCAAACAGCAGCGACTGCTGGCTGAAGAGTCCGTGGGCCAAATAAACTGGGATCTTGGACAGATTTACAAAAAAGAAGAACCAAGCGCCGGTCGCCACGAACTCTTCCCGCGGCAGGCGCTTGGAGAGCAGGTAGATGTTCATGATCGGCCCCGCGGCGTTCGCCACCATCGTCGCAAACCCCGCCGATGTGCCGAAGAAGCCGGAAAACCACCAGCCTGTTGGCGGCGTCGGGCTTGCGTACCGCAGCCGCCAAAGGAACAGCAGCAGCATCGAGAACGTAATCGCACCCACCAGCGGACGAATCACCGTATCCGGATAAACCAGTACCACCGCACCCAAGGCCATGCCGCCCATCACCCACGGCAGCAGCGAAAACAGCGCGTTTGCTGCAGCTTTCTTGCGGTACGCAATGACGGCGTAGCAGTCGGCGCAGATCAGTATTGGCAGCAGCCAAGCAGTGGATAGCCGTGCATCGCCCACTGTAAAAACGAACAGCGGTACGGCTAGAATGCCGATTCCCGGGACGCCGGTCTTGGCGACGCCGATCAAGAAGGCGCAGAGGGCACCCAGTAACCATTTCCAAAGAGCGAGTTCCGGCACGTGTAGTGAGTAGGGAGTGAGGCAAGCCAATCAGCTAAGCCGCCCTTGTTAGCTCCTTCATCGAGACTGCGCCTTGTTAAAAGCGAAGAAAAACACTGTGATGCTGAGGCTGGCCAGCAGGTAGACCAGAGATCGCAGCAACGACATCAAAGGCACCACGTCACCGAGAAAGCCGGAAAATGTCCGGACAAAATCCAACGCCATCAGGATTGTGAGCAGCAGCGCTCCAATCAGCGCCAGAAGCGCCGCACTCTTAGGGGTCATGGTTGCAGTATGAGCGCTCTCGGGTTCAGGCGCAAGGTGAGATCAGGTGGCGGAAGCCAGTGGGAGTCGAACCCACCGCGCCGCTTACGCGACGCACGCTGGTTTTGAAGACCAGGCCCAGCACCGGCCAAGATTGGCTTCCGCAATTAAACCGTCCCTTGCAATCCTAGCAACTCCGCCCGGCCCCGCAGCGCACCGATGCAAAATTCAATGTGGGCATCAAGGTCCAAGCCCATCTCGGCGGCACCGTTAATCACGTCGTCCCGGTTCACGGCCCTCGCGAACGCCTTATCCTTCAACTTTTTACGCACCGATTTCCCGTCCACTTCGTGGATGCTCCGCGACGGCTTCACGTAGGAACAGGCCATCAGAAATCCAGAAAGTTCATCGCAGGCGAATAGCGTCTTCTCCATCAGCGAATCCCGCGCGACCCCGGTGAAGTCCGCATGCGAAAGGATCGCCCGCCGGATTTCCTCGGAAACGCAGCGTTCTTTCAGAATCGCCTCGCCCTTGGTCGGGTGATCCGGCAAGGTCGGGTGGATCTCCCAATCGAAGTCGTGTAGCAACCCCGTCACTGAGTAGGCCTCTTCGTCGCCCCCGTGCTGGCGGGCGTAGGCCACCATGCAGGTCTCCACGGCCAGCATATGTTTGCGCAATCCATCGGATTGCACAAATTCACAAACAATCTGCCATGCTTCGTCTCTTGTCACAAGTCTTCTCTGATGTTATCCTATGAAGGTTGCCCCAAAGTGGGCCTGTGGCGCAGTTGGGAGCGCGCTTCCATGGCATGGAAGAGGTCAAGGGTTCGAATCCCTTCAGGTCCACCAAAAATTTCTCCAGGTTACGGTGAGCGGCGAGTAGTTAAAGCAAGGCCCTCCGTAACCCTAGCGCAACCCAGATGCGCTCTCCTTTCGAGCAACCGCGAAGAAACAGCAGTGATACGATTGAGGAGAATCGATCGTCGGAGGTTGTGGCGAATGAAGGCTCCCACTTTTTTCTTTGCTGTTCTGCTTGGCCTCGGAGTAGCAACTACCGCACCCGCCCAATCTGCGCCGGTCATCACCGTGGAGAAGGTGATGACGGGAGAGGAGCTGCGAACAACCGGCGTCGCTAGCCTCACTCCTGCTCAGCGCGCTGCCTTGGATCGCTGGCTCTCCGCTTACACCATGCAGATCCTCCAGTATGCGCAGGGCGCGGGCAAGCCTGGCAGTTTGGTTTCTAGCGCCTACTCAGGGACTAGCGGAGGGCACTGGATCAAGTCTAAGGCGGCCAACGGAGGCATCATTATCCTTGAAGATGGATCGATGTGGGAGATCAATTCAATTGACCGAATCGACACCTCATTGTGGCTGCCCATTAGCAACGTGACCGTTCTTAAGGCGAGTTCGCCGGTGGGCGAGTTCAAGTACACGCTCATCAATACAGATGACGGCGAGAAGGCATTGGCAAAGTTTCTCGGTAAACAATAGGAGGAGATGATGGCCACGATTCAACCAGACCTGCATTGGTACACGGAAGTCAGCACCAGCAAGAATCTAGCGCCACGCTGCCCCTATGCCTCAGTACATCGGTGTCCGCGTTATTTTGAAAGTACGTCGCTGCTCGGTCAGGTTGGCGTGACGACCTCTATCGATCCGGCTGAGGATCAACGACTGGTGGAAAAGTGGAAGAGATCAGACCTTTGGCCCGTCACCCAGGAGCAGGCTTCGCAAGTTATGGGGTCGGAGGGGAAGCCGTCTCTCTTTCTCAATTTTTGTCCCGAAGTGTCTTTTGAACGATTTGGCTGGTTCTCGTCGGACCTCTCCTATCACGCAGACGAGATTGATGTAGATGTTGCTCACCGCAACCTTGCAAGGGAAGGTGCAACGGCGCACGACTGGCGCTGGACGTGGAGTTTGGCGAAGGCGCTCCACTATTCAGATTGTTCGCTCTATTCTCCTCTGTTGATAGGGGCCAATGAAGTCGAGAAGAACAAGTTACCAATTGGATTCGGACACTGAAGTATGAGGATCTCCGTACCAACAATCACTCGGGTAGTTTGCGCCCTTGTAATCGTGGGGGCCACTGCCTTAGGTCAGGTCCGCGTCCGTGGTCATGTTCGACGTGATGGAACATACGTGCAACCGCACTACCGCTCGAATCCCGACGGCAGCTTCTACAACAATTGGTCTACCCAGGGCAACGTCAATCCTTACACGGGTGAACCGGGGAAGCGGGTCACGCCACCTGTCGGCGCACCCGCCGCGTCAGGATATAGCTACGGAGCGCTTCTTGATTTCTACCGCAATAGCAAAACAGTCCCGGAGCCAATGATCGCTTCCCCCAATAGCCCATCTCCATCATCAGCGAGAGTTCCCTGGACGGAGCCACCTGGGGTAAGCAGCCTGCCCGAACTCTCTGAAGCTCTTCCTACCGAGGAAGTTTCGAGGTCAGACAAGTACTGCGGATGGCTATACGCTCGCGACGAGCTATCGCTCACCAGATGTCAAGCACAGCAAAGACGTGTTCTTGCGTCAATTGTCTTGCCGGACTACAGCGAGTTCCCTCAAACCGAGGTTTCGCGTAGTGGTCGATATTGCGAGTGGCTGTACGGTGACAATCGAGCAAGCTTCTATAACTGCTTCAATCAACAGGTCCTCCGGTTGGCCAAGGGAGAGGCGACCTTTTCAGCCGACACGCCACCCGGCGAGGCTTCTCGATCCGCGAAGTGGTGTGAATGGCTTTATGGCGACAACCGCGCCAGCTACCGCCAATGCGTGGAAACTCAGGCGCGACAGCTTCAATCGTCTATGCGCATCAATTCCAGCGATCTTCCTAAGGACGAATGGCAGAGGTCACGGAGCTATTGTGAATGGCTGTACGGGAACAATCGGGGAAGTGCGATGCAGTGCTTGCAACAACAAGCCGGAACTCTGCGCCAGCATCTTAGCCTCGTCGGGAAACCAGTGCCAGAGAACGCACAATCCTATTGCGAGTGGCTTTACAGCAATAACCGCGCGGGCTATTGGAACTGCGTCGCTCAGCGCAGGTGAGTTTCACATCACCATCGCCGGAGCATTCGCCCGCCAAGCCATGAGGCATCGCCGCCGCGCCCGCCGCTTCTCTTCCTTTCGGAACCGCCGAACCCTTCCCCTTGCGTCCGCCAGCCACAGCCGGAATCGCCGCAAGTCGCTCTTGTCGCAACCGACGCTAGCATAGACGCCGTACCGGTCCCGGAGGAAGGCCCGGACCGTGGCCGTGCCGGAGCGCAAGCGGCTTTCAACTTCGGCTGCTTCTCCGGTGCAGACCAAGTGATGGGCGACAAGATCCAAGATTTCCGCGAACGAGTAGCACCCGCGGCGATCATGGTCGCGCAGAAGAGCACGACGCAGGGTGACCAGCCTGCCCCCGTGCCTTGTCGCTGCATTAAAGCCGCCCCGTGTCTTTATAATATTTGCCTTATATTAGCTGTGGGTTATAATTGTGGCGTGACGTGGGAAGTCGAGGTTACCGATGAGTTCAAAGTCTGGTGGAGTGGGCTGACCGAAGCAGAATGCATATCGGTCGAAAGAGCCGTTTTGTTGCTGGAAGAGCGTGGCCCCCATCTCCCTTTTCCGTACAGCAGCAAGGTAAACGGCTCGCGCCATTCCGCGTTGCGTGAGCTCCGCGTCCAACACCAGGGACACCCCTACCGGGTGCTTTACATTTTTGATCCCCGCCGCGTAGCCCTGCTGTTGCTGGGTGGCGACAAAACCGGCGATGACCGCTGGTACGAAAAAAACGTACCGCTGGCAGATCAGCTTTACGAAAACTACCTTGCCGAGATCGAGGAGGAAGACGATGTCAAAAACGACAAAATTCAGTGAACTTCGGGCGAAGATGCAACCGGAGGCCAGGGTCGAAGCCCGACGCCTCGCCGACCAGGATCTCAAGGAGATGCCCCTGCATGAGCTGCGTGCCGCCCGCCACCTGACACAGCAACAACTCGCGCAGACCCTGGATATGACGCAGGCGGCGGTTTCACAACTGGAGCAACGCACGGATGTCTACCTCAGTACGCTTGGGAACTTCGTTGAAGCGATGGGCGGACGATTGGAAATATATGCCGTATTTCCCGATGGAAAAGTGAAACTGGGTCTTGATCGGGAAGCCTCCAGGCCTTCGGTCGGGGACTAAATCTGAAAGGCGCCTGCATCCGCGAGCGGGCAAGCACGCCGAGCGCCAGTTCCCGGTGTGGCGCAGTTGGGAACGGCTTCCATGCCACGGAAGAGGTCAAGGGTTCGAATACCTGCGGGTCCACCAAATTTTAGAAACTGTCCCCCGTGATAATGAGCACATGCTCTCGGGCTCGTTGGTGGTGCTCACACTGAACTATACGGCCTGAAGAGTTATTGCCTCTTCGCTGTTTGGCGTGGGTAAGGTCGGGCGTGCGCAAGGGGGCATTCGGTTCTCGGAGGCGTCGGCGAGGATAGAATCTCGAAGGGATGAGGAGCGTGCGAGTGAGTCGGGTTCGCCTCTTTGGGGTTTGAAGTTAGAAACGACAATATCGCCGTCGCGGCGGTGGGACCGCCATTTCCACGGCCGGTCTTGCGGGCCGAATGCTCCTGCCACTGTAGGCTACCCTCATCACTGGCGATCTTGCGCCGGCTCTTCTACCCACACCAAACAGCGAAGAACCGAGTTATTCAATCAACGCAGATAGCTATCGTGAGGCGGGTGCCTCCCTCACCGGCGCTTCGCTGTCTGAGGACCGATGTCAAAGGCTGTTCTCCAGACTCATTCAGGGTCGGGGTAATCCGGTTTCTCAACTATGTATTGGGACCAGACCCCGGATCTGTCCTGCTTGCACCATGCTTCGTCGTCAAGCCCTGATGGTTTCATCCAGCGGATTTCGAAATGGGAGACCTGGAGGCCCCACCACTTGGACTCCGCTACGAATACCCCTGGACTGTAAGGCTAAACGTAAATCTCTTGCTTCAATGTAGGGCCGACAATGACCGCCACCACGCCCGCAAATACAGCAACGAGGAAGAGATTGGTTCTATTCACGTTTAGCCTCCTCCCTTGCCGTGAGATTTTATCAGAAGTGAATGTGCTAGCCGAGCGACTAGGGCCGCAAATGCTTCAGCCACACCGTCCGGTTACCTGCGGAAGGAGAAGGCTCTGGAGGCGATACGGAAGGCCTACGAAGCGCAGCCGCACAATAACCGGCACATGCGCTTTGAAACTACTAACGCCCTTATGGCGCACTACGATTTTCGGCTGGCGTGCCATCAATCGCCGGCCATCACGCACGCCTCCGGGAATGAGTGTGCTGGCATGATTCTAGCCTGGATTTATCACCAACCACTTTGAGCGCGCAGCGACTTCCGGATTCAGCTCAGGCCTCCCGCAACACCGCCAAGTACCGTTCCGCCACTCCCCCCAAATCATGCTCCCGCCGCACCCGTTCCCGAACCTCTAAGCCATACTCCCGCACCCGACCCGGATGCTCCGCGCACTCCCGCATCGTCTCCCCCAACATTTCCTCCTCCCCCACCCCCGCAGGCACCTCCAACCCCTCCCCGTCGCTCGTCAACACCACCTTCCCGATCCCCATCATCCGTAACCCAATCCCCGACGTCTCCCCGCTCGCCGGATACCGCAAGTTCACCACCACATCCACCGCACTCCCCACCAGCCAAAACTCCCGTTCCGTCATGTGCCCCACCCCCATCACCCCCTCCCACTTCATCGCCCGCGCCAAATCAGTCGACCCGATCTCCCCCGCCAACACCAGCGCCACATCACCCCTCTCCGCCCGCAGCCGTCGAAACGTCCGCACCACCGCCATCACCCGCTTCGACTCCCGCAAATACCCCATCACCGCAAATAAAGTTGTTGACGGTCTTATCCCCCGCTCCGCCCGCCAACGCTCCACCGCCCAACCCTCGGGAAGCACCGGCGCCTTGAAATAATGCGGAATTATCCGCGCCTTCTCCCCCACGCGTCGCGCCGCCTCCGCGTTATGCACGATCACCGTCCGGGACCGCTCAATCAACCGCCGCAACATCCCATACCGGAAGTACCGTGGATCCGTCGCCGACCCCGACCGCCCCCGCCAAAGTTCCCGCCCTAACTCGCGCGACCACTCCCCGTAGTTGTAAACAAACTCGTCCACATATTCCTCCTCTCCCATCGACCCCAAAAAGAAGTGGTGCAGCACCGCATCATGCAGCACCACCACCCCCGGCTCCCGCAGCGCCCGACCGTAAATTTCCCGATGCAGTTGATTGTTCCCGACGTGATACAAATTCACGTCACCCGACCGATTCACAACCGCCGGCAGCAACGGCAGCAGATCCGCCGCGTAGTCCGCCACCCCGGATTTCGCCGGAGGCAGCGGCGAAAAGAACCCCACCGTCATGCCTTCTGCCGACGGCCAAACAGCGCCGTCCCCACGCGCACAATCGTCGAGCCCTCCTGAATCGCCACCTCTAAATCGTTCGACATCCCCATCGACAATCCCTGCAACCCCTGTGCCGCTGCCAACTCCCGCAGCCGAGCAAAGTAAGGCCGCGACTTCTCCGCGTCCTCATCCCACGGCGGAATCGTCATCAGCCCCGTTAGCCTCAGATTGGCCGACCTGCGAATGGCCTCCACGACCGCCGACAGCTCCGCCGGGTCGCACCCATGCTTGGCCTCCTCGTCCGCCAGTTTCACCTCCACCATCACGTCCATCGGCTTTCCCAACTCGTCCAGTCGCCGCGCTAATTTCGGCCCGTCCACCGTCTGCACGACATCGAACAACTCGCCGGCCTTCTTCGCTTTGTTCGACTGCAAATGCCCAATCAGGTGAAACCGAGCCCCCGGCAACTCTGAAAGCAGGGGACGCTTGCTTTCAAACTCCTGCACGTAATTCTCGCCGAACTCCCGCATCCCTAAGGCGTACGCTTCTTCGATCACGGTTGCCGGAAACACCTTCGTTACCGCCAACAGCAACACTTCGCTTTCCGCTCGACCCGCCTTGGCGCATGCCGCGCTGATGCGCTCTCTCACCCCGTCCCATCGTTCCCGTAAACTATCCTGCATTACTTGAAAGTTTACGCGACTTCACGCGGCCCAATCTTCCGCAGCGCGAATCGAAGTGCCCGCCGAGACGGATAGAACCATCACTCCGCCGTGGCCGGATGGGCGGCGGGAGAAACGGAAGCGGATTTCATTTCGACGAGTAAGCGTTTCCTGAACTCTTCCGCGCTCGGGCAAAATTGAGGGCAGTGGGGCTGCTCAATTAATAGAAAAGAAAACTCACGAACAGCAACATCAAAGTCGGTGGCATCCGCATCAACCACAACCAGGCCGTTCCTTAGTCACCGTCTCGCCCAACTATACCTCATCGCCTTGGGCTGTTACAGCCCGTCTCGGGCTGCCCCGGTCGCGCGCAAAGCCATCTCCCCCCCAGAATCGAAGGCCGCCAAAATCCCGCATTGTCTGAGATTTTATGCTGCCTAACCCAACGTATGAACAGATGCCCAAGTCCCGCCGCCCCGTTGCTCCGGTTGACAGTGAACTCCTCGAAGTAGCGATCAAGGCCTTCGTCAGCCGCTGTCGTCAGCCGGTCGTCCAGGAACCCGGCGACGAAGCCTTTCCCCTCCTTCCTGATCGCCATCAGTACGGCCTCAGCGCCGGTCGCCTTATCCTCTCCGCCTGGGACGACGTCCGCAACTGGAACCGCCGCGTCCTCGCCGTCGCCCACCATCAAACTGGCCGACTCACCTTGGTCATCGAAAAATTCGGCGGCCGCCAAGCCGAAGCCTGGATCTTTGATTCGGACCGCCCCGAAGCCCTCCAATGGGATCGCCAAGGCGACCGTATGATCGTCCGCGAACAGTTCCGCACCATGCTCCGCCGATCCTTCGTCGGATGGGAACTCGACGACCTCTCCACCGAACGCGACCTGCAACACACGCTCTCCGCCAACTATCCTCGCGCCGTCGTCCGCCAAGGCAAACGCGCCTGGGCCGCCATCCTCGCGCCTCCCGAAGCCCCCCACGCCCTCTCCTTCGGGCTCATCTGGCTCGACTACGTCCGCCGCCGTCGCCAACCCAAGGTCACCGTCGAAGGCCTCGCCCTTTTCCTCCCTGCCAACGAAACCCAAGCCATCGCCCTCCGCCTCCGCTGGCTCGACCCCGCCAAAGCGCTCTTCACCCTCTTCGTCTACTCGCCCGACGGCCACGCCACGCCGCTCGACCATACCGATTGCGGCAACCTTCAAACCAGCCTCGAACGCTGTCAACACTCCATCCTCGCCCTGCCCGACTGGGTCGCGCAACTCGCCGCTTGGCCCAACGTCGAACGCGTCTCGCTCGCCGGCGGCATCGCCAGCTTCCGCGTTTTCGGCCTGGAATTCGCCCGCTGGCGAAACGGAGAACTCCGCGGCGGCCTCGACGACAAAAGCGTCCTCCACCCCAGCAACCTCCCCGAATTGCGATCCCTCGTCGCCGAACTCGTCAGCCTCCGTAGCGAACACGGAAGCATTCTGCACCAGCGCGCCCCGGAAGCCTGGCTCGAAATGCGCGTCCGCGAATCCATCACTACCCTCGACGCTCGCCTCTGTCCCGAACCCATCTACGGCCAAGTCCCGGCACTCGCCGGCGTCGACCGCGGCATCGCCGACCTGCTCTCCATCGAACGCTCCGGCCGCCTCGTCGTCCTCGAAATCAAAGCCACCGAAGACATCCATCTTCCGCTCCAAGCCCTCGACTATTGGATGCGCGTCGCCTGGCACGCCGAACGAAGCGAGTTCACCAAACACGGCTATTTCCCCGGCCACGCCATCTCCACCGACCGCCCCCGCCTGCTCCTCGTCGCCCCGGCGCTCGAATTCCATCCCACGACCGAAACCATCCTCAGCTTTTTCTCATCTGTAGTTGCAGTGGAGCGCATGGGCGTCGGGTTAGAATGGCGCCAGGAACTCCGCTTGCTCTTCCGGCTCCACGGCGCAGCTCGACCGGCATAACTATGGCCATCACATCCTTTCTCAAAACCGTCGCGACCTCCATCAAAAACCTGAACCCTCAGGAAGTCCGGAAGTTGGCTGACCGAGAAATCAACATCGGCCTCACCGCCTCTTCCGAGAACGAGCTGAATCGCATGTGGGCCTTTCTAGCCCCGGATAGCCTCTCCGAGAAGAAAAAAAACGAACTCGTCCGGTTCGTCCACCCCCTCGGCCCCCGCCTGCCTTCCATGCCTCCGCCTCCCGCGCATGTCGATCTCGAACTGTGGGAAGAAGGCCTGAATAAGCCGCGCCACGCCTTCACGTTCTACAAGCAGGACCCCGCCCGCACCGTCCGCGAAATCCTCGAAAAATACGATGATCTCAGCCTTGCGTTGGCACGCCACTTCGTCGCCTTCCGCAAGCCGGTCTCGGAAAAAATCATCAGCGCGGCCAGCCAGGAAAACGCTCTATTCTCCATCGCCACCTCGCTGCCCAACATCGTTCCCAGCTTTCTCTCGCTGCCCTTCGCCGTCGGCGAATTCGCCAGCGACACGGCGTTCATCACCGCCAACCAGCTCCGCATGGCCTTCATGCTCGCCGGGGCCAACGACCGCTCCATCGGCTATCGCGAACAGAAAACGCAAGTCGCCTCCGTCATCGCGGGAGCCTTCGGCTGGCGCGCACTCGCTCGGGAACTCGTCAGCAAAATCCCCTTCGGCGCGGGCGTCGTCAGCAAAGCCACTGTCGCCTACGCCGGCACCTGGCTAGTCGGCCGGGGCTTGCAACAGCTGTACAGCTTCGGAGGCCAACTCTCGCGCGACGAGCGGCATCACATCTACGACGAAGGTCTCGCCAAAGGCAAAACGGCCGTCGCCAAATTGATGCAGCGATTCAAGAAATCAGCCTAGCTACAATATCGGTATGGTCACCGTCGAAATTTTCGAAGACTTGCAGTGCCCCGATTGCGCGCGCCTCCAACACCTGCTCGACGACCAGCTTGTTTCCGCGCTTGGCGAAACCGTCACGTTTGTCCGCCGCGACTTTCCCCTCGTCAAGCACCCCGCCGCCCGCCGCCTCGCCGAAGAGGCCCAGTTCCTCCGGCTCACCGAGGGCACCGAGGCCGAATGGGAGTGGCGTCGCCGCTGCCTGTTCGCTATCGGTCATGTCCACGCCCCGGCGGCCGGCCGCGCCTCCGCCGGGGTCGACGCCGACCTCCTCGAAGCCCACTCCCGCGGCGTCGTCAAAACGCCCACGGTCTTCGTCGGCAACCACGTGCTGGTCGAAAAATTCACCCCCGACGAACTCCTCAGCGCTATCAAAGATTCCGAATGAATAAACCCGTCGCCCTCATCACCGGTGCCAGCCGAGGCATCGGTCGCGGCATCGCCACCGAATTGGCCAAATCGCATTCCATCGTCGCCACCTACCGTGGCCGCCTCGATGCCGCTGAATCGCTCCGCGCCGAAACCGGAGCCGAAATCATCCAGTGCGATATTGGCAACGGCGAAGACCGCGCTCGCCTTCTCGCCTTCACCCGCGAAAAGTTCGGCCGCCTCGATCTGCTCGTCAACAACGCCGGTATGGCGCCCCGTGTCCGCGCCGATATGCTTGCCGCCACCGAAGAGAGCTTCGACGAACTCATCAACACCAACCTGAAAGGCCCTCACTTCCTCACCCAGGCCGCCGCCAACTGGATGGCCGAACAGGGCGATGGCCGCATCATTTTCGTCACGTCAATCTCGGTCTATACCGCCTCGGTCAACCGCGCCGACTACTGCATCTCCAAAGCCGGTCTCGCCATGTCCGTCTCGCTCTACGCCACCCGCTTAGCCGAAAAGGGAATCAAGGTTTTCGAAATCCGGCCCGGCATCATTCGCACCGACATGATCTCCGCCGTCGAGTCCCTCTACGAAGAGAAAATCGCCAACGGTCTTCTACCGCAGCGCCGCATGGGCGAAACCTCCGACATCGCGAAAGCCGTCCGCGGCATCGCCGACGGCCTGCTCGACTACTCGACAGGCCAAGTGCTCAACGTAGACGGCGGCTTCCACCTCCGCAGCCTCTAGCGGCTAGCCCGCTCCTTGGCCAGCTTTTCTTTGAACTGCTTCTCGTAGTTCGCTACCGCCGTCGTATACCCTTCCGGGTCAATAAACGACTTCTTGGCGTACTTCGCCTCAAGCCCATACTGCGACCCGTGCCCTGCCACCCACAGCGTCGGGTGCAACTGCTTTAGCTTCCCAAAGGTCGTCTCATAGTCTTCCACGATACCGGGGTACCCCTTGTTGCCGACCAGCTTGATCACCACCGACGGAAGATTCACAATCAGCACCCCGTTCACTGAGTACCCAGCCGCTCCCCGCGTGTGGCCGGGAAGGGAGATCACCTTCACCTCCGTCCCGCCCAGTTTCACCGTGTCCCCGTCCTTCAACCGCCGATCTACCTTCACCGGCGCGAAGCTGAAATCCTGATTGGCGAAAGACAAAAACAGAGGATCGCTCTTGCCGCCCTCCTCCAAGTACGCGGCATCACCTGCCGTCGCATATACCTTCGCTCCCGAAAGCTTCTGCACCTCCGCAAACGCCGCCACATGGTCGTAGTGCGCCTGCATCGTCAGCAGAATCTTCACGTCCTTTAAATCAAAGCCCAGCTTCTTCGCGCTCGCCTGCATCAGCGGCACCGAATCGGCCAAGCCCGTGTTAATCAGGATGTGGCCCTGTGGTGTCGTAATCAGGTAGCAAGCCAAATCTTTCGTACCCACGTAGTGCAGGTTCCCGGCAATCGTGTGCGCCGGGAACGGTGCCCTCCAATCGGGGTTCTGAGCGGGCAGCAGCAAGGCGGCGAAGAGGAGCAAGAGGGTAAGACGCATAAGCTATATGGTATAAAAGTGCATTCATGGAAAAGAGCCCGAGTAAAAGTTTTTATGGCTGGTGGATCTCCATTGCCGCTTTCTTCACATTTGGTTTAGCGGTCGGTATTCCGTACTACGGAATGCCGTTCTACTACGACTACTACGAGAAGGCCTTCGGCTGGGCCCGCCCTGACATCACCCTCGGCTTTCCCATCGCCGCCACATTGACCCTCTGGGTCGGCCCGGTTTTCATGCACCGCTTCAGCCCGCGCAAGCTGATGATCGTCGGCACCGGGCTCACGGCCCTCTCCTTCATCGGCTTCGGTACCATGGGCGGAAACATCTACGTTTATTGGGCTTATTGGCTGCTTTACATGGTCGGCTATCTCTTCTCCGGCCCCATTCCGCACCAAGTCATCATCTCCCAATGGTTTAAGAAAAGCCGCGGCAAAGCCATGGCCGCCACCTACCTCGGCGTCGGCATCTTCGGCGCCATCTCCGCCAAGTTCATCGCCAAACCGCTCGTCACCGCCTTCGGCTTTCAAACCGCGCTCATCATCACCGGCCTCATTCTGCTGCTCGTATGGCCCATCGCCGGGTTTATCATGCGCGATAAGCCCTCAGAGATGGGGCAAACCCCCGACGGCGAACCCATTGCCATCAACGAAAAGCCCGAACCGCCCCGCGGCTTCGCCGAGCTTCTCCGGTCCCGCTCCTTCTGGCTACTGATGATCGGTAGTTTATGCTCCATCGGTTCCATTGGCTCAATCAATCAACACATGAAGTTCGTCTTCAAAGAGCAGGGGTTCACGAACCAAGCTACGCTTGACGCCCTCTTTGCCGACGCCCTCTTCTGCATCATGATCTCCTCCACCGTCGGCCGCATCGTCATGGGCGTTCTCGCTGACAAGTTCTCGAAAAAATGGGTCATGGTCGCAACCTACATGCTCGTCGCCGCCACCATACCGCTGCTGCTCCTGGCCACGCCAGAAAACCCCACTTACGTCTATATCTTCGCCATCCTCTTCGGCTTCGGCATGGGTGCGGACTACATGCTCATCCCCCTCATGGCCGCCGAACAATTCGGCGTCAACACCTTGGCCCGTGCCATGGCTATCATTCTGCCCGCCGACACCATCGGCCAGACCTGGTTCCCCTACCTCGTCGCCCAGATTCGCCAAGCCCAGGGCTCAGCCAACACGAGCTACGGCCCCGCACTGAACATTGTCTTCGTGCTCGCCTTCATCGGCGCGGTCGCGATTCTCCTGCTGCCCAAACACGCTTTCACCAACAATGCCGCGCCAGTTCACTTACCAAAATCTTAGTCAACTTCAGCAAGACGCCGAGACCCGCACCCAGCACGTCCGCTTCGAAATCGATAAGCAGGCCGTCAAGGCCGTCCTCGGTCGCAAGGTTCGAATCAGCGATTCCGTCACCCTCGGCAACGCCATGGCCATCCATCCCATGGAAGGTTGCGACTCTACCCTCAACGGCAACCCCGACGAACTCACCTGGCGTCGCTACGAACGGTTCGCCCTCGGCGGTGCCAAGCTCCTCTGGTTCGAAGCCACCGCCATCCGCGAAGACGGCCGCGCCAACGCCCGCCAACTCTGGATCCACGAAGGCAACGTCGACGAGTACGCGCGCCTCCACGCCCGCATGATCCAGCTCCATCAGGACAAGTTCGGCTCTACCGAAGACCTGCTCATCCCCATCCAACTCACCCACTCCGGCCGCTATTCCTACCCCAAACGGATCATTTTTTACCACAACCCCGTCATCGACCAAAAGACTGCTACCCCCGCCGATTACCCCATCTTCTCGGATGCCGAAATGGAGGCCCTCGAAGATCAATACATCGTCGGCGCCAAACTCGCCTGGCGGGCCGGCTTCCGCGCAATCGACCTCAAAGTTACCCACGGCTACCTGCTCGCCGAAATGCTCGGTGCCCGCGCCGGCCGCGAAGGCCAATACGCCGGTTCCCTCGAAAATCGTACCCGCTTCATTCGCAACGTCCTCGCCAAACTCCGCGCCGAATTCGGCCCCGCCCTCACCATCTGCATGCGCCTCGGCTGCTTTGATAGCGTGCCCTACAGAAAAAACGAAGCCACCGGCCTCGGCGAGCCGCTGCCCTATCCCACGCCTTACCCCTGGGGCTGGGGCGTCAACGACCAGGATCCTCTCTCGGCCGAACTCAGCGAAGTCAAAACCGCCATCGGCTGGTTTAAAGAATGGGGCGTCCAACTCCTCAACGTTTCGATCGGCTGCCCCTACTACAACCCCCACATCGGTCGCCCCTTCGAAAAAGCCGACGAGGGGAACTACGAAGAACCCGAACACCCCCTCGACGGCGTAGACCGCCACTTCCGCATCGCCGGCGAACTCCAACGCGCCCACCCCGATCTCCCCATGGTCGGTACTGGCTATAGCTGGCTCCAAATCTACGCCCTCAACGCCGCCGCGTACAATCTCGCCGCTGGCAATATACAAGTCTTCGGCATGGGCCGCAACGCCCTCGCCTACCCCGATTTCGCTATCGACGCCATCGAAAAAGGTGAACTCGAAGAAATTCGCGTCTGCAAAACGCTCACTTACTGCACCTTCCTCATGCGCCAGAAAAACCACCCGCTCGGCCAATTTCCCAGTGGCTGCCCCCCCTTCGACAAACTCGTCTACGGGCCCATCATGAAGGAAGCGCGCGCGAGCGTTCGAAAAGGATAACCATGAATCGCCGAGATGCTCTAAAAACTGCCGCCCTCGCGGCAGCAGCTACCAGCTTGTCCGCCGCTCCGCCGCCGACCCTTCTCCAAGCCAAAATCGACGCGCACGACAAAGCCGCCGATGATCTCATGAAACGCCAGGAACTCGGACCCACCCACCGCCACCGCGGCAATGTTTCCGGCGCCGATGGCCTCTTCTACGGAGGCTCCCCGGCGGGCATCCTCGATACCTTCGTCACCGCCTACCTCCACCCCCAATCCCGACACTTCCATCATCCACTGGTCCTCGAACGCATGAAGCTGGCCGCCGAATGCTTCGCCCGCGTCCAAACCCCCGACGGCAACTGGAACCTGCCCATCACCAATTTCAATTCGCCCCCCGACACCGCCTTCATCATCCAGGGCATCGGCCACACCCTGCTCAACGCCCGCCAATACGGCTTCCCCGAGTTCGAAGCCCTCGTTCTCCCCGCCGTCAAAAAGGCAGGCGAAGCCCTCATCCGCGGCGGCATGCATACTCCCAACCATCGTTGGGTCGCCTGCTCCGCCCTCGCCCTCCTCAACCACCTCTATCCCGACCCCCGCTACCTCCGCCGCATCGACCAGTGGCTCGCCGAGACCATCGATATCGACGCCGACGGCCAATATACCGAACGCAGCTCCATCGGCTACAACGGTATCTGCAATCGCGCGCTCTCGATCTGCGCCCATCACCTCAATCGGCCCGAACTCCTCAACCCCGTCCGCCAAAACCTCCAAGCGATGTTCTACCTCATCCATGCCGACGGCGAGGTCGTCACCGAGATCTCCCGCCGACAGGACCTCAACCAACGCGGCACCATGTTCAACTCCTGGCTCGGCATCGCCTACCTCGCCTGGAAAGACCGCGACGGTCAAATGGCCGCCCTCGCCCGCAGCGTCGAAGCCCAAGCCGCCGGCGTCTCCACCTATCTCAGCTACCCCCAACTTCTCGACGCCCAACTCCCCCCCTCGAAGCCTCTCCCCGACAACTACGAAAAGCTTTTCCCCCTCACCGGCTTCGCTCGCATCCGCCGAGGGCCAATGTCGGCCACCATCCTCCGCGACCGCGACCGCTTCTTCACCTTTCGCCACGGCGACGCCGTCGTAAACGCCGTCCGCTTCTCCACGGCCTTCTTCGGCAAAGGCCAGTTTAAAGCCAAAACCCTGGAAAAGAAGGCCGGCTCCTTCGTCTTGGCCCAGCAGCTCGAAGCCGGTTATTACCAGCCCTTCTCCCCGCCCCGGCTCATCACCACCGAAACCTACGACGATACCCGCGAAGAACGCCGGCGAACCGAAATTTCCCAACTCAATACCGTCGCCGAACTCACCGAAACACCGAATGGCTTCCGCCTACGAATCAAGGCCACCGGCACCGACGAAGTCCCGCTCACTATCGAAATCAATCTCCGCGAAGGCGGCTCCCTCGAAGGAGCCGAAAAGCACCCCACCGTCAAGGACGCCTGGGTACTCCGCCATGGCCACGCCACCTACACAAAAGGAAAAGACAAGCTCCGCATCGGGCCAGGCAACTCCCCGCATACTTACGTCGAAGTACGCGGGGCGCTGCCAAAGCTCGCAGGGACTTGTCTTTATGTGACCGCGATTACGCCAGTCGATCAGGTGATTGAGTTTGAGCGCATCGCCTAATATTGAGCCTAGTCCTTACTGGATCACCCACGCCCCCATTGCATGCCATCCACTATTGGCTCCGCCCAACGTCTGCGTGCCACCATAGATGATCTTCCGCCCCACAAAGCCGGCCTTGAACGTGATTTTCACCGTCAGCGTCATCGTGTTGCCAGAGATCGATCGACTCGACCCCACCGCGTCCACCCGACATTGGCTCTTCTCTGTGAACCCAGACGTCGCCCCCGCCGTAATGCCGGGCACGATCAGATCGACACCATTATCCTTCACCAAGTAAATCTCATTGGTGCTGTTCACGAAGGCGATATAACAGGCGTTCGAAGCGTCCAGCGCACGGCCAATTAGAATCTGGGACGGTTGTAGGTTAGTGCCTGCCGTCGCATCCCGATACGTCAGCGTCAGCGTAGCCGTCGCCCCCGTCCCGGAAGCCGGCGACAACGACACCACCATCGGATTGGTCGCCAGCGGCGTCGCAACACCGTAAGCACCCATCGGCTGCCAGTCCGAGTTGTTCTCAGCCAAATCGCGGGCTGCAACATACAGGATCTTCCGGCCCGCAAACGCCGTCGCGTTAAATTGCACCACCAGCGTCAGCGCCAACGAATTGCCGCTCAACACCGCCGAAGAGCCCGAACCCACAATCGTGCATTGCCCGTTGGACGTTGTTCCCGATCCATTCAACAGAAGCGAAGTTAAATTGCTGCCATCGTTGGTCACAAGGTACACCGTGTTCAGCGGTCGGGAATACGCAATGTAGCAAGCGTTTCGGCCGTCCAGGAAGTTATTGATCAGTACGTTCACAATGCCCAGGTCAGCCGCTCCGTCAGGATCAGCCACCGTGAACGTAAACGTCTGTTGCGTGCCCGACGTCGCCGTCGGAGTAGCCGAGATTACCGTGGGCACCTGCCCGCCCGGAGTGATATTCACCGTATATTTCGTCAGGTACGCAATGAATCCACCTGGCGTCGCCGACTGAAATGCGTTCTTGGTTTGGAAGCCAAGCCCGTCCGTGATCCCCGTCACGTAGATGTGACCTCCAGCAGTGGCGGAAATCCCCCCCCCATAATCCTCACCCGTGCCGCCCAAGTAAGTCGAGAAATCCAACGCATTACCCGCCGGAGTTAGCTTGACAACGAAGACCTCCTGCAGTATCCCCGCCGAAGGGGCCTGCTGCGAGTCTTTTTGAACGATATCGGTAGAAAACGTCGTCCCGATGAGGGCCAGTCCGCCAGACGGATCCACCGATACTCCCTGAATATAATCGTCGGCCGAACCGCCGAGATAAGTCGCGTAGACAAGACTGTTGCCCGCCGGGGAAAGCTTCAACGCGAATCCATCCTGCGATCCACCAATGGCGCTTCGAAAAGGCGATTGCAAAGAGAGGTCCGACGACTTCGTGGCTCCTCCAGCGTACAAGGCACCCGTCGAATCGATGGCGATGGAGCGAACGGTGTCCTGGGCCGTACCGCCGAAATGCGTGTAGTACAAAAACGCCGTCCCGGCCGGATTCAGCTTCCCCAACACCCCGTCGTCAGATCGATTCTGCAAAAGTCCAGGCGGCGCGTTTACCGCCGGATAACTCGGGCGAAGGGCTTGATTGTCCCCACCGAAGTAGATTCCTGTCGCATCCGCCGCAACGGCGCTAAGCACGACATCTCCCAAATACGTCACTCCTTGCAAAGCGCTCCCTGCCGGCGTAAACCGGAAAATCACTCCCCGGGCCGCCGATGCATTCAAAACCACTGGTGCCGGAGTGTACGTCGCTGCACCAGACTGGTAGGCTCCGACGATCATACTCCCGTCCGGAGCCACCGCGATCCCCCGAGATATCGAGCCGTCCACCGAACCAAGATAAGTCGAGAAAACAAGCTCATTTCCCGCCGGCGATAGCTTCGTCACAACCGTATCACCCACCCCCGGATTGGTCGACACCAAGGTCGATTGGATCGGTGTCTTCACGGGGAAGTCGGTCGACTGACTGGAGCCCTGTATGTACGCCGCACCTGCCCCGTCGACCGCTAAGGCGTACGGGATTTCCGACGACCCGCCTCCAAGATAAGTGGCATAGATCAACTCCGATCCAGCCGCATTGAACTTCGCCACGAATAAGCTGCTATCCGTATGCGCTGACTGAAACGGGCTTACGAACGGAAACGAAGCAGTAAACGATTGCCCCAACAGGTAAACCTGTCCCGCCGCATTCGCCACCACCGAATTCCCGGAATTCAGCGACGTTCCCAAATAAGTCGAGTACACCACGACCGCCGGATCGATCACCAATGGAAGCGTGCGATCATATCGCGCCAACTCAAATCCCGCACCCTCGTTCGGTCGCAAAGAATACCGGGCTTCAATCTTCACCTCCCGACCGTTTACCATCTGGTAAACGTACGGTCGCTGTTGCACCACCTGCCCATACATCGTATCCAGCACCAGGTTCCCTGTCGCATCCACGGTCATCGACTTCGCGCCGTTCCACGCAATCTCCACCTTCGAAGCGTCCACGCCCGGAGCCACCACTAGGTCATACTCCAGCTTCTTCCCCTTGCCATACCAAACCAAATCCACGCCGGGTTTAACTCCTCTCGCCGTCGCCGACGCAAACGACGGAACGTCCCGCCTCCACCGCGCCGAATCCTGACCTTGAAAATAGCTCGTCATCCCCGGCAATGCCTTGCCCGACTCCCACGCCCGGGCGGCACGCGCACCACGCACGCTCATGCGCAGCGTCGTGTAGTCCATCCCGTCTTTCAATTCCTTGCCCCGTGCCTTGTACAGCACCAGAACCGACTCCGTATCGGTCAGATACAGGTCATAGCCATTTGAACGCGCCACATAGCGAACCGCCGACGGAAACTGCCCCTCGTTCAATTCAAACCGCTGCGGCAACTCGCCTAACGCCTTCTGCGTCGATCGCGGAAGTTCCCCTGGTGCCCACACTTTGCCTACGGGATCAATCCCCCGGCGAATCTCTTGCTTACCTGGCGCTGCATTTAAAGTCGCCACTACCGAAAGCGCAAGGGCGCTTAGCGAAAGTTTAACCGAAATCGGCATGCTCTCGTTCCTCCAATAAAACTCCCCAATCCTTGGGACTTCAGGATATCATGATGGTTTTCCCTTTCCCGCTGTTACAGAAGTTGGGTAGAGCCTACAGTACTCCCCCCAACCAGTACGCCTCGCAGTCGCTCCGCCGCCGATTCCGGCGTTATATCGCGCTGCGGCCCTCCCAACATCTCGAATCCCACCATAAATTTACGCACCGTCGCCGACCGCAACAAAGGCGGGTAATAGTGCCCGTGCCAAGTAAAGTTTTCATACCTCCCCCCGTCCACCGGCCGCTGATGGAAACCCATCGAATAAGGAAACGGCACTCCAAACAACCCGTCATATCGCTGCCCGATCTCTTTCAGAATTCCCGCCAACGCCCCCTGCTCAACCGCCCGCATTTCATCGAACCCCGTAAAGTGCCGCCGCGGCAACAACAACAGCTCAAACGGCCAAACCGCCCAAAACGGCACCACCGCCACGAAGTGATCGTTCGAACAGACCACCCGCTCACCCTTTCTTAACTCCACCGCCAAGTAGTCCATTAACAATGGCCGCTCCATCGCCCGAACCTCTTTCGCCAACTCATTCGGAACGCTCGCCGTGCACCAAATTTGCCCATGCGGATGCGCATTGCTGCACCCCATCATCTCCCCCCGATTCTCAAAAATCTGCACCGCCGCAATTCCAGGCTCCGCCCCCAACCCCGCAAACTCTCGGCACCACAACGCAACCACTTCTTCAATCCCCTCCAACCCCATCCGCGCCAGCGTCAAACTGTGGTCCGGCGAAAAACAAACCACTCGGCATCGCCCCGCCTGCGCTTGCGCCACCAACAATCCCCCCTCCGACAGCTCACCCGCCGGCGTCTCCGGATACAGCGCCGCAAAATCGTTTTCAAAAACGTACGCCCCCTGGTAATCCGGGTTCCGTGCCCCCCCCATCCGCTCATTCCCCGGACATAAGTAACACCCTCGCTCGTACGCTGCCGCAGCCGCCACCGCCACCGCCTCCACCTGCCCCTGCCACGGTCGCTTCATCCGATGCGGCGACACCAGAACCCAGTCCCCCGTTAACGGGTTAAATCGGCGATGCGGATGGTCGAAGAGCGACAAGCCTTTACTGTAACGCCTTCGCCGTCGCCGCCAACATCGCCTCTACAGACTCTCGCGGCATGTCCCGCACGAGCGGCTTCACCATCCACCCCAACCCATGCGGCACATCTCGCGAAATCGAAATCGATCGGCATTGCACCTTAACGCCGCCCTGCGCCGCAGTAATCGTCCAATACGTGTTCAACCGCCACAAAAATCCATGGTCGGCCCCCTCCGACTCTTCCACCTTCGTACTCCGAGACAACACCCGCCACCCGCCTCCCGCCAGCGCCTGATAGTCAACATCGTACTCGGTGTTCAAAATCACGGTCAGCACTTTATGCCGCTTCAATTGCAAAGCCGCCCTAAACTGGTTCCCCTGCCTCGAAATCAACCGGGATTCCGTCACCTCCGGATAAATCTCATGGTAGCGATCATAGTCTTGCAAAAGTTTAACCACCTCCTCCGGAGTCCGGTTCGCAATAAACCTCTCCGCCGACCAGTCGTGGATCAATCCACCCCTCACCTCCCGGGTCACCCCGACCGTGTCCGCCAGTCGCGACTCCGCATGCTTCACGTAGGCGTCAAACTCCATCCCCGCCCCCACCGGCAGCGAAAACAGCAACAAAATCAAAGAATTCATCATGCCACCACGTGCCGACGCCTCGGCCCATCAAACAAAGCCAAATTTTCAACCGCCACGCCCATTAACCTCTCCCGCGCTTCCCTCGTCGACCAGGCAATATGCGGTGTAATCGCGCAATTCCTCGCAGAAAATAGCGGCGATCCTCCAGCCGGCGGCTCCACGCAAAGAACGTCGACGCCTGCACCGGCGATCCTTCCCGCGTTTAGAGCATCCCCTAGGTCCTGTTCCACCACCAGCGGTCCGCGCGAGGTGTTCAATAGAAATGCCGAAGGATTCATTCGATCTAGTTTAGATGCACAAATTGTCCCCCGCGTTTCGGGAAACAGCGGACAATGCAAACTCACGACGTCACTCACCTCCAGCAACTCCTCCAGCCCAATCCCTCCCGACCACCGATGCATCACCAGCCGCATCCCCATCGCTGCGGCAATCCGTCCAGTCTATGCTCCAATCCGCCCGTACCCAATGCAACCAAGCGTCTCCCCGTCAACTCAAAAGCTCCAATCCGCGTTCGCCGACCACTCTCCCGCCTGTACCGCCGTGCTATGCGCCCCCACTTGGTAACACAACTCCAGCAACAACCCAATCGTCAACTGTGCCACCGAATCCGTCCCATACGTCGGCACATTCGTCACCACCACGCCCCTCTCCCGCGCCGCCCCCACATCCACAACGTTGTACCCCGTCGCCAATACCCCGATGTACCGCAAAGCCCCCGACTCGGCCGGTTCCACCCGCCCCAACGGCGTCTTATTCGTCAGCAAGGCGTCCGCCCCCCCGCCCGCTCCAACAGCAGCTCCGGCGGCGTCCGGTCGTACACCGTCACCTCTCCCAGCGCCTCCAGCGCCGCCCAACTCAAGTCCCCCGGGTTCAAAGAATAGCCATCCAAAACGACGATTTTCATGCGCATTCCCGCGCCCTCTACTCTAACGAAATTGTGGGAGTCGCGGGCCCTGTGGTACAAAGAAAATATGGCATATGTGATCGCTGAGCCCTGTGTGGGCACCAAGGACTCCGCTTGCGTAGACGCTTGCCCCGTAGACTGCATTCACCCCAGGAAAGATGACGCCCGCTTTGAGGAAGTCACCATCCTCAACATCGACCCCGTTGAATGTATCGATTGCGGCGCCTGCGTCCCCGTCTGTCCCGTCTCGGCGATCTTCGCCCTCGAAGACCTCCCCGAGAAGTGGAACGAGTTCACCAAGATCAACGCCGACTACTTCGGTCGCTAGTTCTCCTTTAAAAACTCAATCACCGCTTTCCCCTTCGGTTCCCGAACCGATTTCGCAAGGATCAATAAATTCTCGTTGGCCCCTTTGCCAATCCCCAACCCCTCCGGGTTGTCCCCGGGCCATCCACCGCGCCCGGGGACGAACACGTGCCCGTACTGTTTCGGACACGCTGTATACTCCACCGCCCTGCCGCACGTTCAAATTCGTCCCCCCCCAATGGAAAGAATCGCCCCGGTTCTTCGCCACCTGCATGGTGCACCGGCAAAAAGAGCACCTTGGCGAGATCGTCCGCCTCCACGCTGGTAGAACAGATCCATCGCCCGCCCCGCCTCCGGCGTCAACGCGCCAACGTCGTCCCCCAACATAAACTGCCCCCCGTTCAATGCCAGAAGGGGCGTGCTGATCTGCGCATCCGTCGCCGCCTTATTCATCCTGTACGTCCCCGGCCCAACCAGCGGCCGCCCCACCCGCCAACCCAACTCATAACCCACAGCCTCCAGCTACCCCACCAAATGCTCCCGCCCATTCGGAAACAGTTGCGTATTCCCACCCAGCCAAGCCCTCGGCAACCGATCCCGAATCGCCTTCGCATTCCGCGGCGCTACCTGTCCGTAGGTCTCAACGTTGAACGGATCCCGCCTACGACCATCCCGACCAACCCGTCGGCACCGTCTCCGGAAGCTTGGCCTTGTACCGCTCGTCTTTACCGTTTCCACGGCACGACCTACCTACCCCGCCCTAACGCGTCCACCCCCGCATCACAAGGCCGCCGCCACACGATCCCCCATCTCCGTCGTCGATAGCTTCCCGCCCATGTCGCACGTCCGCGCCGTTGTGTCCGCAAACACCTTGCTCACCGCCGCCCGAATCATGTCCCCGCCCCGCCGCGTCTCCGGATGGTCCAGCCAATCCAGCATCAACGCAACAGACAAAATCGTCGCCACCGGGTTCGCAATCCCTTTGCCCGCAATATCCGGCGCCGACCCGTGCGAAGGCTGAAACACCGCGTGTTCATCCCCAATGTCCGCCGATGGTGCCATTCCCATCCCACCCACGAGCGCCGCCGCCAAATCCGACAGAATATCCCCGAACATGTTCTCCGTCACCATCACATCAAAGCTCTCCGGCCGCTGCACCAAATACAACGCGCACGCGTCCACGTAAACCCGCTCCGTCGCAATCTCCGGAAACTGCTCCGCAATCTGGTCAAAGATGCTGCGGAAATAAGCCATCGTCGGCAACACGTTCGCCTTATCGACCAACGTAACTTTCTTCCTTCGTAACGCCGCAATCCGAAACGCCGACCGGATCACCCGCTCCGCTCCCGTCCGCGTGATCCGCAACTGATCCGTCACTTGGTCTGCTTCCAAGGAATACGGATCCAGCCGCGAAACAAACAACCCCTCGGTGGATTCCCGCACCAATGCAAAATCAATCACCGTCTTGCCTTTGATCGGCGTATCGTCCGCATGGTACAACATAATCGGCCGCAGCCCACAGTACAAGTCCAGCTTCTCCCGAATGTCGATCTGCGGTGCCATCTCCCGTCCATCCGGCCACCGTACATTCGGAATCCCCATCGCCCCCAACAAAATCGTCGAGTGCTTCGCGATCTCCGCAAACGTCTCCGGCGGCAGCGGATCCCCGCTCCGCAAAAATTCCCCTGCCCCCACCGAAAACTCCTTCGTCGAAAAGGTAACTCCAGTGAGCTTGGCTTCCACCGCCCGCAGCACCTTCAACCCCTCAACCACCACATCGGGACCAATCCCATCACCCGGCAGCACAGCAATCGGAAAATTCGGCATAAACCGTATAATATCAGCCTCCCCTCATAGCTTTTTTCGACGACCTCTTTTTGGACCAAACTCAACCGCCCCACCCCTCCCGTCTTCAACCAAAAGCTAAGCGACCTCTTCGCCAGCGGCCAAGTCAAACTCGAATCTGCCCCCGTCCGGCAACCCCTCACTGCCTCCCTCCGCGACATCCAAGTCCAGATCTTCACTCATCCAGACTTCAATTACGATCACGATCAACCCGCCGAAGAGATCCCCGGGCCGCGTACTCTGGCCAAACCTCGCCAACCGTCACGATTACGACGCTGTCGCCATCAATCCCCACAGCGGACGCACCACTTAGGGCCCCCCCAGTCCCTTCCCCCTCCCAGGCCGAACTCGCGCTCTCTCTCGATCTCACCAACCTCTCTCGGCAAGGCCGCAAACCCATCACCGCCCCCCTCGACTCCACCAAATCCTCTGTGCCGCGGCGATGGCCGAAAAGCTGAGAAACGCCGAACGCTGGGTCCCGGCCCGCACCGAAATCCTAGCCCTCATCCCCGGCCAGCAAACCCAAAGCCCCGCACCGCCCTTGGTTCCTCCGCCTGAACCCCCAGTACGCCCACCGAGCCTGGGTCCGCCGGGCGGTCAGTTGAGCCATCCGACTCAGCCCGCCCGGTTCAAACAACCCGTCGCAGAATGGCCCTGGGCCTCGGCATCGCCGCCCCTGCCATAGCGGCTTTCCCAAGTCCGGGCTGGAAGCGCTGAGGCAAACGCCCTACGGCAAACCAACCACCCCCCCCCAATCTCTACCGAAAAGCCCGCGACCATCGCCGACCTGCTCCAGAGCAGCTCCGAAGTCTGCCGACCCGGCGGCAGCCCGGAAGGCGTGGCGGCCACCCCGCCCAGCGGCTCGACGCACCCCGGCTCCGTTCCCGCCACAGACTTCCTCGCCATGGCCGACAAAGTCATCGCCACTCAGGTCCCGCAAAAAGTCTTATACCCCACGTTCCCATCCGCCGCCGGCCCCGCATACCCCTCCCTCCCCGGTCGCTCCGTAAACGGCTCCGCCAACACATCGCACAGCGTAGCAAACGGCCCAAAATCCTCCCGCTCCGTCGCCGCCGCCAACGCCGCCTCCACCTGATGATTCCGCGCGATATACACCGGATTCACCCGATCCATCGCCTCTCCCCGCATCTCCACCGTCGCTCCCTCCCTCGCCAACCGCGCCCGCCACCGCTCCCCCCACGCCCCCAACTCCACCCCCCGCGCCAACCCCCGAAATGTCTGTGTATAGTCCAATCCACCCGTCTCCATCGTCTGAAGCAACCCCCGAGCCAACTCCGCGTCCCCCGCCTCCTCGGTCACCAATCCCAACTTAGCCCGCATCCCCCGCTCCCAATAGCGTTCATATAAATCACCAAACCGCTGCAACTCCGCCGTCGCCACCTCGACATCCCCACCAACCAAGGGCAGCAGCGTCTCCGCAAACCGAGTCAAATTCCACAGCGCAATCTCCGGCTGTTGCCCATACGCATACCGCCCACCCCGATCAATCGAACTAAACACCGTCAACGCCCGATACTGATCGACAAACGCGCAAGGCCCATAGTCAATCGTCTCCCCCGAAATCGCCATATTGTCCGTATTCATCACCCCATGAATAAACCCAATGTGCATCCACCGCGCGATCAACGAAGCCTGCGCATCAATCACCGCACCCAACAACCCCACATAGCCTTGGACCCCCGGATAGTGCCGTCGAATCGTATAGTCGGCTAACTGCCGCAGCTTTTCCGTCTCCCCCCGCGCCGCGAAGAATTGAAACGTGCCCACTCGAATATGGCTCGCCGCCACCCGCGTCAGCACCGCCCCCGGCAGCGGCTGCTCCCGATACACCATCTCCCCCGTCGTCACCGCCGCCAAAGCTCGCGTCGTCGGCACCCCCAAACCATGCATCGCCTCGCCCAGCAGATACTCCCGCAGCACCGGCCCCAGCGCCGCCTTCCCATCCCCGCCTCGCGAGAACGCCGTCCGCCCCGAACCCTTCAACTGAATATCCCGCCGCTGCCCGTGGACGTCGATCATCTCGCCCAGCAGCAGCGCCCGCCCATCGCCCAACTGCGGCACGAAGTGGCCGAACTGATGCCCCGCATAAGCCTGCGCCAACACCATCGCCCCTTCCGGCACCGTATTCCCGGCGAAAATCGCCGCCCCGGCCTCGGAGTCGAGCGCCTCCCCATCCAGCCCTAACTCGGCCGCCAGCCCCCGGTTCAACCGAACCATCCGAGGAGCCGGAACCTGCGCCGCCGCCCCCGGAGCATAGCAGCCAACCAGTTCCCGTGCATAACTGTTATCGAACGCGAATAAATTGTGTCTCAAACCAAAGTATAGTATCTGCATGCGAAACGCGGCCCTACTCGCCCTGATCCTCGGCTCCCTCTGCTTCGGCGACGACAGCCGCCGACTCCTGCGGCTCGATCACTACGTCCCCGTGAAATCGACCGTCCCCTCCATCGCCGGCCAAACCACCCACATCTACGTCCGCGAGGTGGTCCAAGCGGGATCACCCATGCGCGGCGGCGCAGCCAAAGTCGTCCTGTTCATCCACGGAGCCGGCACCCCTTCCGAGGTCGCCTTCGACGTGCCCTACCAGGACTACAGTTGGATGGCCTTCCTTGCCCGCGCCGGCTACGACGTCTTCGCCATGGATATGACCGGCTACGGCCGCTCCACCCGCCCCCTGGCCATGAACGATCCCTGCAATCTAGCCGAAGACCAACAAAAGTCGCTCTTCGGCAAGGTATGCGCCCCCTCCTACGGCCAGCAGATGACCACGCTGGCCTCCGATTGGAACGACATCGGAACAGTCGTCGATTACCTCCGCCTGCATGCCCCCGTCGCCAAAGTCGACCTCATCGGCTGGTCGCTAGGCGGGCCCAGAGCCGGCGGCTACACAGCCCATCATCCCGACAAAGTGAACAAGCTCGTCCTCCTCGCCCCCGCATACCGCCGAGGGGCGCCGATGGAAGCCCCCACCCAAGTCCCCGCCAAAGGCCCCGCTTTTGCCACCCAATCCCTGCTCGAGCTGAACGCCAATTGGGACCGCCAAATCGGCTGTCCCGATCAAGTCGATCCCAAAGCCCGCGAAGCCGTCTGGACCGACATGCTAGCCTCCGACCCCCAAGCCGCCACCTGGGGCCCGGGAGTCCGCCGCGCCCCGCTAGTAACCACCTGGGGCTGGAACGAAGCCGTCGTAAAAAAGATGCAAACGCCAGCCCTCTTCGTCGCCGCCGCCCTGGATAAGCAAGCCCTGCCCGCCGGCGTAAGATCGCTCTATGACGATTTCGGAGCTAAAGAAAAGGTCTTCCTCGACCTCGGCTGCGCTTCCCATAACGCCTTATGGGAAAAGAATCACCTCCTGCTCTTCCAGGCCTCTCTCGAATGGCTCCGCGACGGCACCGTCAGCGGAAGCAAACAGGGCATCGTCAAGCTGGGATACTAGACGGTATGGCAGCACCGCACCTTACCTGGATTTCTTCGGATGAGTTCTTAGATCAAGAAGAGCTCTCCGAGGCCAAGCATATGTACTATGCCGGCATCGTTACGGCTATGGCGGGCGGGACGTTCGAGCACGGGAGGCTTGCCATGAATCTTGGCGGCCAGTTGTATGGGGCGCTACGCGGGCGTGGCTGTGCAGTGTTAGGAAGCGATGTACTGTTTGAAACAGGGTCACAAGACATGCTCACCTACCCGGACCTCATGGTGGTGTGCGGGCCCGTAGAGCGGAAGCCGGGCAAGCGCAATGTCATCACCAACCCGATCTTTCTCGTCGAGGTCCTCTCGCCCAGCACCGAAGCAATTGACCGGGGAGCAAAATCCCGCGAGTATCGATTAAGCCCCTCAATCCGCCAGTACGCCCTGGTGTCCCAGGATCAGCCCCTCATCGAAATCCACACCCGAGCCGCGGATGGCCATTGGTGGATTAGCGAAGTCACGGGCCTCGACGCCGATTGCGCGTTTTCGTCCCTCGAATGCACCGTGCCGATGGCCGCCATCTATGAAGGCGTCCTGGAAGAGTAGCTCCTCCATAACCATCAGACGATGCAAAACCGGGCTGAAAGCCCCACCCACTCGCCATCGGAGCCCATCACAGCAGGAATCGTCGCAGCGGGCCCCGACGTCATCGAGGAATGGAAGTGGAAGGGCGCTCCCGTCTGGTCCCACAACGGCCTCCTCTCCACCGGCGAATACTGCAAAAACGTCGTAAAACTAACCTTCGCCAAGCGCGCTTCTCTCCCCAATCCCGCCCGTCTCTTCAACGCAAGCCTCGAAGAAAACGTCCGCCGCCTCATCGACCTCCACGAAGGCGAACAAGTTGACGGCTCCGCCTTCAAGGCTCTAGTTCGGCAAGCCGTCGCCCGCAACAGCTCTCCCAAGTCCTAAACCCACCCTCATCGTCCCCCCGCCGGCAAATGCTCCATCAAATACCGCCCCATCAGCGCATGTATATGCAGCGACGTCCCCTTGCCCTCATTAATCGAGTGCGACCGATTCGGATACGCCATCATGTCAAACGGCTTCCCCAACTCAACCAGCCGATTCGCCAATCGCTCCACCCCCTGATAGTGGCAATTATCATCCCCCGTCCCGTGTACCACCAGTAACTTTCCCTGCAACCCCTCCGCAAAGTTGATCGGCGACCCCTCCCGATACCCCTTCGCATTATCCTTCGGAACCCCCATATACCGCTCCTGATAAATCGTGTCGTAAAGCTGCTGGTCCGGCACCGGCGCCACGCTCATCCCCACTTTGTACAACTCCGGCGTCCGAAACATCGCATTCAACGTATTCGACCCGCCCCCGCTCCACCCCCAAATCGCCACCCGCTCGCCATCCAAATACGGACGCATCGCCAGCAAAGCCTTCAGCCCCGCCGCCTGCTCCGCCGCCGAAAGCACCCCCACCGACCCATACACCACCTTCCGCCAAGCCCGCCCCTTCGGCGACGGAGTCCCCCGGTTGTCCATGCTCACCACAATGTACCCCTGGTCCGCGATCGCCCGATGATACATCCCCCGCGCGCCCTGCCAACTATCCGTCACCGTCACCCCCGCCGGCTCCCCATACACGTACACCAACACCGGGTACCGCAGCGCAGCATCGAAATTAGCCGGCTTGATCATCCAAGCGTCCATCTCCACCCCACCCGAAATCGCAATCTTGAAAAACTCCGCCGGCGGACTCTTCGTCGCCACCCGATTCTCCGCCAACACCCGCACCCGTCGATGGTCCGGCAAGCTCACCAGTTCCGTCGTCGGCGCATCATTCATCGTCGAGTAAGTATGGAACGCATACTCTCCCGATCCCGCAATGTCGTAGCTATGCGTACCGCCCCCCGCCGAAAGCCGCTCCGCCGCCCCGCCCTGCAGGCTCACCCGATACAAATGCCGCTCCGTCGCCCGTTCCGGCGACGCCACGTAGTAAATCTGATCTTTAGTAATCCGAGCCACCCGCATCACGTCCACCCCCGCCGGCGTCAACGCCGTCGCAGCCCCATTCACCACCCGATACGCCCGCCGCCATCCATCCCGTTCACTCAGCAGCACAAAGCTC
Organism: Acidobacteriota bacterium; assembly: GCA_025354525.1. Lineage (GTDB taxonomy): Bacteria > Acidobacteriota > Terriglobia > Bryobacterales > Bryobacteraceae. The sequence goes on from JANXMS010000206.1 coordinate 38,754, forward strand.
CCATCCGCGAAGAACTCCGGCTCATGGGCGTCCACCCAAGTCTCGTCCTCATCCCGGAAAACCTGCTTCACCTGCCCCGTCTTCGCATCCGCCACCAGCAAGTCCTGCCGATTCTGCAGCCGGTTCAACTGTTGCAAAACCAGCCTCTTCCCCTGCCACCGCAGCCCCGCAATGTAGTTCTCCCGCGGGTCACCCGGCACCGCCATCCACTTCGTCTTCCCCCCTCTACCCGACACCACCCCCACCCGCACCGCCGAATTCGTCGTCCCCACTTTCGGATACGCAATCGGAATCAGTTTCGGATACGTCGACTCCGTATTGTTGATCAGGTTAAACACCCCCACCCCGCTCGAATCAAACTGCCAGTACGCAATCGACTGACTATCCGGACTCCACCGATAACCATCGCGAATACCCAACTCCTCCTCATAAGCCCAATCGGAGGTACCGTTGATCAAGGTCGCACTTCCGTCCGTCGTCAACTGCCGAATCCGCCCCGTCTCGACGTCTTCGCGATACAGGTTATTCCCCCTCACGAAAGCGACACTCCTCCCATCCGGCGAGAACTTAGCGAACAGCAGCGATGCCTCGTCTCCCTTCCCACCAACCTGCCGCAGCTTCCCGCTCGTCCGATCAAGCATCCAATAATCCCCCCGCATATGCAGCCGCCAAACCTTTCGCGTGTTAGTAAACACGAGCAGCCGCCGCTGATCGGCAGTCCACGAATACCCCGCGACCGTCAACGGCTTCGGCCGCCCTTCCGGCGTCAACTGTTTCGCCGAAATCAGCACTTCCCGCGCCCCCGACGCGGTTGCGTAGCGAACGATCTCGTTCGCCTCCAGCGTCGTATACGCGGCCCCGTTCTCAAACCAATCCGCCGGCCCAAAGCTTTTCATCCGTGGCGCGCCCGGCCCGAAGATCCCCGCCAGACGAGCCGGCAACCCGCTCTCCTGCGCCGGCATCACCGCCGCCGTACAAATCAGAAGAGGCACAGCCAGAAAGCGAAGGAGCAGCATCGCTTAATGCTAATACCAATTCTCTTCCTGATCTTCTCTCGCGTCCGCGCTTTCGAGCGCGGTAGCGAGTTCCCGCATCATCACCGCTATAAGCACAGCCGTGCTGACACGCCACCACGCAAGGCTGAAGAACAGCCACGTCAGCGGGCTTTTACCAGCGCTGTACCCCACTCCCGCTACATCCCCTGCGCTTGCCTGGCGAGCTACAGCTAAGCGGACCTCCTTGACACCGGCGGAGAGATGTGAAAACATTTCCACATCGAGGGAGAGAGGATCTCCCTCGCCGCCATTTTTCGAGGAGTCGCACCGCAATGTTCATCCGGCACGGAATCATCCTTTCCGCCCTAACCATTCTTCCCCTTTCCGCCGAGAGCGCTCCTAAGTTCAACGCGATCCAGAAAAAGTGGTGGGCCATTCAACCGGTCGTCGCCGTCGCTCCTCCCGCTGTCGACCCCGCCGGCCAAAAATGGGTTCGCAATGAAATTGATCACTTCATCTACGACAAGCTCAAGGCCAAGAATCTGACGCCCGCTCCTCTGGCTAGCCGCGACGTGTTTCTCCGCCGCGTTACGCTCGACCTGACCGGACTGCCGCCCACCCCGGAGGACGCGCAGGCCTTCCTGAACGATACCAAGCCCGGTGCCGAAGATCGCTTGGTGGATCGGCTTCTGGCAAACCCTCGCTACGGCGAACGCTGGGGCCGCCATTGGCTCGACGTCGTCCGCTACGCCGACTCTGATGGCTTCAAACAGGACGACACCCGCCCGAACATGTGGCGCTACCGGGATTGGGTGATCCAAAGCTGGAACGAAGACAAGCCGTTCAACCGGTTCATTAAGGAACAGATCGCCGCCGATGAGCTCTACCCCGGCGATACAAAAGCTCTCCCCGGCCTCGGCTACCTCCGCCTCTTCGAAGATGAGTTCAACCAGGCTAACATCCACCTGCGACGTCAGGAACTCCTCAACGACGTTACGGATAACACGGCGTTCGCGTTTATGGGCGTCACCCTGGGCTGCGCCCGGTGCCACGATCATAAATTCGACCCGCTCCTGCACAAAGACTACTATCGGCTGCAAGCCTTCTTCGCCAATATGAAGATTGACGACGAGTCGACCACCGCCACGCCGCGGCAGGTGGGCGAATATCAAGCGCAAATGGTCCAGTACCGGGCGGCCGCCCAGCCTGTCCTCGACAAGCTCGAAGCCCTCCTGGCTGCCCCTCGCGCCGCATACCGGAAAGAATATACAGAGCGATTTCCTCCTGAGGTGCAGGCCGCCCTCGGCAAGCCCGCAAAGGATCGCGACCCGCTCGACTGGCAGATTTTTCATAAGGCGATTACCCAGGTGGAAATTGCCGACGCCGACGTGATGAGCAAGCGCGGTAACGCCGCTACGAAGGCTAAGTACAAGGCCCTCATAGCCGAACTGGAAGCCTTTAAAGCGTTGCTTCCAAAGCCGCTCCCGGTTGTTCAGATCATGCGGGACCAGGCCGCGACCTCCCCGCCCACTTACATTCTCAAGGCCGGCTCCCTGTATTCCCCTCTCGACGAAGTCGCACCGGGCGGACTCAGCATCCTCGATCCGGCCCCGGCTGCCATTCAACCACTGCCCGAGCTCAACTCCAGTGGCCGCCGGGCAGCGCTGGCCAACATCCTGGCCGACGCCAAGAATCCTTTGACGACCCGGGTGATCGTCAACCGCATTTGGCAATATCACTTCGGTCGGGGCATCGCTGGTTCCCCGAACGACTTTGGCTTGATGGGCGAACGCCCCAGCCATAGGGAACTGCTTGACTGGCTCACCGCCACCTTCACTGGACCCGACGGCTGGAGCATCAAGCAACTGCACAAGCGCATCGTCCTGAGTGCGACGTATCGTCAGGCTTCTGACTTCCGGACTGACGCGGCGGCCATCGACAGCGACAACAAATACCTCTGGCGCTATCCCCGTCGTCGGCTGGAATCGGAAGCCATTCGCGACTCCATGCTTGCCGTCTCGGGTCTGCTGGACCGCACGATGGGCGGCCCGGGCGTGTTCCCCCGCGTACCGGAAGGCACCGAAATTCAAGAAGGCCGCCACTGGCGAAAGTCCACGGGTGCCGCCGATGAAAATCGCGCCAGCGTCTACATCTTCGCCCGTCGCTTGGTCCGCTATCCGATGCTCCAAAGCTTCGATACCCCGCTCGCGATTGAGAGTTGTGGCCGCCGTCAGGAGACAGTGACGGCGGACCAAGCGCTGGAACTTATGAACGGCGATGCGAGCGCGAACTTCGCTCGTGCCCTCTCCCGGCGCGTCGCCAATGACTCTGGACAATCGTCGGCCTCGCTGGTTGAACGAGCTTTCCGGCTCACGCTTGGGCGTACGCCGTCTCCCGCCGAACGCGAACGCAGCGAAGGCTTCTTGGCTAAGCAAGCTAAGCTCGGCCCCGCCGCGCTCGACGACCTCTGCCTGGCTCTGCTGAGTTCCAGCGAATTTCTTTATATCGACTAAGGTCAACACCGATGAACCAACACACTACTCGCCGCGCCCTTCTTCGTGGTGCCGGCAGCGGCCTGGGCGCGATGGCCATGGCCGCCCTCCTCGCCGAACAGTCGCCCGCTGCGACCGTTCACGATCCTACGGTTCCGCGCCAACCCCACCACAAGCCAAAAGCCAAATCGGTAATCTTCCTCTTCATGGAAGGCGGACCTAGCCACATCGATCTGTTCGACCCGAAGCCGAAGCTCAACGAACTGAGCGGCCAACCGATGCCGTCCAGTTTTGGACGGCCCATCACCGCGATGGGTACAGCCGGCAACACGCTGATGGGCAGCCCTCGCCAATGGGCTCAACATGGCAAAAGTGGCTTGTGGGTTAGCGAACTGTATCCCCACGTCGCTAAGCATGCTGACAAACTCGCTGTGCTCCGCTCCTGCCAGTGCGACGGCTTGAACCACGCCGGCGGAGTGAGCCAGATGAACACGGGCGACATTCTCTCCGGTCGCCCCAGCCTCGGCGCTTGGGTCAACTATGGGCTCGGCTCGGCGAATAAAAACTTGCCCGCCTTCGTAAGCATGATCGACGAACGGGAACCCTTCGGCAACGCGAAAAACTGGGGCTCCGGCTTCCTTCCGGCCTCCTATCAAGGCACCCTGTTCCGCCAAGGGCCCAACCCAATTCTCAACACCAAGCTGCCGGCTGGACAGGATGACGACCGCCAACGGGCCCGCCTCGCTTACCTGGAATCGCAGAACCGAGAGTACGCCAACGGCCGCGAGGACGACACCAGCCTCGACGCGCGAATCCGCAGCTTTGAACTCGCCTACGCCTTGCAAAAGTCTGGCCCCGAGGTGGTCGACCTATCGCAGGAAACCGCTGAAACCAAGGCTCTTTATGGCCTCGATAGTCCGGAGACCGCCATCTTCGGCCGCAACTGCCTGCTGGCCCGCCGCCTAGTCGAACGCGGGGTTCGGTTCGTCGAACTCTACTGCGGCTCCGGGTCCGGTTGGGACGCCCACACGAAGCTCGAAGCCAACCACGCTAAGTGGTGCAAGGCCTCCGACCAGCCCGTTGCTGCGTTGATTGAAGACCTTGCCCGTCGCGGCATGTTGGACGACACATTGGTCGTTTGGGGCGGCGAGTTTGGCCGGACCCCCTTCAATGAAAAGGGCGATGGCCGAGACCATAACCCGTGGGGCTTCACGATGTTCTTCACGGGCGGCGGCGTCCGCGGCGGTCAGACGATCGGTGCCACGGATGAAATCGGCCTCCGGGCCATCCAGCGGCCTGCTCATGTCCACGATATCCACGCATCTATACTCTGGCTTCTAGGCCTCAACCATCTACAGCTCACCTACCAACACCATGGCCGCGCCGAACGACCCACCATCGTCGCCGGCGAGCACATGGTGAAAGAACTCTGGGAAGGGTAATGCCCACCATCCGCGACGTTGCCGCTGAAGCGAAGGTCAGCGTCGCTACGGTCTCCCGTGTCTTGAACGATAGCGGTTATGCCGACAGCGAAACCCGGGTCCGCGTCATCAAAGCGGCCGCCGACCTTGGCTATCGGCCGAACGTGAACTGGAGCCGCCTGAAGAGCAAAAGCGCGCAAACGATTGTGTTCCTGTTGGGCAACCGCCAGTCGTTCAACGCGATGCACATGCGGCTGCTGGTGGCGTGTGAAAAGACGCTGCAAGCCCGGGGGTACGACCTCATTTTTAGCCGCTTCGAATACTCGGGCCAGCTGCGGCCGAATGAACTCGTGCTGCCACGGATGCTGGATCAGACGGGTGCCGTTGATGGAGTTCTGCTGGCAGGGGTGCACCATCCGAACCTGCTCCAGGCGCTGGAAAAGCGAGGCGTCCTTTATACGCTGATCTCGAACACTTTCGAGGGTCCAGCTACACATAACAGCGTTTGCTATGACGACCGGGGCGGCGTCGAAGACGCTGCTGGTTATCTGATCCGCCTGGGCCACCGTCGCATCGCCTATCTCGGCAACGTCGCGCTGCCATGGTTCCAAAGGCGCTATCAGGGCTATCTGCAAGCGATGGAGACGCACGGCCTGGCCCCGCTGGCCGTGAGTGAGAACTGGCAGGTCAGCAATACCGACTACGGCCAACTCGCTACCGCCCACCTGTTGCGTGAATCCCGTCCGCCCACCGCCATCCTCGCCGGCAACGACGAACTGGCTGCTGGTGCCTGGAAAGAGCTCACGAAGCGTAAAGTCTCCATCCCCCAAACGATAAGCCTGATCGGCCTGGGCGACCGTGCCGAGTTCGCGATTCTCGAACCGGCGCTCACCTCCATTTCGGTCTTCGAGGACCAACTCGGAGAGCGGCTTACGACCATGCTTTTGGCCCGGATCGAAGATCCCACGCAGGAACCGATATCCGAAACCTATCCCTGCAAACTCGTCGAGCGAGCCTCCTGCGGTCCGTTCACCGAGATTCGAAACGTCCAGGAAATCATAAGAAAAGCACCCTAATAGCAAGTCTTGACTTAACAGAGGGCAAAGCCGCGACGTCTGAAGAGATCCGGAGCAATGTCGGGAGAGAGGAAGAGGGATAGAGCCTCGGCGAGATCGACGACAAGCGCATGCATTGACTGGGCCCTGAGCTGGGACAAACGTAGTTTGCAGTCCGCCCAATACGGGGCCGGTAGTTCGGGTTTCCAGAACGCCTCCATTAAGGCGGGTATCGCTCCAGGCATCACCCTACGAAATCAGATTTGCGGGACGACGTAAACCATGGAGTTGGTCGTACGCTTACAGGCGACTTTCAGTCGCAACTGACCCCCACCGCCTTGAGGCGGTGGGGGTTTAGACTTCCAGCTTCCACGGGGCCCGATACTTGGGCTTCAAGTGGGGCACCACTTCCTTCTGCTTCACGGTCCAGTTCTGGGCGTCCCAGTCCAGACGGGTCTTGAACCGCATCGAAAGGTTGGCCAGAATACAGGTGGTCGACGACCGGACGCAGGTTTCGATTTCGCTCCGCGGAGCTTCGCGCGACTTAATGCAAGCCACCCAATTCTGCCAGTGCGGCAAGTTCGTCGGCGCCATGTCCGGATGCGATTGCCGGTCCCAAGTTTCCGCCTTTACCTTGTCGCTCTTCGAGCTGTTCGGGATTAGCCAACAGCCGCTCCGGTTGACGAGCAGCGAGGCCTGCGACCCGTGAATCAACGTGCCCGCGTTCTGGTTCAAGCCAAACGGGGGCAGCGGATTGGCCGTCCGCGACTCGTAGCTCGCAAGGAACTTCGGATACTGGAAGGTCGCCAGCATCGTGTCAGGCGTATCCCGGGTATCGGTCACATAAAATTTCTCGCCGAGGGCCACGATCGAGGTCGGCATGACCTCATCGAAGCACTGGTGCAACGGGTCGATCAAGTGGACGCCCCAATCGGTCATCGCTCCGCCGGCATAGTCCCAAAAGTAGCGAAAAGTGGGGAATCCCGTCACTTTCACGCCCCACTTCACGGGATCAAACTCCGCCTTCGGCGCGGGGCCCAACCACATGTCCCAGTTCAAATCGGTCGGCTGTTTGCCGTTGTCGTCGGGCTTGGGCACAAAGCCTTTCTTGTCCGTCATACCGCTCTGGAAGGCATGGACGAAGGTCACCTCGCCGAGCACGCCGGAGTTGACGAGTTCCTTGGCTTTGAGAAAGAACCCTCCCGACCGCTGCATCGTGCCGGCTTGCACGATCCGCTTGTACTTGCGGGCCGCCTGCACCATCTTTTGGCCTTCTTCCACGTAGACACTGGCCGGCTTTTCGACATAGACGTCTTTGCCCGCCTTGCAGGCGTCGATCATCATATAGGCATGCCAATGGTCGGGGGTTGAGATACAGACCGCATCAATGCTCTTGTCCGCCAGCACCTGCCGGAAATCGCGTTTGCCTTCGATCGCGTAGCCGCCCTTCTTGGCCGCGGCCACGGCCCGCTCCAGATGCGGTTCGTAGACGTCGCACAGCGCCACCGGCTGCAACTCCGGAACTTTCATCGCATGACCGAGATTGCCCGAACCCATCGCGCCAAGCCCGATGAACCCAATCGCGATCTTATCGTTGGCACCCTTCACGTTCCCGGTGAACAGGTTGGTCGTGAACAGAGCGGTCGCCGCGGCGGTCACCTCGCGCCGGGTCGGGGTTGAGTTGTTCTTTTTCATTGCCCTGTATTGTACGATAGGAGATTCCATGGCGAAAGCAAAGACCAAAGCTCCCGATACGACTTTCCTCGAAGCGGCTTATCTCCGTGAACTGATCGCCAGCCAACAGCCGGTCCGCATCACGCTTGAAGATTCGACCGTGCACGACGGGGCGATCGAGTATTTCGACCAGGGCTTTATTCGGTTAACCGCCTCCGCCGGGCCCAATTTGTTTATCTACAAAGACGAGATCAAGTATCTTGCCGAGTTACCTCAATAACCTATGGCCGCCTACTTAGAAGCCGCAATCGAGATCGCCCGCGAGGCCGGAGCGCTCGTCTCCAACTTCGCTGAGCGACGCATTCCGTTCGAACTCAAAGGCGATTTCGACCTCGTCACCGAAGCTGATCGCGCCAGCGAGAAGCTTATCGTGGAGCGGTTACAGACCCGTTTCCCGACCCACGCCATTCTCGGCGAAGAGAGTGGAGATCACGCCAATTCGAGCGAATATCGGTGGTATGTCGACCCGGTCGACGGCACGACCAACTTCGCGCATAGCTTTCCGGTTTACAATGTTACTCTCGGCTTAGAAAAGGCCGGTGAGTTAATCGCCGGAGTCATTTTCGATCCTACTCGGAACGAGATGTTCGCGGCGGAAAAGGGCGGCGGGGCGTATTTGAATGGTCATCGCATCCATGTATCGAAGGCCGCCAGCGCCGATGTCGCGTTGGTTGCCACGGGCTTTCCAAGTCGGCGGCGGCACAAGAACATCAACATTCATTTCTATTATCAATTGGCGATGATAACGCACGGTGTCCGCCGCGCTGGTGCCGCCGCGATTGACTTGGCTTACGTCGCTTGCGGGCGTTTGGATGGCTTTTGGGAGTTTGGACTGAGTCCGTGGGACATGGCGGCCGGAATCCTGCTCATTGAGGAGGCGGGCGGCACCGTCAGCGATATGCACGGCGCTCCGCACCACCTGAAAAGCCCCCACATCCTCGCCGATAACACCGGCATCCACGCTGACATGCTCCACGTGTTTTCGGAGGTATTCGCTGGCCGTTCGCAGTTTCCGATCCCCGTAATAAACCCGACTCCATGACCTTTACGCAGCTCCTCTACGACGTCTCGGATCGTCTTGCGACGATCACCCTGCATCGGCCGGATAAGCTGAATGCGTGGACGATGACGATGGACGCCGAGTTCCGTCAGGCGGTGGCGGCTGCGGAGGAAGACCCAGAAGTTCGGGTGATCCTGGTGACCGGGTCGGGGCGCGGGTTCTGCGCCGGGGCGGACATGACGCTGCTGCAGACTCGGCCGATCGTCGACTTTATCCAGCCGTTCACCTTTCTGCAAGAGTTGACGAAGCCGATGATCGCGGCCATCAACGGCCCGGCGGTGGGTTTGGGGCTGATCCTGACGCTCTATTGCGACCTTCGGTTCGCTTCTACCGATGCCCGCTTTGGCACCGCGTTCGCCCGACGAGGCCTTATCGCGGAGTATGGGATGGCTTGGATGCTGCCGCGCTTGATCGGCCCGGCGCAGGCGCTGGACATTTTGATGTCAGCCCGTATTTTTGACGCCGAGGAGGCGCTGCGGCTGAATCTGGTCAACCGGGTGTACCCTGGCCCGACGTTCCAGTTTGACGTTCGCGCTTACGCGACAGAGTTGGCGACGCAGGTTTCTCCGCGATCTCTGGCGGTGATCAAACGCCAAGTGTTCACGGCTATGACGCAGACACTGGCCGAAGCTTCGGTGACTGCCGAGCGGGAGATGGTGCTGAGCTTGGAGTCGGAAGACTTCAAGGAAGGGGTGGCCCACTTTCTAGAGAAGCGGTCGCCCTTGTTCACTGGCGCTTGACGCTGATCTCTTTGAAATAGACCGTGTCTTTGGCCCCGTGGTTTTGGATGCCGATGTAGCCTTTGTAGGCTCGCGGGCCGCGGACGGGTTCGAACCACATTTTGCGTTCGGGGACGGCTTGGTCGCCCTTAAATTCGTTGACGAGTTTGCCGTTGAGCTTCACTCTAGTTACGTCGCCCTTTAGTTCCACCTCCATCGTGTTCCACTGGCCGAGGGGCTTGGCATTGCGGGCGGAGACCTTGCTTAAGGAGTAGAGCGCGCCGGTGGAATGCCAGTCATCGCCGGTGGCGTCGATCTGCACTTCGTAGCCGTTGTGGACGCCGTACCAGGCATCGCGCGGCTTTTCGGGCATGCGGATGTAGAGGCCGGAGTTGGCGCCTTTCTCGGTCATCGTCTTGAAGACGACCCGGATGGTCGAGTTCTCGAAGGCTTCGTTCTCGTAGAAGAGTAGGCCCATGCCTCCGGTGGTTTTGAGGGCTCCGCCTTCGATGACGAAGTTGCCCCAGCCGACCTGTTTCCAGCCGGTGATATCTTTGCCGTTCCAGAGCTTCTGCCAACCCGCCGCCGGCAGGATTGCCGCGGCCAACAAGAGACCAAGTAAGGTACGCACGACACTATCTTATCGAACCCGCCGTCAGTTGAGCGAAGCCGTAGTCAGTTGAGCGAAGCCGTCGTCACTTGATCGAACGCGTCGTCAGTTGATCGAACTGCCGCCAGCTGATCGAATTCGTCGTCAATTGATCGAAGCCGCCACCAGCTGATCGAAGCCGCCGTCAGGTTATCGAACCTGCCGCCAGTTGATCGTAGCCGCCGCCAGGTTATCGAACCTGCCGCCAGCTGATCGAAGCCGTCGTCAGTTGATCGTAGCCGCCGCCAGATGATCGAAGCCGTCGTCAGCTGATCGAAGCCGCCGTCAGCTGATCGAAGCCGTAGCCAGATGAGCGAAGCCGCCGTCAGTTGTGCGAAGCCGTCGTCAGTTGATCGAAGCCGTCGCCAGTTGATCGAACCCGTCGTCAGCTGATCGAAGCCGCCGTCAGTTGTGCGAAGCCGTAGCCAGATGATTGTAGCCGCCGCCAGATGATCGAAGCCGTCGCCAGATGAGCGAAGCCGCCGTCAGTTGATCGAAGCCGCCGTCAGCTGATCGAAGCCGTAGCCAGATGATCCTATATTCGGCAGTTGAAGGCTCCCCCCGCCGCGCCGTAAGCGGGAAATGACTGATACTAAACGAGATGATCGATTTCAACCCTTGTTTGACCTTTCACCCGGAAGGTGAACCCGCTGTTGGCCCCACTGACTTCCCTCCACCCCACCGTCTCGACTCCTTCGGCGGCCCTGTCAAAGCCTGCTGGGGTTCCTCCCCAGACGTCACCCGCAATGGATTGCTGGCTTACTTTATCGACTTCCTCAAAGTGAGTAAGACGTGGCGGGAGTTAGTCGACTCTTGTCCTCTGACTTACTCCAGCCCGAACGCGCCAACCAAGGAAGAGATCCTCGCCACCATGCTGTACTCGATCCTTATCGGT
>JANXMS010000222.1 GCA_025354525.1 Acidobacteriota bacterium
TAGGCGCAGAGCTGGTAGACGAACTCGATGGAGGTAGCGTCGGCGAGGCGGCCGAGGACAGCGGCGCCGATGCCGCCCATGCCGAAGGCGAAACCGAAGAAGAGGCCGGAGATGAGGCCGACGCGTCCGGGGACGAGTTCCTGGGCGTAGACAAGGATGGCGGAGAAGGCGGAGGCGATGATGAAGCCGATGATGACGCTGAGGACGCCGGTCCAGAAGAGGTTGGCGTAGGGTAGGGCGAGCGTGAAGGGAAGGACGCCAAGTATGGAGCCCCAAATGACGGCTCTGCGGCCGATGCGGTCGCCGATGGGTCCGCCGATGAGGGTGCCGGCGGCGGCGGCGGCGAGGAAGGCGAAGAGGTAGAGTTGCGAGGTATGGACGGAGACGTGGAAGTGGCTGATGAGGTAGAAGGTGAAGTAGTTGGTGAGGCTGGCGGTGTAGAAGAACTTGGAGAAGATGAGGGCGAGCAGGACGGCGACGGCTCGGATGACTGTGGCCTTGGGGAGAGGGAGAACGGTGGATGGCGCGGCGCGGCGGAGGCCGTGGAGTTGGGCGATCCTCGCTTTGTACCATCGGCCGACCCAGGTCAAGATGACCATGCCGAGAAGGGCGGCGATGGAGAACCAAGCGGCTCCAACTTGGCCGATGGGCAGCACGACTAGCGCGACGAGAAGGGGGCCGATGGCGGAGCCGGCGTTGCCGCCGACCTGGAAGAGCGACTGGGCGAGACCGTGTTGACCGCCGGAAGCGAGACGGGCGACGCGGGAGGCTTCGGGATGGAAGATGGCGGAGCCGACACCGATGAGCGCGGAGGCTGTCAGGATGAGGCCGAAGGTGGGCGCGACGGCGAGAAGTAAGAGACCGGCGAGGGTGAAGACCATGCCGACGGGGAGGGAGAAGGGCAGGGGCCGACGGTCGGTGTAGTTGCCGATGAAGGGCTGGAGGAGCGAGGCGAGGACTTGATAGGTCATCGTGATGAGCCCGATTTGGCCGAAATCGAGGTTGAACGAACTCTTCAGAATCGGGTACATGGAGGGTAGCAGTGACTGCACCATGTCGTTGAGCATGTGGCAGACGCTGACGGCGCTGAGTACCCGAAAGAGCGTCTTTTGTTGTTGGTCGGCCATCTATCCTTCCAGGATAGCGGCAGTAGCCGAGGCTAGAGCAGCCGGAAGTTGGGGAAGGCAGGGGCTGGTTCCTTGAGACCGAACAGACCTGGATGGTCCTTGGCGGCTTGCCAGACGGCGAGGGCGAGGGCCATGACGAGGTCGTCATGCTCGGATTGGTCGCCGGCGGGTTGGAATTGCCGGAGCTCCCGAGTTAGTAAGTCGATGCCGGGGGCGCCGGCGTGTAACTTGAGCTTTTGGGCTTCGATGGCGACCTTCAGGCTGGTTAATAAGTCGGCTCGGGGGACGCTGGTATAGCCGTCTTTCAGTTGGTGGGAGACTTGGCCGCCGCTGATGCAGATGGGCTTCATGCGGTAGTTCGGGATGTGGTCCGCGCGGAGCAGTTCGATGATTGTATGGCCGTTTCCGGTGGCATCGACGAGGACGGTGCCGCGCTGTTTGGGGGCATAGCAAGACGGGGCGAAGCGCTGGGCGATGTCGCGGACCCAGCGGGGGATTTTCAGGGTTTCGGTGTCGAGCGCGAGGCGGTCGACGTGCCTGACGGTTAGGGTTGGGAGCAAGGGAATACCTTGCGTTACCGCGCTTTTTAGGCCGTTTTGGAAAGTCAGTTCGACGGCTACCAAGGCGGTGTGATCCTGGCGTTTGCCGAGGTCGAGGCCGAGGTACATTTCGGACTTTTCGGCGAGACAGGGGCCGGGGACGGCCGCTTGGGGCACGAGGAGCGCTTCGATCTGCGAGCGGGATAGGAACTGGAGACCGCCGGCGAGGAATTGGCAATCGTACTCTTGACCGTAGAAGGTTTCGCCGTAAGTGCTGCGTTCGCTAGCGAGAAACTCCGGGCTGAGGCGGGGGCAATCCTGGGCGCGGATTTCGAAGCGGGTCCAATTGGTATTGAGAGCGCCGTGCCAGAGGTCGTAGAAGCGGCCATTTTGGCCATTGGGCGTGGAGAGAGCCCAGAGGCTGCCATTGGCCGCGGCGAGAATCGGGGACATGGCTCGGAAGGCGTTTTCCGAGACCCAGGCGGCTTCATCAACGATGATCAGCGAGGCTTTGGAATAACTGCGGAGCGACTCTGGAACGGCTGGTCGGGCGACTAGACGCGAGCCGTTGGGCAGTTTGAGAGACCGGGGATTGTTGCCATCGCCGCGGAGCGGAAAGCCGAGGACGGCGGCGAACTGGCGCGCTTTGGCGAGGATTTCGCCGGCTTGTGCGCCGACGGGACCGACGAGCATGATGAACGTGTCGGGCTGGGAAACGGCCAAGTAAAGAGCTCGGATGGCCGCGACGGTGCTTTTTCCGACTTGGCGAGAGGAGAGCACGATGACGCGGCGGTCGGCGCAATCGAGGATTTCGGCTTGCTTTTCGTCGGGATGGAAATTGAGCGCTTGCCGGGCCCAGACGGAGGGCAGGGGTAGAGACACTTGTGGTGAACCGGGGCTGATTTGGGCTTGTTTGGCGCTGGGTCTGGACGCTTTCTGCCAGGGGCGACTGCATTTGGTCGGCATCGTTTTTGTTTTAGGCCGCGATGATCGGCTTCCGACGGCCGAACCGGACGAGAAGTTCGTCACACTCGTAATCAGGGGCGATAACGGCCATAACTGCTTTATCTTCCAACAGGTTAAGGACATAGGCCGGAAGCTCGAATTCCGGTTCGTTTTTGGCCCGGTCGGC
>JANXMS010000230.1 GCA_025354525.1 Acidobacteriota bacterium
CTGCGTAATGTCATTGAACGATAGAACTCCCTTTGCTTGAATGTCGATCTGAACTCTTCCAACGAGTTTGTATTTCCCGTCTACTTCCTTCCAGTCGTCGATGATAATCGAGGCGTGGAACCATTTCCTGGTGCCGGCGTAATAGTTTGAAGTCGTCCACCGATCCAGCCCGCTCGGATCCCTGCTGTTCGTGGGGTTGTTGCCGACGTAGGTCACGCTGGCTTGGGGCACGTCGACGACGAGCGCTCCCCGCCCGGCGAGTTGGGTGGGATGGAACGGGGGCGATCGTTGGGCGTCTTTCGTTGAGAACAGTTGGAACTGCTCGCGCTGGATGTCGAGGGGTTCGTCTCCGAGAGGGGTCACGGTTAGTTCGACGACGATGACGGAGCCGTCGAAGTCGCTACCGAGCAGCCGTTTGACGTCTGCGCGGTCGGGATAGACGGTGGCTTTGATTTGAATCCGGTCATCTTCGTACACGCCGGCTGGAAACTTTCGTTCCGCCGCGTCCAGGCGCAAGATCAGCGCCAATGCCAAAATGCTCAGCCGCATGGGGCAATTATACGCTCAAACTCGCTCGATTCTGGCCGAGAAGGTAAATTGTGAGCTCGTTTCTGACAAATGCCGAATCCATCCTCGCTACCGCCGAGAACAATCCCGACGGCACGAACTGGACAATTCTGACGGGTGCGCCCGGGGGCATTCGAATGATTGCAAACTCGGATTGGCCGCTCGACTCCCTGCAAGCCGACAGTGGGGCGGACGCGGTTTACCGCATCCACCGCCATGCGGGTCATGTGACGGTGGAAGGTCGTTCGGCGCGACAATCCTGTGCGCTCCGATCGGACCCACCGGCTCAAGTCGCGCGGTTCCTCTTGGGGTCCACCGTTGCTATGAGCTATTGCGCTTAAGGTAAGTAAACCATGCTTTGTAATTGATTAGCTGCCTCCGGCGCAATAGAATCAATGGTTTCCGTAGCGTCGCACGACGCCTGTGGCATGATTTTGAGGGGCTCTCCGCGGCACAAACTCCCCAAACGCCAGGAGACTGGCCCAAATCTGGAGGAGGATGATCCCGAAACCGGCTAATCAAGTACCATGCTTTTTAAAGGGCTTGTCGGAAACGGTAGAATAGAGCCATATGAAGACTCGCCTGGTTCGCGCCCTCGTTGCTAGCCTGCTCTGTGCGGTTGGTTTGTTCGCTCAGACGGCCACTGGTCCCACGGTTCGGTTTAACACTTCCTTGGGCGAAATCGACGTCTTACTTCTTTCCGGCAGCGCTCCGGCGACCGTTCAGAACTTCCTGAACTACGTCAATAAGGGCACGTTTAACAACTCGGTGTTTCATCGATCGGTGCCTGGGTTCATCATTCAGGGAGGCGGATTCGGCTTTAGCGGTGGAAGCTTTAGGACGCTGGCCGCTGATCCACCGGTCAGGAACGAGTTCCGGACTTCGAATTCGCGCGGCACCATCTCCATGGCCAAGTTTGGCAACAACCCGAACAGCGCGACCAACCAATGGTTCTTCAACTTAGCCGATAACTCGGGCAACTTGAACAATCAAAACGGCGGGTTCACCGTTTTTGGCCGTGTTGTCAACGGCATTGCCAATATGGACCGTATCGCAGCGGTACCCGTCTATCGATTGAATGCGAATGATCTGACGGATATTCCTCTTTTGAACTACCGTTCCGGCCAGACGGTGAGCGACGCAAACGTCGTCTTCGTCCGGTCGATCACCGTGCTTGATGAGACCCCATTCCCGGTGATCTCGGCCGGAGGCATCGTTTCGGCGAGCAACTTTGGAGGCTTTCCCTATGCCGCTCCGGGTTCCTATATCGAGATTTACGGTACGAACTTGGCTGGCGATGTAAGCCGCGGATGGACGACGTCGGATTTCGTAGCCGGTGCCGCTCCCACCACTCTGGAAAACGTGAGCGTAACTGTAAATGGTCGTCCGGCCTTCGTCAACTTTGTCAGTAAGACCCAGTTGAACGTACAACTGCCCGCCGATCTGCCCACCGGCAGCGCGGCACCGATTGTAGTCACGTATCGCAACCAGGCCAGTGCGGCCTTCCAACTCGACTTGCGTCCGCTGGCCCCCGGCCTGCTCGCCCCGGCCAGTTTTAAGGTGGGTGATAAGCAGTTTGTCGCCAGTGTTCATGCTACCGATGGCACCTTAGTTCGTGCCGATTCCCCGGCCCGTCCGAACGAAATTCTCCTCTTTTACGGCGTTGGATTCGGTCCGGTGAATCCGATCACGGTGCCGATCGCGGGCCGCGTAGTGGAAAGCGCAGCGACGATCACCGCCCCGGTAGAGTTCGCATTTGGCGAGACCAAGGCCGAAGTAATCTACGCCGGTCTGGCGGGCGGTCTGGTGGGTGTCTACCAATTCAACGTGCGAGTTCCGGCCGATGCCGTGGGCGACATGGCGCTGAAGGTTTCCGCGAATGGCGCACCGATCGCGCAGGATCTGTTTATCGCGGTACAGCCAGCCAACTAGCGTTGTACCCCGATCACCCGATCGGAGAATCCGATTCCCGCTCAACAGGCGTTCGCCTTCTGGACGACCAAGGCTAGAGCGATACCCGCCTTAATGGAGACGTTCTGGAAACCCGACCGGCCCCGTATTGGGCGGACGGCAAACTACGTTTGTCCCAGCTCAGGGCCCCGTCCATGCACGCCCTTGTCGTCGATCTCGCCGAGGCTCTCTCCCCCTTCCTCTCTCCCGACATTGCTCCGGATCTCTTCAGACGTCGCGGA
>JANXMS010000238.1 GCA_025354525.1 Acidobacteriota bacterium
TCGGTGAGGCTGGCAGGGGGAAGTTAGCGGAGAAAACGGGTTTTGGCGCTGCCGGGGGCGCGGAGGGTTAAAATACGGCGCAGTTTGGGGTTTAATTTGGGCGATGGTTCGGGGGCGCGCAGGCGCGGTTGATTATTGCTACTGGGGATGATCGCCGCGGACGAGGAAGCCGAGGATGGAGCGGCGGATTGGTCGGTGAGGCTGGCAGGGGGAAGTTAGCGGAGGCAACGGGATTTGGCGCTGCCGGTGGCGCGGAGGGTCAGAATACGGCGCAGTTTGGGGTCTAATTGGGCGATGGTTCGGGGGCGGCGCAGGCGCGGTTGGATATGGCTGCTGGGGATGAAGAAGGCGTGGAGGGAGAGGCGGCGTGATCGGTGAGGCTGGCAGGGGGAAGTTAGCGGAGAAAACGGGTTTTGGCGCTGCCGGGGGGGCGGAGGGTCAGAATACGGCGCAGTTTGGGGTTTAATTTAAGCGATGGTTCGGGGGCGGCGCAGGCGCGGTTGATTCTGCTGCTGGGGATGATCGCCGCGGACGAAGAAGGCGTCGAGGGTTAGCGGAGAAAACCGGATTTGCCACTGCCGGTGGAACTGAGGGCGTCATTGCGCGGGTCGTCGAGGGCTAGAATGCGGCGCAGTTCGGGGTTCAATTGGGCGATCGTTTCCGGGCGGAGCAGGCGCTGTTGATACTGCTGTTGGGGTTGATCGCCGCGGACGAAGAAGCCGTGGAGAGAGCGGCGGGGGTGGTCGGTATGGTTGGCGGTGCCACCGTGCCAGCAATGGGCGTTCATCATGATGACGTCACCGGCTTGGCCGAGGATGATGGTTTCGTCGGGGTGGGAGGCGGGGGGAAGTTGGCCGGAGAGATGGGAGCCGGGGACGGCGCGGGTGGGGCCGTTGAGGGGGGTGAAGTCGTCGAGCATCCAGATGGAGTTGAAGACGGCGGAGCCTTTTTCGTCGGGGAGTAGGCCCATATCGCAATGGAGGGGCTGGGCGGAATCGGAATGGGGCTCGGCCGCGCGATAGTTGAGACTGGAGAGCTTGAAATCGGGGCCGAGGACTGCGGCGGCGGCGGCGAGCAAGGTGGGGTGGGCGATGACGCGGTGGAAGACTTCGCCTTTGTCGACCAAGTTGGCGAGGCGCTGGGAGTTGGCTTCCTTCCGAAATTCGGCTCCGGCGTTTTCACCTTCGACCGTCATGCGTTCGGCGACGGCGGCGCGAAGCTGTTCGAGCCAAGTGGGGTCGATCATTCGGGGGATGATCGTGTACCCTTGTTGCTGCAACTCCTGAAAATTTTTCGGGTTCACGCTGCGATTGTAACGCAATGAATTTTGACCGCATCCTGATTCGCGCGACGAACTGGGTGGGCGATGCCGTGATGTCGGTGCCCGCTCTCGAACAGATCCGTGCGCGTTTCCCGCAGGCGCATATCGCGGTGCTGGCGCGGCCGTGGGTAAACGGGCTGTACGATAAATCGTTGATTGACGAGATTGTGCCGTATACAGCGGGGAAGGGTTGGAACGACTTGCGCGGCAAGTGGGAGTTGGCGGGGCGTTTGCGGAAGATGAACTTCGACGCCGCGATCTTGCTGCAGAACGCGTTTGAAGCCGCTGCGATCGTTTGGCTAGCGCGGATTCCAGTGCGGATCGGGTATGCTCGGGACGGGCGGGGTTGGCTGTTGTCGGACCCAATTATGGTGCCGAAGCCGGGCGAGATTGAAGACCATCAGCGGTACTACTATCTGGAGATGCTGCGTCGGGCGGGGCTGATTGAACATCTGCCGGAGGTGTCGGCCGTGCGGTTGCCGGGGATTCCGTTCCTACGCAAAGAAGGGCGGAAGCGGCTGGATGGGCTTTGGATTGGCGTGTCTCCGGGGGCTGCCTACGGGACGGCGAAGCGCTGGTTGCCAGAACGATTTGCGGCATCGGCGGTTACTGTGGCGACGGCGTTGGGTGCCAAGGTGGCGGTGTTTGGGTCGCCGGATGAGCGTGCGTTGTGCGAGACGGTGGCGGGGCAGGTGCGGGAGGCGGGGTTGACGGCGACGAACTTTGCGGGCGAGACGAGCTTGGCGGAGTTTGTGGAGATGGCGGCGGCGTGCCAGGCGTTTGTGACCAACGATTCCGGGGCGATGCATGTGGCGAGCGCGCTGGGCGTGCCGACGGTGGCGGTGTTTGGCCCGACCGACCATGTAGCGACCGGGCCGACCGGGCCGCTGGCGAAAATCATCCGGGAGCAGGTGGAGTGTAGCCCGTGTTTACTGCGGGAGTGCCCGATCGATCACCGGTGCATGAAAGCGGTGACGGCGGAGCGGGTGGCGGGCGACGTTTTGGAATTGGTGCGGATCGCGCGACAATAGGCGGTTTACATGGTGGATACCCGAACTAAGATTGTCGACTTTAAAGAGTTTCGCGAACGGCTGTTGGCACCTGCGCCTCCGCGAGCGCTGGTGATCGGCCATTTCGACCCGGTCGTTTATTCGCATGTGGAGCGGATGAGCGAATTGGCGGCGGAGTATGGTCCGTTGGCAGTGTGCGTGACTAGTCCGGCCGATCCGCTGTTGCCGGTGCGGGCGCGGGCGGAGTTGGCGGCGGCGCTGGCGTGTACTGAGTTTGTGACGATCGCCGAGCCTGCCGCGGTATCGGTGTTGCGCGGGATTGCGGATTTGGTGGTGATCGACGAGACGCACGACGATCTGCGGCGCCGGGAGGCGCTGATGGCGCTGGTGCGTGAACGACAGAAGCTGTAAGAGATTGAGCGTGGAGCGGGTTCTTGTGATCAGACTCGGCGCGTTTGGCGATGTGTTGCATGCGATGCCGGCAGCGACTGCATTGGCGCGAAGCGGGGCCGACGTGACGTGGGTGGTGGACCGGAAGTGGGCACCGCTGCTGCGGGCGTGTCCGGTGCGGACGGTGGCGTTTGATCGACGGGTGGTGGGCGAAGTGATCGTCGTGGCTCGGGAATTGCGGGCGGCTGGGTTTGCGGTGGCATACGATTTTCAGGGGTTGGTGAAGTCGGCGCTCGTGGGGCGGGTGAGCGGGGCCCCGCGACGGGTTGGGTTTGTATCGTCGTACTTGCGGGAGCGGGCGGCGGGGTGGCTTTATACAGAGCGGGTGACGCCGCTTGGCGAGCATGTGGTGGAACACAACTTGAGCTTGGTGGGATTGGAGGGGGCGGAGTTTCCGTTGCCGTCCGGGACAGCGGTGGAAGGCTTGCCGGAGGGGCCTTTCGTGTTGGCTTCTGAGCGGGCCGGATGGCGGGCGAAGGAGTGGCCGGCGGAGAATTATGCCGCGCTGGCCAAGGGGTTGGGGGTGCCGCTCGTGATGAATCGGGCGGAGTGGAATTTGGACCAATTGATGTACGCGACGCGGCGGGCGGCCGCGGTACTGGGGCTCGACAGCGGGCCGATGCATTTGGCGGCCGCGCTGGGGAAGCCGGGGGTGGCGCTGTTCGGCCCGACCTCACCGGAACGGAATGGGCCCTATGGCGGTACCATCACCGTGATGCGCGCGCCGGGCGCGGAAACGACTTATAAACGAAATCAGGAGATTGCGGCTTCGATGCGCGCCCTTAGCGTGGGCGTAGTGCTGGAAGCCTTGGAACGATGCCTCGATATTTCTTCCCCAAACCGTACGCGGATTTAGTAGCCCGGATGCGGGTGCCCAGTGGGTTTCTGCTCGTGCTGGCCTTCGGCTGGTTTGCGAGGCCGACGGCGGATACCCTGCTCTATGGAATTCCGTTGTCACTGGCTGGCTTGGCGCTGCGGGCTTGGGCGGCGGGGCACCTGGAAAAGAACCAGAAGCTGGTGGCCAGTGGGCCGTATCGGTTCCATCGGAATCCGCTCTATGCGGGGACTCTGCTGACGGCATTGGGGCTGGCCTTGGCGGCGGGGCGGTGGGAGTTGGCGGTGCTCTTCGGGACGGTTTTTGGTTTGGTTTATCTGCCGGTGATGGAGCTCGAAGAGCAGCACTTGCGAGGGCTGTTTCCGGATTATGCGGCGTATGCGGATCGGGTGCCGCTGTTAATTCCGCGATGGCCGGGGCTGGGAAATGATACGCCGTTTCGCGGATGGCTATATCGCAAGAACCAGGAGTATCAGGCGCTGCTGGGGTTCCTGCTGGGGTTGGGGTACCTGGCGTGGAAGGCTACTCTGGTTTGATGAGGGTGACGCGGGTGTAGGCGAGGCGGAAGCCGAGCTTTTCGTAGTTGTGTTGGGAGGCGCTACCGGGTTCGGTATCGGCGGTGGCCATATCGCAACCGGCTTGGGCGGCGCGGGATAGGCGGTCCTGGATGAGCTTGGCTTGTAGACCGGCGCGGCGGTAGCGGCGAATGGTGCCGTCGCACTGGAAGAGGGCGAGGCCTTCGTGGAAACCGAGTTGGGCTGCGGCAAGCGCGGTTTCGCCGTCGCGGATGATCAGGTTTTGAGTTTGCGGGAGGTTGTAGAGGGTACGGCCGAGTTCAAGACCGGCCTGGGTGACGATGTCGAAGAAGGATTCGCCGAGGGTGCGGGCCCACTCTTCGGGGGCATCGGGGGAGACAATGTCGGGGTCTGGTGGGAGAATGTCGGCGGCGGAGACGGGACGGAAAAGGGCGTTTTCGAAGGATCCGATTTCGTAGCCGCGGCGGGAGAGATAGGTGAAGATGGCGGCGTCGGCGAACGGGCTGAGGATGAAGGTGACCGGGGCCATTCGTTCCTCGTAGAACGCTTCGACGGCGTCGATGTCGCCTTCAAACGTGGGGGCGATCATGCCAGCGCCTTTGATTTGGGTAAGGGGGGATGATTCGTCGAGGAAGCAGGCGGTGCCGCTGCCACAGGAGATGGACGTGGCCGCGGACTTCGCGAAGAGCGTGGGATGGACTTCGGCGCTCCACCGGGCCAGCGCGGCGGAGGCGCTTTCGAGGCGGAGCGCGAGCGAAAGGTTGGCGTGCATCCGAGCTAAAAGATCAACTTGGAGGCGATGGATTCGAGGGTGATTTTGAAGGTGAGGGCTTCGCCCGCGAGAGGATGGTTGCCGTCGAGCATGACCTTATCGGGGGCGATGCCGATGACGCGGGCCATGAAGGCTTGGCCTCCGCCGGAGAGTTGGAGCTCGAGACCCTCTTCTAGTTCCATATCTTCAGGGAAGTGATCGCGCTCGACTTCGAGGATCATTTCCGGGTTCGATTCGCCGTAGGCTTCGGCGGGTTGAATGGTGGTGACCACCGATTCGCCGGGGGAGAGGCCCATGATGGCGGCATCGAAGCCGGGGATCACTTGTCCTGTGCCGAGAGTCAGTTCCAGGGGTTCGCGTCCCTCGGAGGAATCAAAAATGGTGCCGTCGGTGAGAGTGCCTTCATAATGAACCTTCACCTTGTCGCCGGCTTGCGCTTTAATCATCGTTCAAATTTTAGCATTGCGGGGCTACTGGTTTGCGGGCGAGACGAGGGCGGAGACGGTTTGGCGGAGGGACTGGTTGGTGGATTGCATCGCTTGGGCGGATCCTGTGGAGTTGCTGGATTTTGGGGAGGACGATGCGCGCGATGATGGCGGCGGTAAGGGTTTCGGCAACGACGAAAGCGGCATGGAGTAGGACGACGGGGAATTCGGCTTAATAGTCGAGGTGGCAGTCGAAGACTTGGAAGTGCCAAGCGTGGCTAAGAAGGGCGGTAGTAAACATGGTAGCCACGCCAAGGGTGATGACGGTGAGTCGGGTGCCCGGTATGCCATCGCGACGACGGGAAAGCGAGAGACGCCGTTGTAGGGGATGACGATAGGGACTTGGGCGAGGAGGCGGTATTTGGATAGGTGGAGTTCCGTGTTCATGGGGCGTCTCGGATGCCACGGAGTGTTGGTGGCGCTGCCGTGGGGTGTCCGTCCACGCCGATGTCCGCGTGGAAATCGCGGCGGCTCGCAAGCGCAGCGTGTGAGGAACCCTCCAACCGGCGAAAATCGCGTTCAAGGCGACGGCCCAAATGGCCACCCCGCCCGCGATCCACGAATGGGAACGGTCGATTGCCGCGTGCCTCTACCTCAAAGGACTTATAAACCGGGCCTACTCGCCGTATAATGAAGAGTAATCCTCATTTTCCTTAGGAGATTCATGGCAATTCAGCGTATCGGCATCCTGACGGGGGGCGGCGACGTCCCTGGCTTAAACTCGGTTATTAAGGGTGTCACCTACCGCGCTTCCGAACTCGGCATCGATGTTTTGGGCTTCCGGCGCGGCTGGGAAGGGCTCACGCACCTGAACCTGGACGACGACGAGTCGAAGAAGAAGTATCTGACTCCGCTTACCCGCGAGAACACGCGGACCATTGACCGCTTCGGCGGGACTTTTCTGCACTCCAGCCGCACGAACCCAGCGCGGATGCGCAAGCTGCCTTCGTTTTTGAGCGCAGATAGTTTCACCCCGGAGACCGTGACGAAGAAGGGCGAGACCTTTCAGGCCTACGACATCTCGAAGCACGTGCTGTCGAACCTCGAGAAGCTGGGCGTGGATTGCCTCGTTGCCATCGGTGGCGACGACACGCTGAGCTACGCGCAGAAGCTTGACAAGTTGGGCTTCAAGGTTGTGGCCGTCCCGAAGACGATGGACAACGACGTGCGGAACACGGAATATTGCATCGGCTTTTCGACGGCCATTTCGCGGGCTCACGACGCGATTCAACGGCAGCGGACGACGGTCGGATCGCACGAGCGGGTGGGCGTGTTTCGGATTTTCGGGCGGGACGCCGGTTACACAGCGCTCTATACGGCCTACGTTACTTCCATCCGTTGCGGCATTCCCGAACACGCATTTGACCTGGACAAAATGCTCGAACTCGTGTCCCGGGATAAGAAAGCCAACCCTTCCAACTATGCGCTGGTGGTGCTGTCCGAGGGTGCGTCGTGGGTAGGATACCAGGTGCAGGAGTACGGTGAGCCGGACGATTACGGCCATCGGCGGAAGATGAACATTGGGGAGTTGTTCGCTGAGCAGGCCAAGAAGCGAGCGGGGCTTGAAGCGATTGTGAGTGACCTGACTTATGACCTGCGGGGCGGTAGCCCGGATTTCGTCGACAAGATGGTGGCGACTACGTTCGGCAACATGGCGTTCGATGCGATTTTGGAAGGCAAGAGCGGCCTGATGGCGGCGATCAACCATGGCTGCTACGCGATGGTGGAGATTCCGGATCCGAAGTTGGGACCGCGGAAGGTGGACGTTGAGACGATGTACAACCTCGACCGATACCGGCCAAACTATAGCAATAAGCAGGGGATTCCGATCTTCTTGACCAAAGCGTAAGCGGGGCGTAAATGGGTCTGTTCGATCTGTTTTCGAAAAAGAAACCGGAGCTGACGGCGGATCTGCAAAAGCGGATCCGCCGTTCGTTTGAAGAGGCGGCGGCGGACGAGGAGCATTTTCCTTCGACGATTGATCCGCGGATTTTGCATGTGCGGGTGTTGGTGGAAACGTTTGGTGATTTGAACGGGAAGCGGGTGCTGGACGCTGGCTGCGGGAAGGGTCGGTTTGCTCGGGCGCTTCTCGCCGAGTATCCGGGGGCGAAGTTCTGCGGCATGGATTTGGCTGTGGCGATGCTTCGGCACGTGCAAGAGCCGCTGTGGCCGACGGCGGGGAGTTTGACGCAGTTGCCGTTTCAGACGGCAGCGTTTGATGCTGCTTATGCCACGGAGTCGCTCGAACACGCGGTGGATATTGAGGCGGCGGTGGCGGAGCTTTGTCGGGTGGTAAAGCCGGGCGGGGCCATCGTGGTGATCGATAAGAACAAAGACCACTGGGGCCGGTTTGAGACTCCCGAGTGGGAGCGGTGGTTCGGTCAGCAGGAGCTGGAGAAGATGCTGCGGCGGCACTGTCGAGAGGTGACAAGCCGGCCGATTTCGTATTGGGAAGACATTGACCCGGATGGGCTCTTCCTGGTTTGGATTGCGCGCAAGTAGAATGAGGCGTGCGTTGGTTTCTTTTAATCCTTACGGCTAGTGCGTTGGCGCAGTCGACCGCCAAGCTTTGGTGGAGCTTTGCGCCGTTACGCCCGGTGACTGGTTCGATCGATGCGCATGTGCGGGCGGGCCTGGCGAAGAAGCAGATCCAGCAGAACGCTCGGGCCGATGGACGGACGTTGCTGCGTCGGCTGCATTTCGATTTGACGGGACTGCCGCCGACCGAAGCCGAGGCGCGGACGTTTTTGGCCGATCCGAACGTCGAAAAATTAGTGGACCGGTTGTTGGCTTCGAGGCAGTTTGGCGAGCGCTGGGCCAGGCATTGGCTCGATGTGGCTCGCTACGGCGAAGACGATTTTCATGGCACGGCACCGCATCCGTACGCGAACGCGTGGCGCTATCGCGACTGGGTGGTAGGGGCGTTTAACGACGACATGCCGTACGACCTTTTCGTGAAGGCGCAGATCGCCGGGGACCTGCTGCCGAATCGCGAGCGATATTTGGGCGGGCTGGGTTTGTTCGGTTTGGGGCCTTGGTACTTCGGGATTTCGCAGCCACCGCAGGCGCGGGCGGACGAACGGCATGATCGGGTGGACATGGTGACCCGCGGGTTCTTGGGGGTCACAGCGGCGTGCGCCCGGTGCCACGATCACAAGTACGACCCGATTTCGCAGCGCGATTATTACGCGCTGGCCGGGGTGTTTGCGAGCACGGCGTATAAGGAATATCCGTTGGCCGCGGCGGCGGAGGTGGACCGCTTCGAGGCGCACCAGAAGAAGATTGCGGCGCAGGAGAAAGCCATCGCGACGTTTGTGGAAAAGCAGCGGGAACAGTTGTCCGAGATCCTTTCCTTTCGGATTGCGGACCTGATGATGGGGACCGGCGCGGTCGACGCGGACTTGGCCAAGCGGTGGCGCGAGTATCTGGCGAAACCGGACGAGGATCAGCCGTTTCGGGCAGTTTGGGACAAGGCGCGGGATCGGGCGTCGGCCGAAGCGTTTGGCGCGTTGGTGCGGCAGGTGGCTGAGGAGAAGCGGGCGCTGGATGGAGAGAACGCGAAGTTGGTGGCTAAGGCGGCACCACCTTCGACGAAGCGGCGGAAGGAGATTCTGCCCGGCAACTACGACTCCGTGGCGGACTTCAATCCCGGTGCCGATATCCCGACCGAGTCGCTTGAGCGGGACCGCTATACGCTGTGGCGGAAGATGTTCAGCGGAGACAATGCCCTGTTGCGGGTGACTAAGATCGACGACCACTTGAGCGGCGAATGGAAGCGTCATTTGGAAGCGTTGCGGGCGGAGTTGGCGACTTTGAAAAGGTCGAGACCGGCACCCTACCCGTTCCTGCATGGAGTGGCTGAACACGAGGAACCGATTGATCTTGAATTGAACCTGCGGGGCAATCCGGAGCGGCTGGGGCCGAAGATTCCGCGGCAGTTTTTGACGGCGTTGGGCGGCGGGGCGCTGGGGAAGGGAAGCGGGCGGCTGCAGTTGGCGGAGGCGGTGGTGGGGCATCCGTTGGCTGCGCGGGTGATGGCGAACCGGTTATGGGAACATCTTGTCGGCCATGGGGTGGTGCGGACGCCATCCAACTTCGGCTTGATGGGGGAGCGGCCGGCGAACCCGGAGTTGCTCGAATATTTGGCGGCGCGGTTCGTGGCGCTGCGGTGGTCGCCGAAGGCGCTAATTCGAGAGATCGTGCTGTCTGCGACCTATCAGGCTTCGAGCGCGAACACGGTGGAGGGGGAGAAAGTGGACCCTTCGAATCGGCTATTCTGGCGGGCGGAGCGGCGGCGTATGGATGCCGAGTCGATGCGCGATGCGATTCTGGCCGTGAGCGGGGAACTCGACTGCACGGTGGGCGGCGAGTCGGCGGAGTTGGATGATCGGAACCTGCGGCGGACGGTGTATGCCCGGGTGGGGCGGTACCAGCAGAACGAGACGCTGGCGCTGTTTGACTTCCCAAGCTCGAGCGCCAGCGCGGAGCATCGGGCGGTGACGAACGTGCCTTTGCAGCGGTTGTTTTTTCTGAATAGCGACTTCATCAAGCGCCGGGCGAAGGCGTTCAGCGAGCGGATTTCGAGCGTGGAGCGGGCTTATACACTGGTGTTTCAGCGGGTTCCATCGGCGCGGGAGAAAGAGCGGGGCGAACAGTTTTTGCGGGAGGCTTCGAAGGCCGAATACGCACAAGTTTTGTTGAGTTCGAACGAGTTTCTTTATGTGGACTAGAAGAGAGCTTTTGGCGCGTGTAGGGTGTGGCTTCGGCGGCGTCGCACTGTCGGACCTGATGGCGGCGGACGCCTTCGCGCCCAAGTCGCCGCATTTTCCAGCCAAGGCGAAACACGTGATCTACCTCGTGCTGAACGGGGGCATGTCGCAGGTGGATACGTTCGATCCGAAACCGTCACTGGCCAAGTATCATGGGCAGCCAATGCCGGGCGGAAATCCGAAAACGGAACGGGTGACGGGAAGCTTGATGCGGTCTCCCTTTGCGTTCAAAAAGTACGGGCAGAGCGGGATTGAGGTCAGCGAGATATTTCCGAAGATCGGTTCGATGATCGATAAGTTCACCGTCGTGCGGTCGATGTACAACGACGTGCCGAACCATGAGCCGTCGCTGTTTATGACCAATTGCGGGGCCATTCAGCCGGGTCGGCCGTCGTTGGGCAGTTGGCTGACGTATGGATTGGGGACGGAGAATCGGAACCTGCCGGGCTTTGTGGTGATGTGTCCGGGGACGCCTGTGGTGGGGCCGCCGTTGTGGGAGAGCGCTTTCTTGCCGGCGATTTATCAGGGGACGTTTATTGGGATCAACGAGACGGACCCGAAGAAGCTGATCAAATATGTCGACCGGGGCAATACGACATCCGCGGCGCAACGGAAGCAGTTGGATTTGTTAAAGGCGCTGAACGAAGAGCACTTGGCGGCGCGTCCCGGCGACGGGCAGTTGGAGGCGACGATCGAATCGATGGAGGTCGCCTATCGGATGCAGACCGAGGGGCCGGAGGTGTTTGACCTGGGTAAAGAGTCACTGGCGGTGCGGGCTCGTTATGGCGATTCGGCGTTTGGCCGTGGCTGTTTGATGGCGCGTCGAATGGTGGAGAAAGGCGTCAGAATGGTGCAGATTTACTTCGGGAATTCGCAGCCTTGGGATTCGCATGAGGACATTCAGGCGCACGGGCGATTGGCTCGGCAGGCGGATCCGGCGATTGCGGCGCTGGTGCGGGATCTGGAAGAGCGCGGGCTGTTGCACGAGACGTTGGTGGTGGTGGGGACGGAGTTCGGACGGACGCCGGCGGTAGAAACCGGATCGACGACGAAGGTGCATAATGGCCGGGATCACAATTCATTGGGCTATTCGATTTTGCTGGCGGGCGGCGGGGTGAAGGGCGGTCATGTGCATGGGGCAACGGACGAGTTTGGCTACAAGGCGGTGGATCAGCCGGTGCATCCGCACGACTTGAATGCGACCCTGCTGCACCTGATGGGGCTGGATCATACGAAGCTGACGTACTTCTACAGCGGTCGGCATTTTCGGCTGACGGACGTGCACGGAGAGCTACTGCGGGACATCCTGGCCTAGGCCCAGATGGAGCGGCGCGGCGCAGGAGCTGGCGTAGCCGCAGGCGGTGGGGAGTAGGCGGGGGCGGGGCAGGGACTGAGAGCGACCGGCGGGACTGGTGACGTTGTGCAGGAGTACGGCCGGGGCGCCGAGGCGGGTGAGGACGGCGTCGAGGCGGCCATCGTTGTCGAAGTCGGCGATGACGGCTCCCCGCCAAGCACCTTTGGGGGTGACGGGGAGGGCTTGCAGGAAGACGCCTCGGGATTGGACAAAGACCGTGGATGTCTCCTCGTAGACTTCGTTCGAGACGGCGGCGATGTTGTCGGTGACGTGGCTATTGGCGGTGAGCAGGTCGGGCCAACCGTCGTTGTTAAAATCGCCGAAGACGGCTCCCCAACCGGAGCGAGTTAGGGTTAGAGGGCCGAGCTTCGCGGGGAAGGAGATGTCTTGAAAGCGACCGGCCCCGAGGTTGCGGAGGAGCGGGAAGGTTTCTCGGACGAGGGCGGTGAAGAGGAGATCAGGGCGGCCATCGCGATCGAAATCGGCGGTGATCGCGCCCATCGAGGAGACGGGTTGGCCGCTTTCGCTGAGGGCGACTCCGGACTCGATGCCCACCTCGGCAAACGTGCCGTCGCCTCGATTGCGGAAGAGGAAATTGGGCAGGCCGTCGTTCGTAACAAACAGGTCGAGCCAGCCATCGGAGTCGAAGTCGGCGGCGGCGACGCTCATGCCCTTGCCAACGTGCCTGCTGATGCCAGCGCGGACGGAGACGTCTTCGAAAGTTCCATCGCGGCGATTGCGGTAAAGGCGGTTGGCTTGGGGGGCGAACTCGCGAGGGTTGCAGTAGACGCGGAGGCCCTTGGCTTGGTCGCCGCAGAATTTATTATTTGCCGGGGACCAGGCTAGATAGTTAACGACGAACAGGTCGAGCCAGCCATCGCGGTCGTAGTCGAACCAGACGGCGGCGACGGAGAAGGGCTCGTCGGCGATGGCGGAAGGGATCAAGGTCAGCTTGCCGTGGTCGTTGCGGTAGAGCAGGTTGCGGCCGGCTCCAGCGAC
Source organism: Acidobacteriota bacterium (assembly GCA_025354525.1). GTDB lineage: Bacteria > Acidobacteriota > Terriglobia > Bryobacterales > Bryobacteraceae. Next base: position 12,532 of record JANXMS010000238.1, read on the forward strand.
GAACAGGTCGGGGTCGCCGTCGTTGTCGAAGTCGCCGACGGCGGTGCCGATGGAGAAGCCGTCACCGGCGACAGGGATGGGTTTCCAGCCGACCGGGCCGCGATTCAGGAGGAGGACGTTGGCGTGCTGGGGGCCTGTCTTTTTTAGTGTGCGTGGGTCGGCTCCGTTGGGGAAGAAGAGGTCGACGAGGCCGTCGCCATCGAAGTCGGCGGCGGCGAGACCGCCAGCCATGGTGGAGACGAGATGCTTGGCGGCGGTGGGGGAGTGGGCGAGGGTGAAGGGTAGATCCTGGATGGTGAAGCGGGGGAGGACAACGGGATCGGGAGTGGCTGGAGTGGGTGCTTGGGCTATCTTCTTTAGGGTTTGCTGCCCTTCAGCGTTGTTGGCGGCAAGGGCGGCAGAGCGGGCTTCGGGGTAGCGGCCGAGCTTATAGAGGACGCTGGCGAGGCCGGAGCGGCCCTCCGGGGAGTCGGCACGGCGGTAGTGGGCGGCTGCGAGGTTTAGGTTGCCGCGTTCTTCTTCGATTCGACCGCGGAGCTGCCAGACGCGAGGGGCGGGTTCGCCAGCGGCCAAGGCGTCGTCGAGACTGCCAAGCGCTTCGGCGAAGCGACCCCGGAGGAATTGGACGCGGGCAAGAAAGTAGGAGGCTTTGAGGCGGTTAAATTGGGCCTCGGCTTGGGGAAGTTGGCCGGATTGTTGCCAGGCTAGACCGAGGAGCAGGGCAGCGGAGCGGTCTTCGGGATGGGCGGCCAAGTGCCGCTCATAGAGGGCCGCTGCTTCGACGAAGCGTTGTTGCTGATAAAATTGGAATGCCTGCTCTTTGGCGGTCTGGGCGAAAAGAACAACGGCCAGGAGCGCGGCTCCGATACGCATGAAACCATTCTACGGCGGCGCGGCGGTTGGTGTCGGCGGGCATATGTGATATTCTTGATCGGAATAAGGGAGATTAGTTTTGGCTGATTTGAAACACCCCACACGTGAAGCTGCCGAAGCGGCATACGACGAGACTGTCCGCGAAGATATTGAGCGATTTCGGTCTGTAGCGGCCGAATTTACGGCGGGGAGTCTAACGGCAGACCAGTTCCGCGCGGAGCGGTTGCGGCGCGGCGTGTATTCTCAGCGGCAGGAAGGTGTTCATATGATCCGGACGAAGGTTCCGGGGGGCATCATGACGGCCGAGCAGATGGATTGCATGGCCGACGTGGCGGATCAGTTTGCGGCGGGCAAGGGTCATTTGACGACGCGGCAGAATATGCAATACCACTTCATTCCGCTGGCGGAAGTGGCGGATTTGTTGCAGAAATTGGCCGATGTGCGGTTGACGACGCGGGAAGCCTGCTACAACACGGTGCGGAACATTACCGCGTCGCCGTTGGCGGGGCTGTTGGCGAATGAAGTGTTCGACGTGCAGCCGTATGTGCGGAAAGTGGCTCTGGCGTTCTTGCATAATCCGTTGACGGATGCGATGCCGCGGAAGTTTAAGATCGCGTTTTTCGGTGGCGGCGAGCGCGACGATATGGCGCTGGCGATTCACGATCTCGGGCTGACGGCAGTAATCCGCGACGGGCAACGAGGATTCCGCACGGTGCTAGGCGGTGGACTGGGGCCGCTGCCGAACGAAGCGGTATTGCTTGATGAGTTTCTACCGGAAGATAAGGTGATCCCGCGGACGGAGGCCGTGCTGCGGTTGTTCAATCAGCATGGCAATCGGGGGAACAAGAATAAGGCTCGTTTGAAGTTTGTCCTGCGCGAGCGTGGGATTGATTGGGTGAAGCAGACGATTGAGGCTAACTACGCCGACATCCTTGCTAATGGTGGGACGCCGGAGCCGGAATATGTGCCGGAGAACTTCGGTGGGTTCCGGTTGCAGCCGTTCGTGCTTGGCGAAGGCGGCCAGTTGCCGGTCTTGGGTTCGACCCCGGCCGACCCGGCGTTTGATCGTTGGTTGGAAACGAACGTCCAGGAGCAGAAGCACGCAGGCTACGCGATTGTGACGGTCCGCTGTGCACAGGGCAATATGGTGACCGCGCAGATGCGGGCCGTGGCGCAAATCGCTCGGGATGCCGGTGACGGCTTTGTGCGTGTGGGAATCGACCAGAATCTGATGGTGGCGTGGATTCCGGTCCACAACTTGCGTCGGGTGCACGCGGCGTTGCAGACGGTCGATTTGGCCGATGCCGGGGCGTATGAAATTACCGATACGGTTTCGTGTCCGGGTGGGTATTCGTGCAACCTAGCGTTGACGAAGTCGATGAACCTGGCGGTTGCGATTTCCGCTGCGGTGTCCGACTATCGCGACCCCCAGGTTAGGAAGATGAGCGTGAAGATCAGCGGTTGTCCGAACTCTTGCGGCCAGCATTGGATCGCTGATTTTGGTTTTTATGGCAATTCGCGCAAAATCAACGGGCGCGAAGTTCCTTATTATTTAATGCTTTTGGGCGGCGGGCACGATAGGGAAGGCATGTTGCGTTTCGGCTTGGCGATTCAAAGTCTGCCGGCGCGGCTGGCGACGGTGGCGGTGCGGCGTGTGATCGACCATTTCCAAACGGACCGGCAGGCTGGCGAATCATTCCGCGAATATGTCTTACGGCACAAGGTAGCGTTCTTCAAAGAGATGACGGCGGACTTAGCCAAACCTACGGAGTTCACCCCTGAGATGTATATGGACTGGGGCGATGATGTGGCGTTCTCGTTGCAGTTGGGTAGAGGGGAGTGTGCCTCCTAGGCTCTGGTTGCGATAGAGTATTTGGCGAGGAGAGATCGCCAAATGAATATTGAAGACATTGAAGGTATCGGATCGGCCTACGCTGTTCGATTGAAGGCGGCAGGAATTGCCACGGTCGAGGAACTGCTCGATCAGGGTGGCGCGGCGAAGGGTCGCGGTACGATTGCGACCTCGACCGGGATCAAGGAGAAGCTGATTCTTACTTGGGTGAACCACGCCGACTTGATCCGGTTGAACGGTGTGGGTCCCCAGTTTGCGGAACTGCTCGAGGCGGCCGGTGTAGATACGGTGAAGGAGCTTCGGAATCGGAATGCGGCGAACTTGGTCACGAAGCTAATGGAAATCAACGAGGCGAAGAATATCTCGGGAACGACGCCGAGCGAGAAACAGGTAACGGCCTGGGTTGAAGAGGCGAAGACGCTAGATCCGAAGGTTTCGCACTAGCGCCTTGTAAAGCGGGCGGACTGGGTTCGTCCATTTTCGGAATCGATTGCGGAGTGGGCCGCAGCCAGTTGTTGGCTGAAGGTGAGTTCCGTGATTTGCGCCATGGTCACCGGGCTCATTCCTTCGGCCTCTCGCAAGAAAGTTAATTGGCTTAAGGCGGCATCGAAGCCGATCCGAATGCAGTCTCCCAGACGGATTTGGTCGGTTGCGATGAGGTTTGATAGCGGCTGTACGAGCGAGCGTTCAATCGCCCGCTTGAGATGCCGAGCGCCGTATTTGGCGTCGATGCCCTGCGAAAGCAGAAACTCTTTGGCTTCATCCGAGCACTGAAACACGAACGCCCGTTCTGGCGAAGATTGGAACACCCGGTGTTGTACTTGCTTCAGTTCGATCTCAAGGATCTGCCGAATCTGCTTCTCGCCGAGAGGGTGAAAGACGACGACTTTGTCCAATCGGTTCATGAATTCGGGCGTGAACTTTTTCCGAGCGGCTTCGACCCCGGTGCGGGAGATCTTTTCCGTCGTTTTGGCATCGAGATGTTCAAGGTTCACGGTTTCTTGCCGCTTGATGCCAAAGCCGAGCCGCGGTTGCAGCAGAGTCGACATCTCGCTGGCCCCCAGATTGGAAGTCATGAAGATCATCGCTTTCGTGAAATCAACCTTTCGATTGTCGCCCAGCGTCAGAGTCGCTTTGTCTAGGATTCCGAGCAATAGGTTCCAGAGCGAGTCAGACGCTTTTTCGATCTCGTCAAAGAGGATAAAGCTGATCTTCGTTCGCTCGGTCTGGTACTGGTTGATCGTCTCCTGACTCAACAGTGGGTGGGTTTCCCGGTGACCCAGATATCCAGGCGGCGAGCCGATCAGTTTGGCAATCTCATGGCTGTGCTGGAACTCGGCACAGTCGATCTTAATGACGGCCCGCGGGTTACCGACCAAGCTCTCGGCCATGGCTTCGACGATGCGGGTTTTGCCGGTGCCCGTCGGGCCCAGAAATAGAAAGTTTCCGATTGGGCGTCCGGGCGGGTTCAGCCCCGTCAAATGCATCTGGTACATGTTGACGATCTGATCGACGGCTTCATCCTGTCCGATGACAAGTCGACGAAGGTTAGCCTCGAGCGCCTCGGCCTCCCTCCCTGTGCGGGAGGGGTCGAGGCGCACATTTGTCGGGACATTTCGCGCGGCGGGCCCTGATCCGGATAGCCCCAAGCTTGCCAGTCTCGTCATTCCACTACTCCTTTGCCAGTTCATTAAATGCCAACGTGGCGGTTGTGACGTGGACTGCGCGTCCGTCGGAATCAGCTTCGGAATATCTCGAATTTTTCTGCGGAGTCCTTGGATCACCGAATACCTCATTCAGGGTGTGAGCAATTCAGTAGCCGATTGAACTTACAGAGTCTTCCGAGCCTATTTTCCGGGTTTTGCTGGCCGGATTTCCACCCGACTCACCAACGTCCGCGCAGGCATTTTCAATACCGCAAGAACCATATCGGCAACATCTTGCGGAGCAATCTTCCAATCTGCACCTTTTCCGGCGGTCCGAGGAGAAAAATCGGTGTCCACGCTGCCCGGCATGATGTACGTAACGCGAATATCCTCCTGACGGTGGTCCAGCATCATGGCCTCGCTGAACCCGTTCATTCCGAATTTCGAAGCATTGTAGGCCGCGCCGCCCGCAAACGGGTTCTTGCCCGCCAAGCTCGAAAGATTAACAATGTAGCCGCCGCCTGCACCGCGCATCCGCGTTAGAGCCTCCCGAGAGCAGAAAAACGTTCCGCTGAGGTTGACGTCGAGAGTATGTCGCCAATCTTCAATCGTCAGTTCCGCCGTCGGCTTGAAAATGCCGATGCCTGCGTTATTAATCAGGATGTCCAAGCCTCCCAATTTGGCATCGGCGAATTGAAACAGTCCCGCGACGTGTTCCGGAATGGAAACGTCGCAGCCAGTGGCGTAAACGTTTTGAAACCCAGCCGTCCGAAGTTCCGCCTCGGCCCAGTCCGAATCGCCGCGACCGCAGAGCACAACGTGTGCCCCTTCGGCCAGCAACTGTTCCACAATAGCGCGGCCGATCCCGCGCGTTCCTCCGGTTACGAGGGCTCTCTTTCCTGCCAATGAAGTCGACATATCCTTAATCGATATAATGAAGAGGCAAACGGATGCAGGAGATTAGTATATTTTGGTTACGGGCAGCCACCGGGCTCTATGCGGTCGGCTTGATCCATGTCCTGTTTTTCGTCTGGCTCCGATCAAATCGACTGTTTTCGCCAGCGCTGTACGCCTTTGCGGCGGGCGCGTTGCTCCACGCCGTCTCCATCGTCGAACAGTCCATCCAGGGCGGGCACCTGGCTCTACAAACCTTCCATCAAACGATCAGTGCTTGTGCGCTGCTCATCGCGGTCGCCTTCCTGATCGTATACAAGCTTTACGATTTTTCGAGCCTGGCGATCTTCATTTTTCCGATCACCTGTGTGATGGCCTTCATTGGCACGACGGCAGTACCGGTGGAGAGTTGGTCGGTGGCCGGGTTGCGCGACGCTTGGCTGCTGGCTCACGTGCTGCTGATTCTGGCCGGTTACGTGTCCATGCTCTTAATGGCGGTGAGTTCCGTGTTTTACCTGATGCAGGAGCGCCACTTGAAACGAAAGTTGACCGGTAGTCTATTCGACCGTCTACCGCCGCTGGGCACTCTCGATTCGCTTAGTTCCCGATCGATGGCGATTGGCTTTGTTTGTACGACCGCTGGGGTGATCACCGGATGCACTTGGGCCTACGTCGAATCCGGCACGCGCTGGATTAGTGAAGGGAAGGTGCACATCGCCCTGTTCACGTGGGTCTTTTACCTCGTGCTGGTGTTCCTGCGCTCGGGCGCTGGTTGGCGCGGGCGGCGGGCGGCGTTTCTCTCCATCTATATGTTGCTGTTCAGCGCCTTGACCTGGGTTTCGCACACCGATTTGCGTCCGCTGCTGGCACGATGAAGCTGCACGTCACAGGGCTGAATCATCGCACCGCTCCGGTCGAAGTGCGCGAACGCATCGCGTTTTCGGACGCCGCGCTACCGGAGGCGTTGCGCGAACTGCGGGGTCGGGAAGGCTTCCATGAAGGCTTGATCCTATCGACATGTAATCGCGTGGAGATTGCCGTTACTACGGACGACCAAGTGGACGTGCAGCGATCCCTCGAAGAATTCTTGGGCCAAGCGCGCAATCTGGAACGGCGCAACCTCTCTGGTCATCTCTACGGCTACGATGGCCGGGAGGCGATTCGGCATCTTTTCCGCGTGGCGTCGTCGCTCGACTCCATGGTGTTGGGCGAGCCGCAAATCCTCGGCCAGTTGAAACAGGCTTATGCCGTGGCCAAGCACGAGGGCGCAGTCGGCGGCTATCTCGACACCGTGCTGACCCGCGCCTTTTCGGTCGCCAAACGCGTGCGCACGGAGACGATGATCGGGCAGAATGCCGTTTCAGTGAGTTTCGCCGCCGTCGAATTGGCGCGGGAGATCTTTGGTAATTTGAAGGACTGCCGGGTCCTGTTGTTGGGAGCAGGGAAGATGAGCGAACTAGCCGCTCGGCATCTACATCGCAACGGTGTCGGAAAGATCCTGGTGACCAATCGGACCCGTTCTCGCGCGGAGGAGATGGCCTCCATCTTCGACGGCACGATCATCGACTACGACGCCTATCCGCAAAGCTTGCCTCAAGTCGATATCCTCATCGCATCGAGCGGGGCACCCAACTACATCCTCTCCCGCGATCAGGTGCAAAAAGCGATGGGCCAACGCCGTGGTCGGCCGATGTTTTTGATCGATATAGCCGTCCCGCGAAACATTGAGCCTTCGACCAACCAACTCGAAAACGTCTTCCTTTACGACATTGACGACCTCGGCAGAGTGGTCGACCAGAATCGGAAGGAGCGCGAAGTGGAGGCGGCCACCGGGGAAGCCATCATCGCTGAAGAAGTGGAAAAGCTGGTTGCCCGTCTCAAGTCCCGGGCGGCGACGCCGGTGATCGTCGAGTTGCAGGCACATCTGGACCATCTGCGGCGGGGCGAATTGCAGCGGCTTCGTTCGAAGTTTGGAGAGTTGACGCCCCAGCAGGAAGAGGCGCTGGAAGCGCTTACGAAAGGCCTGATGAACAAGGTCGCACACGGTGCGATTGCGGAGATTCGCAAGAGCGCCGCGCAAGACGATGGCTGGCAAACCGTCAGTCTCGTGCGTCGCCTGTTCCGGTTAGAAAACGATGACTAATTCGCTTACCATCGGGAGTCGCGGCTCCCAGCTTGCCCTCTGGCAATCGAACTGGGTGAAGGCCCAGCTCGAACAACGGGGCTTTTCCGTCAAGATTGAGATCATTCAGACGACCGGCGATAAGATCACCGACGTCGCGCTGTCGAAGATCGGGTCGAAGGGTCTGTTCACGAAAGAGATCGAAGAGGCGCTGCTCGAAGGGCGTGTCGACTTGGCGGTCCACTCGTGTAAGGACATGCCGACCGAACTGCCGGAAGGGTTGGTACTCTCGGCGATTCCGGTGCGCGAGGATCCGCGGGATGTCGTCGTTGGCCGCACAATTGCGGAACTGAGGCCGGGTGCGGTCGTCGGTACGAGTTCGTTGCGGCGTGCGTCCCAACTGCATCCGCTGCGGCCGGACCTGAAGATTGAGAACATTCGAGGCAATGTCGATACCCGGCTGAGGAAGCAGCGAGAAGGCCAGTATGACGCCATTATCCTCGCAGCCGCCGGCCTGCATCGGCTGGGCTTGGGGGAGCATATTGCCGAATATCTAGCTCCGGAAGTGATGATGCCCGCCGTGGCGCAAGGGGCGTTGGCCATTGAAACGCTGCTCTCCGGCCCTGGTTGTGCCGCCGCGCAACTGCTGGACGATGCGGCGACTAGGCTCTGTGTGACAGCCGAACGGGCTACTCTACGGGCGCTCGGCGGCGGTTGCCAAGTGCCGTTGGGGGCCCACGCGGTTCTGTCCGGCTCGGAGCTTCATTTGGCCGCTGTCTGCATCTCGCCGGACGGTTCGCTTGTGATCCGGGTCGACGCACGGGGCATGGATCCAGAAGCGCTTGGCGCAGCGTTGGGGGCCCGCTTGCTTGATGGCGGCGCGCGCTTGATTCTCGATCAGGTTTACGCCCAGTGAAGGTCTATCTGGTCGGTGCCGGGCCCGGCGATCCCGGCCTGTTGACGCTGAAGGGGCGGGACGCCTTGGCCCGTGCCGACGTCATCTTGCACGACCACCTGGCCAGCGACGCTATCCTTGATTTCGCCCCCGCCACGGCAGAGCGCATCTACGTCGGCAAGAAGAAGGCCGATCACGCCATGCCGCAAGAAGAGATCGCCCGGCTGATGATCGGGCACGCTCGCGCGGGTCACATCGTCGTTCGATTGAAGGGCGGAGACCCGTTGATTTTCGGCCGGGGCGGGGAAGAGATGGAAGCCTTGGTCGATGCGGGCATCCCCTATGAAATCGTACCCGGCGTTACCGCGGCTCTTGGCATTGCGGCTTATACAGGGGTTCCGCTGACCCATCGGGACCACACGAGCGCGGTCACCTTTGTTACTGGCCATGACCCGGCCCGAATCGATTGGTCCCGCATCGGTCACGCCGAAACTCTAGTGATTTATATGGGGCTCACGGCGATTGGCGATATTTCGGCGCGGCTAATCGCGGCAGGCCGTTCGCCCACTACTCCGGCGATGGCTGTCCGCTGGGGCACGAGGGCCGACCAACAGACAATCGTCGCGACCTTGGCCGATCTGCCCGCACGGGTGGCGGCGGCCCAAATGCGGCCCCCGGCGTCGGTCATCATCGGCGAAGTCGTGGCGTTGCGAGAGAAGTTGAACTGGTTCGAAAAACTGCCGCTCTTCGGCCAACGCATCGTTACCACCCGCGTTGGCATGGCCGATCCGCTACGGTCGCTGGGTGCCGAGGTGTTCGAGTTACCGACGATAGAGATCCGGCCTCCGCTCGATCCTGCTCCGCTTGCCGCCGCGGTCGCCCAACTCTCAACTTACGATTGGCTCGTTTTCACAAGCGCCAACGGCGTTCGAGGCTTTCTCACGGCGCTTGATGATAGCCCATTTGATTTGCGCCAACTGCGAGCCCGCCTCTGTGCCGTTGGCCCGGCGACGGCCTCGGCGCTGGCCGCCGTCCACCTCAAAATCGACGTAATTCCCGAAGAGTACGTTGCCGAAAGCCTAGCTGCCGCGCTGGAGAAATTCGAGATCGCTGGGCAAAAGATCTTGCTGCCTCGTGCCGCCCTGGCTCGCGATATAGTGCCCGATGCGCTGAGGGAACGCGGCGCTCAGGTCGACATCGTTGAGGCCTATCGGACCGTCGTCCCGGCCACCGGCCTTTCCGCTGTCGCCGCCGCCGATTGGGTCACTTTCACGAGTTCCAGCACCGTGAAGAATTTTCTGGCTCTGGGTGGCGGACGGCTGCTCGAGCGCGGTGCACTGGTCGCTTCCATCGGTTCGGCGACCAGCGAGACGGCTCGCCAGCACGGGCTCACCGTCAGTGCCGAGGCCAAGGAATTTACGATCGCAGGATTAATTGCGGCCGTGGTCGAATATCGCCAAACTCATTCGTTATAGGTCATCAGTCAATTTCGCGTCCTCCTTCACAATCCAACGGATTCCCCGTTCTTCTCGATGAGCCCTGCCGAGAGGCAGGGCTCATCGAGCGCTACACGGCCTGGGCCACCAAGATCGCCGCCGAAGGGCGCAGGAGAGGCAGCAATAAGCTGCAAGACGGCACGTCTCGCCAGCGGACTAAGCTCGGCGTGATCGATGGCCCCTTCCCCATCGAAGCGGTCGACTCCAAGGAGGCCGTCGAACTGGCCCGGAGCTGTCCGCTCATCGATTTTGGCCGCAGCGAGATCCGCCAAGTCGACGTGATGTACGCCCGTGCAAGACCTCGTCGAGAACCTGTTTCGACGCGCCAATCTCGGTTTGGCCGAGGACGCAGTGCAGGAAGCGCTGATCCGAGCGCTTCGCACTTGGCCCTTTCGCGGCGTCCCGCCGAACCCCGCCGCTGGGCTGCACCTCGCCGCCCGGCGCTACGCCGTCGATCAACTTCGCCGCAGCGCGAGGCAACCCGGTTGCGAGCCGCTCTTCCTGCACGCACCGCCCGCGATCGACGATACGCTGCAACTGATCCTCCTCTGTTGCCACCCGGCCATCCCGCCCGAAAGCCACGTCGCTCTAATCCTCAAGACCGTCAGCGGCTTAATGGAGGCGTTCTGGAAACCCGAAGTACCGACCCCGTCAATGCATGCGCTTGTTGTCGATCTCGCCGAGGATCTCTCCCCCTTCCTCTCTCCCGACATTGCTCCTGATCTCTTCAGACGTCGCGAATATGCCCTCTGTTAAGTCAGGACTTGCTGTAGTGTCGCCGAGATAGCCAGCCCGTTTCTGCTTCCAACGGAGACCATCGCCCAGCGCCTTCGTGAGAGCCAAACGGATCATCCAGGAACAGGGCGTCACCTCCAGCGCGGACTGCCTGCCGGCCGTACACACCGCACTCTACTTGCTCTTCGATGCCGGTAACCCTGCCGGGGGGGAGCACTGCGAAGAGGCCATTCGGCTGGTGGAATGTCTCCTCGACTCCGGCCTCGGTACGGCAGAAACCCAGGCTCTCCGTGCCTCTTCTATCTCCATGCCGCGCGGTTCCCTTCACCTATCGCCCCGCACCGCGCCGTTCTCGGTTACCAAGCGCTCGCACCTGCGGAACTGAGTCCTTGGCACTTTGAAGCGAGCATCGCGGCGGCCTACTTATGGCGACCCATCGACTGGCCCCACATCGTAGTGCTCTATAGCAATCCGCACAAGGTGAAGCCCACGTCTATCGTGCGCCTGAACTGCTCAGGCCGGGCAGCGCCAAGAGGCGCTGGAGTTGCTGGCCACTGTGGTCGCTGACGGCGAGTTAGCCGATTATCCACCACTCGCGGCTACTTTGCGCGTCGGCCTTTAGTCGGCATCGACTTCGCCAATTTTTCGCGGTCTTCGGGCTTCAGGTTTTCGCTTCGCGAAATCTGCTGCAAATCTTTCATCGCCTGCCGCATCGCGGTGCGGTCCACCGTCTCGCCGGACTTTCGCTTTCCGCGCGAGCCGTCAAGGAACTTAATAGCGGCGTCGTACTTGGCCCGTTCCTGTTCGTTCAGGCTGCCGTTGCGAACCGCGGAATCCAGATCGGCGCGCATCGCCTTCTGGCCGCCGCCTTTCTTCTGGGCGAAAGCAGGGGTGATGACCAACGCCAACATCAAACACGCCGACAAGAATAAACGTTTCATGTTTACCTGAACCCGTTTCCTGCTCTCGGGTTGCGGTAGCTTTGTAACGATGTCTTCCGCGCATATCGAAATGACCGCCGCCCTCAGCGACTACCTCCGCGAGGTCTCCCTCCGTGACCACCCTCTCCTCGCCCGGCTCCGGGCTGAAACCGCCGCCCTGCCTCGCGCCGTCATGCAGATCACCCCGGAACAGGGGCAGTTCATGCAGTTGCTGCTGCGCCTAATCGGTGCCCGTCGCACGATCGAAATCGGCGTCTTCACCGGCTACAGCGCCCTCTGCACCGCGCTCGCCCTGCCGCCCGATGGCCAGGTAATCGCTTGCGATGTCAGTGAAGAATGGACCACCATTGGTCGCCGCTACTGGGCCGAAGCCGGCGTTGCTGATAAAGTCAACTTGCGCCTCGGCCCCGCCGTCGCGACCCTTGACCGACTCCTCGCCGAAGGGCAGGCCGACCAGTTCGATTTCGCTTTCATTGACGCCGATAAAAACAACTACGACGCCTACTACGAACGCTGTCTCCGACTCGTTCGCCCCGGTGGCCTCATCGCCGTCGATAACGTCCTCTGGCATGGCGACGTCATCGACCCCTCGAAGCAAGACCCCGACACCATCGCCATTCGAGCGTTGAACCGCAAGCTCCACACCGATCCCCGGATCGAACTTTCCATGCTGCCGTTGGGGGACGGGCTTACCGTCGCCCGAAGACTTCTCTAAGCACGGACGTCACCCGCGCGGCCGGGTTCTTTCGCATCTTCGTTTCTTCCTGCGCCACCATGTAGAACAGACCGTCGAGGGCCTTCCCCACCACGTAGTCTTCAATATTCACGACGTGTTTGCTTGCGAACGGAAGCTTTTGATACCGACCGATTAGGTCGTTGAACTGTTTAGTTGCTCCGGTCTGTCACATCGCATCCACCACCGGTGGCCGAAAGGCCACTGCCAACGGTTCTTTCGTCTTGTTTTTGAAGAAGTCCGTGATGGCCGTATCGCCACCCGAGAGCAGCCCCCGAGCGTCGTTGAAATTGAATGTCCTAATCGCATCGGCAAAGATCGGCTTGGCCAGTGGAGCAGCCTGTTCCGCTGCCCGGTTCATGGTCATCACAAACTGATTAACCTTCCCTCGCATACCGATCATCGTGAGCCCATTCACCAAAGGCTTCAGTTGCTCCGGCATCAATATCTTAATGGCTTCGTTTCGAAAATAGCCATCCAGCCGACCGGTCAGGTCGACGGCAGTGTTGAGCCCGATCGTGAGGGCTTCCTTCAGGGCTGGACTGGTTCGATCGCTCTGTGCTGGCGCAATCCCGGCGGTGAAAATAGCCAGAAACGACCGGCGACAGATCACCATATGAAGTCCTTCGCCTCTTTGCGGCGCGCATAACTATCTAGAATATGCACCACCCGCAATCGTTTCACCTTGTCGCTCGAAAGGGCCCCGATGGGGATGTAAATGATGGATCGATTCAACCGGCTAGCGATCGAACGGAACACGCTCCGAGGCGGTTTCCCCGCTACGTAAACCACGTGGCGTTCCACCGAGTAGTCGAGAGCAGCCAGCAGCAGAGTCTCCGATTTCGACTCGGCGAACGCATAATCAGGGTCGCTCCAAACGTAGGCCATGCGCCGTGCCGGCAGCGTCATCAGAAAGCCGCCATACTCCGCGCGGCCAATCCCCGGGCCGACGACGTGCTCCGCCGGGTTGGTTGCGTAAAACGCCATATCCGATTCGTTTTGATGCTCGCCCTGCCACGTCGCCAAGTAGGTGTACTTATCGTCCAGATCCTCCTCGAAGATCACGCACAGCGCCCCCACGTCGCCGTTGATCCGGTTGCTCTCGCGGACGAAGATCTTGCGCTTGTGCCAGTTCCGCAGCGTCTCCCGCAGGTCCACGCCGTCCAGCAGCGAAGTCGTGAATTCCTGCACTCGCATCCGGTCTTCACTCAACAGGCGCCGCGCTTTGTCCTTCAGCACCCGACCGTAGTTTTCGATCTCAAGATCCTCCGGCGGAAAGCTGCAGATCGATTCGCCGTCCAAATTATGTTTCCAGTCGCCGGGCTCCTTTTCCTTCTTCCGCTGTTTCAGGCCTCGGGGCATCAGCCGCTGCTTGGGCCTCGGCAACCGCCGCCGCAAGCGAATCTTCTTCGTGTTCAGCCAGACGTCGTCAGCCTGGATCCGCATCGTCTCCATGTCGGGCGCAATCTGCTGCGCGGCGTACTTGTTGGCGAGTTCCCAAACCTCCCAGCCGTAGTTGTCGTCGACGATGGAACGTGCCGCCAGCGTCACATCAAACAGCCCGGCCACGAGATCGTTGGCGGTTCGCGCCAAGTTCCGCGTGTACTTAGCCAGCAAGCGCCGTTGCCAATGGGTCACGGTGTCCCCAGTGCTCGTGTGATAGGCCGCCTCGGCCTCTCGGAAGAGGTCGAAATTGGCCCGCTGCCGATCAATCAACGCGTAATCTTTGCGAGCGATACGCCACAGTTCGTAACGTTGCTGCAAGTACGGCATCTCGGTCGTGATCTCGGCCAAGCACTCAGGGTCCGGGTTCACCAAACGTACTCCGGACGCCTTCACCCGTTTGGCGGGCTCTTCCTGAGGGATCTGCATGGCGTCCAGCAGCGGGTCGAGCAGATTGAATGAAACCAGAATAAGCGTCGATGCGAACGGATCCGCACCTTGCAGCCGCCACGCCATGCCAGCCGCATGGGCTTCCAAATCTTCGTGCCGGGGCGGAGGATTCAGGCGATAAGCCTCCGTGTACTTTTCAAGGCCGATCCGGCGGACCGCGTAGGGGTCCGGGTAGCTGGCCGGGACATGGGGCCGGTCTTGTAAGCTCGGTTCGATAAACAGCACTTCGGCCCCGATCTCGCGTGCCGTCCGGACCGCTTCCACGAACGGGTCGCAAGGCTCCACCGGCACGTAGACAAACGAGTCGTCGTCGAATTCGAGCGCGTCCGGGGTGGGATACATCAGGGCGGAAAACTGGGGCAGCCGGTCGATTGCCCGCAGGTAGAACTCTTCACACGTATGCGGCAATTCCACCGCGACTACCTTCGGAAGCTCGGTCAGAATCGTCTGCCGGACTTCGATGGCAAACTCCATCCGACCCGGCACCACCGGGAAGTAGCGCCATGCGCCGCGCCGCAGGCTGCCGGCGTCGTCAGTCCCGGGGAACATACCGCAGGGCCTCTTCGCCTAGCGTTTCGAGAATGGCCGTTCGCATGGCGTCGCCGGCCATCGCGGAGTCTTTGGCCATATGCTTCAGCTTGCACGTGTACCGCGCGATGTTAATGCCGTCGCGGGCGGAGTAGCGTTCGTCGGCCGCGTGGGCGTGTTGCAGAAACTCGGTGACGTATTCCAGAATGCTGTCGTCGGCAAACGGCAGGTTTTCCCGCAGAATCGCTAACTCTTCGTCGTAGTTCGGGAAGTCGATTAGGATCTGCGGCTGTAGCCGAGAGTGGATGTACTCCGGCAGGTCGAACGTGGAACTGTCGTCGTTCATCGTCGAAACGATGCGGAACAACGGATGGGCCTTAATCTTGATGCCCGCGATGATCGACTCAACATAGCGCCGGTTGTCGAGCAAAGGTGCCAGAGAAGCCCAGGACTTCTCGCTCATCCGGTTGCCCTCGTCCAGAATGCAGACGCCGCCGCGGATCATCGCCGTCACAAGCGCCGAAGCAACGTAACGCAGTTGCCCCTCGCCCTCAATCACGGGGGTCACCAGCAGGTCCTCAGGACGCGTATCCGAGGTCGCCTGCATGATGTAGACTTCCCGCCCCAACCGCTTCGCAGCGGCGTAAGCTAGCGTTGTCTTGCCCACACCGGGCTTACCCACCAGACGTGGGCTCATCGGCAGGTCTCGCTCATCAATCACCAGCCAAGCGGCCAGCAGTTGGCGCAGAACTTCGTCCTGTCCTACCCATTCAATACTGAGTTCATCGGGATGCGCCAAGTGCAGGCGGACCCCATCCAATTCAACGACCATCTGGTCATTGTCGCAGTAAACTCGGCACTTGTTGTTCCGCGCTCTCTTCTTCTTCGTCTTGCCCGCCACAGCTTGGGCTGACGTCGAACTGCACCTTCCGTTTCGCATGCTCGAAAAGGTCCTCAGCGAGCAGGTCTTTACGGCGGAGGGACGCTAGTACGTCCGCGGCTCAAAAATAGATAGGTGCACCTTCGCCTACCTCGAAGCGCCACGGATCGGAGAAACCGGCGGGCGCCTGATTGTCCGGGCCCGCTTCACCGGTTCGCTCGGCGATGGACTTCCTCGGACGCCGCGTCGGCATGGGGGAGTCGTTCGGCGTCCTCATCCTGGCTACGCCTTACGTCGATAAAACGCTGCTCCGGTAGAAAAATGCCGTCGTCGAACCGGCCGATGGTCGTCGTGGCCTCTAGAGCGATACCCGCCTTAATGGAGGCGTTCTGGAAACCCGAACTACCAGCCCCGTATTGGGCGGACTGCAAACTACGTTTGTCCCAGCTCAGGGCCCCGTCAATGCATGCGCTTGTCGTCGATCTCGCCGAGGCTCTATCCCTCTTCCTCTCTCCCGACATTGCTCCGGATCTCTTCAGACGTCGCGGCTTTGCCCCCTGTTAAGTCAAGACTTGCTATAGATCCGCCAATTCGGGCTCGCCCACCGGTAAAACGGCGGCCGAGAGTTGGTCAATCAAGGCCGGATCTTCATCCAGGCCCACTACTTCATGCCCGGCGGAGGCGAGGCAGGCCGCGGTAACAGTGCCCATATGCCAAAGGCCACAAACGGCTATTTTGAATGCGACGACTGCCTACCGCAAGGTAACACGGCCCCCGTTAGATATGGAGTCGCAAACAGAATTACAGCAAGTCTTGACCTAAAAGAGAGCATATCTGCGACGTCTGAAGAGATCAGGAGCAATGTCGGGAGAGAGAGCCTCGGCGAGATCGACGACAAGCGCATGCATTGACGGGGCCCTGAGCTAGGACAAACGTGGTTTGATGTCCGCCCAATACGGGGCCGGCAGTTCGGGTTTCCAGAACGCCTCCATTTGAGGCGGGTATCGCTCTAACGGGATTGGTTCGACCGAAGCGGAAACGGGGGAGATGGTGCCGCGGGTGCATTTGGCTGTGACAATGCCATTGGTGCGACCTGTCCTTCCGACGGCGCGGTGGAACTGCTCCGCGCCGTCGGAAGAACGACTCCAGTTAGAACTGTAGTCGCAGACCTACTTGGCCGGTGCGTCCGCCACCGAAATCGACTCCTCGGGTTCCGGTGATGCGGCCGAAGTTGTTGTTGGTGATGTCCGAGACCGGGTCACCCAGGTTGACGGAGTTCGGCACGTTGGTAAACGAGGCCTCCATACGCAGCGTGACTCGCTCAACCAGAGAGAAGCTTTTCGCCATACCCATGTTCCAGCCGAAGGTTCCGGGGCCGGTGATGATGCCGACGCCAGAGTTGCCGAAGCGGCCGATGGGGTTCGGATCGCGGTTGGGGACGGCACCGACAGCGCAGTTGAACTGCGTCGCGCCGACGGTGCGGCCGGGGCAGATGAAGGCGCCGCGGTCGAGCCAAAGGTTGCGGTCAGGGCTGGCGACCGAGCCGTCAGCGAGACGGTCGGGGCGCTGGGTTCCGCGAGCGGGAGCGTTGGTGCCGGAAGGGTCACCGCCGCTGAAGGTTGGGGTCAAGAACGGTCCGCTCTGCAGACTCAGGATGGACGAGATCTGCCATCCGCCGAGGATGGCGTCGACGGCGCGGTTGGCGGAGGCCATGAACTGGCGACCTTTTCCGAAGGGTAGTTCGTAAACCAGGGTATTGATGCTGCGGTGGCGGCGGGTGGCGTAGACGTCGCCACGGTCGCCGCGGCGATTCTGGGAGTTGGTCACGCGACCGCCACCGGTCTCGCCTGCGAAGCCGGAGCTGGCGGGGCCGGCGTTGTCGCCGAGGTGTTTGGCCAGCGTATAGGCTGCGTTGAAAGTGAGACCCTTCGAAAAGCGGCGGCTGAGTTCGGTCTGGAAGGCCTGGTAGATAGAATTGGCACCGGCGTCGCGGCTATAGATGAGACCCCAGTTCGGGAAGGGACGATCGGTCAACGGGCGCTGGGTGAAGAAGTTGGTGGACGGCTGGGTCTGGTTCAGGTCCGGTGCCCAGGGAAGATTGGTGGACTTGTTGGCGATGTAGGAAACGCGCAGTCCCATGGAGTTCGTGACCTGCCGGTCGATCGACAGACCCCACTGCATCATGTACGGCGGGCGGAAATCGATCTGATTCGCAGTGCGGAATTCGAAGGTGCCGAGCGAGCCGCCACGGACGCCGCCGACGCCAGACGGGCGAGTCTGAGGGAGATAGAAGAGCGGGCGACCGTCCGAGCCGGCGTTGTTGAATTGGCGGACGTCGCTCTGGACGGTGCCGGTGAGCGAGAAGAACACGGACCCGAGCAGGGCCATGTTGTAGATGCCGTAGCTGCCGCGAACGGTGGTCTTGTCGCCGAGGCGGTAAGCAAAACCGAGACGGGGCAGGAACTGGGTCGCGTAGTTCTTACGAAGGGCTTCGGGTAGGCCGGCTTCTTTGGCCGTGACGAAGGGGGTGCAGGGGACGCCGCCGATGGCCGCGGCGGGACAGGCGTTGACGCTGAGCAGGGTGGCCGGGGCGACGAGCTTGATGGCTTGCGGATCGGACATCGTGATGACGCGACCGGTGACGGGCACCGTGCGATCGAAGTTGGCGATGTTGAAGCCGGCGTCCTTATAGCCCGGCTGGAACTCGTATCGGAGGCCGAGGTCGAGGGTGAGGCGCGAGGTGGCGCGGAAGGTGTCCTGGACGTAGGCTTGGTAATGAGTGCCGCGGCCATCGTTGTCGGACTGGACGACGGAGACGCTCGTCTGGATGGGCGCACCGAGCAGGAAGTCGCCGAACGGGGCGTTTGAGAAGTTGCCGGAAAAGCTGTAGTTGCCGTAGTTGTCCCCGCCGGTGAAACCGAGATTGCTTTCGGCCCGGAGTTGGCGGAGAGCGAAGCCGAACTTGACGGTGTGCTTGCCCTTGCTCCATGTGAGGTTATCGATGTACTGGGTGTTCCAACTGGCTCCGCGGCCAGGGCGTCCCTTAGAGAAGCCGGTGAGATTCTGGATGCCAAAGTTGGGGAGGGCGTTAAAGAAGATGTCCTTCTGGATGTCCTGAAGCTTTAGCGAGTTGGTAAAGCTACGGCCATCGAAGAGGAACTCGGAGCCGCTTTTCGAGAACGAGATGCCGCCTCGGAACTCATTAAGCAGAGTGGGGGAGATGGTCCAGGTGTAGCTGACGACGGCTTGGCGATGGTCGTTGAATGTGGTGTCGTTAGGCAGCAGGAGGCTATTGGTGGACTGGGAGGGGTTGGACTTCTGGGACAGGCGGCCGAAGATCATGTGCTTGGACGTGAACTGGTGGTCGACGCGAACGTCGAACTGGTTGCTGCGGGTGGTGCCGTCGAGGTTATTGATGTAGTTGGCGTTGGCGACGCGGCTGGTGTTGCCTTGGTTGGGATCCGGGTAGAACGGCAGAATGGCCCGGGCGACGGGGTTGATCCGGTTGGTGGGGATGGTGTTGTTCGGGAAGGGCTGGCCGGTGAGCGGGTCGCGGACGATGACGCCGGCTTCGCCGTTGAAGTTGCCGGCCTTCATGGCGGCGGTGGGGACGGTGTTCTGGATGGTCAACTGGCGGGGGAGGCGGAGGGCTTCATAGGTGAAGAAGAAGAATGTCCGGTTCTTGCCGTTGTAGAGCTTGGGCAAAACGAGCGGGCCGCCGACGGTGAAGCCGAAGACGTTGGAGATTTTTGAGGGCAGGGCGGCTTGGCCGAAGGAGCGGGCGTCGAGGGCGCGATTCTGGTGGTACCAGTATCCGGCCCCGTGGAGGGCATTGGCGCCGCCTTTCGAGATGGCGGTGACGTCACCGGGTTGACCGAACTCGGCGTTGTTGCCGACGCCTTGGACGCGAATTTCGGCGATGGACTCGACGCTGGGGAAAAGGTTCCGCTGGGGGGAGTTGCCGGTGGCGGCGGTGATGGAGATGCCGTCGACGGAGGACTCGCTTTGAGCGGGGAGACCGCCTTGGATGGAGTAGCCGCCGCCGTTGTCGGCTTGGACGCCGGGAAGTGTGGCGATGAGGGCGTAGGGGCTGGTGCTGACGCCGCGGACATTGGCGGGCAGGTTGAGCACTTTTTCAGCGGAGAGGGTGGAGGAGATGACGGGCGAGTCGGTGGCGATTACGCCGGCGGAGGAGGAGACCTCGACGACCTGGGTGACGTCGCCGAGTTGCATGTCGGCGTCAATACGGACGGTTTGGCGGGCGGCGACGCGGATATCGGAAGCGGCGTAGGCGCGGAAGCCAGGGGCGGAGATTTTGACTGCGTAGACGCCGGGCTTGACGTTTTGGAATTCAAAGCTGCCATCGGCCGTGGCTTTGCCATCGCGAGACGTATTTTCGCCGGTGTTGGTGAGGCGGATGGTGGCTGCGGTGAGGACGGCACCGGTGGAATCTTTCACCGTTCCGACGACGACGCCCAGTGTCGATTGGGCGAGGGCCATGCCTGTGGAGGCGAGGAGGGCCAGAGCGATCCCCGTACCCAGTTTTGAAAAGTTCATAAGGCTTCTAGTGTCTCCCATGCGGTTTACAATAGGATGCCACAGTTGTGTCAATTGCGTTACAAGAGCAATACAGACCAAAAGAGCCGTTGGAACTTGGCGGCGTCGGCGGCGGTGGCGAAAGTGACATTGGGTTTGAGGGCGGGGACGCGGATGAGGCGGCCGCGTTGGCTGGATCGCTTTCGGACGTTGATGGCGACGTTTTCGAATTGGGCGAGAGAGGGGGCGACGAGAATGGCGGCGGCGAGGGGGTCCCAGGCGAAGTATTGACCTTTGGCGATGGAGTTGGCTTCGGTACGGAGGAGTTCGACGGCTAGCCAGGTGGCGGGATTAAGGCGGAGGGCCTCCATGCGTTCGAGATCTGCGATGGTGAAGGGGACTTGGCTGGTAGCGTCGAGGCTGACGAAGCGGAGTTTCCAGCTGGTGGCGAGGACGCGTTCGAGAGCGACAGGATCGAGAAAGGCGTTCCATTCGGCGTCGGGGGCGGCGGGGACGTTTCCGGGAACGCGGAGGGCACCGCCCATCCAGGTGAGTTCGCGGACGGCGAAGCCGAGGCGGGGTTCGTGGTGGAGAGCGAGGGCGAAGTTGGTGAGTGGGCCGAGGGCGAGGACGTCGACGGTGGGGCCGTGGAGGAGGCGACGTTTGAGGAAGGCTGCGGCGGGTTCGTTTTGTGGAGCGACGGTGGAGGCGGGGAGTTGGCGGAGGAGTCGGTTGGCGGCGGCGCGCCATTCGGAGGGGAAGGCGGAGGTGCCTTCTAGGGGGCGGGCGGCCCCGATGAAGACGGGGATCTTGGTCTGCTTGCAGAAAGCCAGGAGACGGGTGACGGTTTCGGCGCCGGCGGTGGGATTGGCGAGGCCGTGGACGGTGGTGATGGCTTCGATTTGGATGTCGGTGCGTTGGAGCAGGAAGAGAAGGGCTAGCAGGTCGTCGGTGCCGGCGTCGGTATCGACGATGACGCGACGGGGTTGTTGCGCCCACAGAGATAGGCCTAAAGTAATTGCCAAGACGAGCCGATAACAACTCAAGGGACGCATGAAAAGCCTTTCGCCTATTTTCCGCAATCTAGTCGCCGTTGCAATCTTTTGTTTGCCGGTGTGTGCCGGAGCATTGCCGGATGGGGGGGGTGGTGCGGCAGCGGAGCGGGCATTTGCTGGGGTTTTAGCGAAATACGGGATTTCCGGTGGAGCTCTGGCGATTGTGCGGGATGGGGAGTTCGTATCCACTCGTGGCTTTGGTCGTAGTGCGGACGATGCTGTTTTCCCGATTGCGAGCTGTTCGAAGCCGATTACGGTGGCGGCGGCGATGGTTTTGGTGGGCGAAGGTCGGCTGCGGTTGGATGAGCCAGCGTGGGCGATTGTGCCGGAGTTTGTGTCTTGGAGGCGAGACCGCCGATTGGACTCGATTACGGTTCGGGATTTGATAGAGCATTCGGGCGGATGGGACCGGACGGCGACGGGACGGGACGAAGACGTCGTCGCGGCGTCGATGAAAACGGGGCGAACGACGGGGGAGCTTCTCCGAGCGATCGCCGGGCAGCCATTGGATTTTGCGCCGGGGTCTCGTCGGCAGTACTCGAACGTCGGGGCGCTTCTGCTGGGGGCGATTGTAGAGAAAGTGAGTGGACAGGCTTATGAGGCGTTTGTGCGGGAGCGGGTGTTGGCTCCGCTGGGCATGGAGCGGACGGGCTTGAGCGCTACATCGGAGGTACGGCGGTGGGGCGGGGCGGCGGGATTGGCGGGGTCGATGCCGGATTTGGTTCGTTTTGTGGACAGTGTGGGGGAGGCGGGTTGGGCGCAGAGCGGGGCTTTGCATGACCACGGACTGGCTTGGATGTATCGGGGAGCTGATGGTATCTCGGTGGCTTGGGCGGTGGATGGCTCGCCGGTGGAGGGCGACTTCAGGGCTGAGGCGGAGGAGGCGATTTTGGCGGCGATGGGTAGTCGGGAGCGGTCGGTGGAAGCGAGTGCTGGCCCGGGGGAGGGCGCTGGGATGCGGCGCAGTCGGACAAGGAAGTTTAAGCCCCCGGTGTACAACTCAAAGAAGCACCGAGCAATGGTGTATAAAAAGCCTCGGATTCGGCGTTAGACTCAATCCATACTAATCTGATAGGATTGGAGGTGATTCCATGACTTGCTCATTTCCCGCCTCCGGCACTCCGCCTCAGGATTTATTGCGATGGGCTATGTCGCAATTTGGAGATCGTTTTGCGATCACGACCTCGTTTCAGCGCGAGGGTATGGTTTTGTTGGATATGGCGGTGCGGTTGGACCGTCGGGTACGGATTTTGACGTTGGATACGGGTCGTCTTCCGGAGGAGACGTACACGATGATCGAGCGGGTGCGGGAGCGATACGCGATTTCGGTGGAGATGGTTCAGCCCGCCGGGGACGAGGTGGAGGGGATGGTGATGCAACACGGTCCGAACCTCTTCTATGGGGGAGTGCCGGAGCGGAAGTTGTGCTGCCAGATTCGAAAGGTCCGTCCGTTGGAGCGGAAGTTGGCGGAGTTGGATGCCTACGCGGTGGGATTGCGGCGGGAGCAATCGGCGACGCGGGAGAGTGTGGCGGCTGTGAGCGAGGTGGGTGGGAAGGTGAAGCTGAGTCCGCTGGCGGAGTGGAGTTCGGGGCAAGTGGGAGAGTATTTGGCGGCGCACGAGGTGCCGGAGCATCCTTTGTACGCGGAGGGCTATCCTTCGATAGGGTGTGGCCCTTGTACGAGGGCGACGAAGGCGGGCGAGGGGGAGCGGGCGGGTCGGTGGTGGTGGGAAGATTCGGCGGACAAGGAGTGCGGTTTGCATTTTACGCCGGCGGGAAAGGTGATGAGGACGGTGGACGTGTTACTGGAACAGGTGTTGCAAGGGAATGCATAAGGGATTTGCGTTGTGGTTCACGGGGATGAGCGGGGCGGGGAAGTCGACGCTGTCGCAGCGGATTTATGACCGGCTGAAGGCGCAGGGGGCACGCGTCGAGTTGTTGGACGGGGACGAGGTGCGGGAGCACCTTTCGAAGGGGCTGGGTTTTTCGCGGGAGGATCGGGATACGAACGTCCGGCGGATTGGGTTTGTGGCGCAGTTGCTGGCGCGGAACGGGGTGATTGCGATTACCGCGGCGATTTCGCCGTATAGGGAGGCGCGGGGCGAGGTACGGGCGCGGGTGGAAAATTTCGTCGAGGTTTTCATGGACGCGCCGGTTAGCGTGCTGGCTGAGCGGGATGTGAAGGGGTTGTATAAGAAGGCGTTGGCGGGCGAGATAACGCATTTTACGGGCGTTTCGGACCCCTATGAGGCTCCGCTCGATCCGGATGTCCGGTGCGATACGGCGCGTGAGCCGATTGAGGAGAGCGAAGCCAAAGTGTGGGCAAGGCTTCAGGAGTTGGGGCTGATCGAGTAACCTAGAGGTTGATCGACTTACATAGCCATACGGATGCCTCGGATGGGACCGATACCCCTCACGAGTTGATAGATCGGGCGCGAGCGGTTGGGTTACGGGCGCTGGCGATTACAGATCACGATACGCTTTTTGGGTATGAGCAGGCTCTGCCGTACGCGGAGAGTTTTGGATTCGATCTGGTTTGTGGGATTGAGCTTTCGACGAAGTTTCATGGAAAGACGGTGCATTTGCTGACCTATTTTCCGAACTCGGCACCAACGGTGGCGTTTCGGGAATGGCTGCGGGAGCAGCAGGCGTATCGGCGGGATCGGAACGTTCGGCTGATTGCGAAGCTGAATGAGGTGGGGGTGGCGATTACGCTGGCGGAGGTGGAGGCGATTGGGAAGACGATGACGGGTCGACCGCATTTTGCTCGGGTTTTGATGCACAAGGGCTATGTGGGGACGATTCAGGGGGCGTTCGATCAGTATTTGGCGGAGGATGGGCTGGCGTACGTGGAACGGGAAGACCCTCTCTGTCTTGTACCGGACACACTTGCATCTCTCAATTGCATTCAGCAGCGCCGTCAGTGATAAGCATCCAAGAAAATAAGACCCGGACAACCGGAAAACAGGCTGTGCTCTTGCCGTTGTCTGTCAAAGTCCGAGTGCGGCAATCTTCCCTGCATGTCTACACGCTATCCATTATTCACTTGAGGCTGCATGGCTGCCGTTCTTCGTAGTTTGTTTGTCATCGGCCCGCCACAGATCTCATGGACGCAAAACCCGCCGCCAAGCTTCTCCGTCCGTCCCTGCGGCCTTCCGGCTCACCTTGAGGGGGTGAAAGTCGCCGTTGTTCGTAAAGAGCAGGCACTGTCCGATGCTGCCCCGCTTGGGGCCGTACTCGAGGTGCTGTTGCCTCAGAAATCAGCCCGCTCAAAAATTGAAGTGCGCGGCTCTGTTATAGTCTAGTCGGCAGGCGCACACCGCAATCTATGTGCTGAGGACGATAAGGCTGCACTGCTGGCTGTATGATGCACGAGAAACGAGTACTGAACTTCCTCTTGCTCTTGAAATGATCAGGAACGAAGTACTGCTCTTCCTTCTTTCCTGTATGCGACACGAGCTGAGCTTATAGCTCCAAGCGCGTAAGGATGTTGCAAGTGCGAATGTTGAAAACGACGAGAAGGGCAGCCCTGAGGAGCTCCCCTGAAAAGAAGTTGTTGGGCGCTCTCGAAAAGGTGGTGCGCTTCTCTTACGAATTGTGTTGTCTTCAGTTGTGTCCCGTTTTTCTTATGGCCTACGAGTCAAAGCTTTTTCCAGAACGCTACTCTATTTTAGAAAGCGTTCTCTCAGGTCTTCACTTAGGACCTGCTTC
>JANXMS010000257.1 GCA_025354525.1 Acidobacteriota bacterium
TGCCATCGCCGCGGAGCGGAAAGCCGAGGACGGCGGCGAACTGGCGCGCTTTGGCGAGGATTTCGCCGGCTTGTGCGCCGACGGGACCGACGAGCATGATGAACGTGTCGGGCTGGGAAACGGCCAAGTAAAGCGCTCGGATGGCCGCGACGGTGCTTTTTCCGACTTGGCGAGAGGAGAGCACGATGACGCGGCGGTCGGCGCAATCGAGGATTTCGGCTTGCTTTTCGTCGGGATGGAAATTGAGCGCTTGCCTGGCCCAGACGGAGGGCAGGGGTAGAGACACTTGTGGTGTACTTGGGCTGATTTGCTTTTGTTCCGCCCGATGGACGGACTTGATTTGCACCGGACGAGATTGAATTAGCCGCATATTTGGTTCCTACGCCGCGACGGGCGGCTTCCGACGACCGAACCGGACCAGAATTTCGCCGCACTCGTAGGTTGGAGCGACAATCGCCATAAGTTGTTCATTCTCCAGGAGGTTAAGTACGTAGGCGGGAAGTTCGAATTCCGGTTCGTTTTTTGCCTGGTCGGCCATGCCGAGCATTTCTTCGACGACTTCGGGGCTGGGCAGGAGCGGTTCGATCATATTGCTGTCGGCGGAGATATCGATGGGCTCCGGCGGCTGCATCGGGAAATTTTTGCGGAGCTGGATGAGATTTCTTTGCATCGAGTTGTAGGCATTCAAGTGCCCTTTCTTTTTCCGTTCGAGGAACCGGTGCATTTTGTCTTCGGTCGCGGCCCGATGAAACCCTTGGAGGAGTTGTTCGGCTTGATTGACATCGGGGTGTTCTCGGAGCACTGAGTCGAGATTTCGTTGTATGGCTAACGTTTCGACTTCGCTGAGGCGTTGAAAATCGAATAGTTCGCAGGTCATCTGACGGACGACGGAGTGTTCGCATTCCGAGTGGGGCTTGTATTGTTTTAAGTGCCTCTGGTGGAGCCGGACGAAAGATTCTCGGTCGTCCGTTGAGTACAAGATGTCGCATTCGGGAAAGATTTCTTTGTGGACTTTGACATGTTTTCCGGTGGCGATCGCGTTCATGGAACTGGCGTATTTGCCTAGGGGTGAGACGGGACCGCGACTTTTGCGTCCGTTTTCGCGGGCTAATTCGGCGCGCCGATTCTTTTGTTCGTCTGTCATGGTTGACTTCTCCTGCTTTCAATCTAGAGGAGGAAAATGGGGTAGTTGAATGCGGGATTTTTGTAAGTGATTGATTCTGGGGGAAATATAAATCTCAACACCTTGTCACGGGTGAGTTTGAGGGAGCCAGGAAGTTGGCTTTCCGCGTACCAGGAGGGCAGTCAGTCGGCGGCACCCTAGTTCTGTGGACCAATATTGAAGAAGAAATTGTTGCGGCTCGGTGGGCTTGAGATTTGCGCGCGTACTGGATTCGCTTGCCTGTGCTTATCCAATCGGATACTCTTAAGCCATGACCGCGAGAGAGTTGAAGCGGTGGCTGGCGGCCAGAGGCTGTACTTTCTCCAAGGAACCAACCATAGCTGGGTGTTCTTTGAGGGGCGCCGGTCGCAACTTCCGCGCCACTGGAGCACGGAGATGAAGGAAAAGACACTGCGCAGCAATTCTCAATAGCCTGGGGATTGACCACCCGAAATCATCATCCTTGGGCTGGAAGAAGGCCAAGGCCGTTGTTTTCGACCGGCCTGGTGCAGACGGCCCAGAACTCGATTAGGTTCTGCGCGGTCACACACAGCACGTCGCCGCGCTGAACAATCTCCGCTATGACTTCTCTGGTCTGGCGATGCTGTGGATGGTTTCGGTGAATCCTGCGCAGAAGAATATTTGTATCCGCTAAAATCCGCACACAACTACCATTCGTCTTCGCGAGTATAGATGTTCTCGCGGCTCACCGCTTCATCGGAGAGGGGCGGTACCCCAGCAGGGACCAAATCCGCCGCTTCATCAAGGATTCTGTTCACTTCCTCTACTGATAGCTTTGGCCGCTCCATGATGGGTTGACTAGAGCGCGTGAGGTATTCTTGAACGTACGCACCCACGGAGACTCCACGGGCTCTTGCTTGAGCAAGAAACCGCTCTTCAATCTCCGGAGGAAGTTCAACCATGATGGTCATAAATGCCCTCAGCTTTTGGGGAACAGGCGCACAACGGACTCGCTTCGGCCCGGCAGGATGGGCGAGTTCCTGGCCCGCTCGAGCCGTGCCTGCGCTGCCTGTGCGCTTCTAATGGTACCAACGATGATTCTACGCAGGTTTGTTAACTTTGTCAGCCCTCTTCTTGAACCGTTTCAGGCGGTGTGCAGGTGAAGAGGATTCGCTCGTCTCAAGCGGCGCGGTTTTCGTTCATCGCCTTCTTGAACTCGTCGAGTTCCTTCTGAGCGGCGCTTAACTTCTCCGGGTCATCGCTGGCATCTTCACGTGCCCAGGCTTCTAAAGGAAGATGGGCCGGGATGGCGATTTCCTGTTTTCGTTTAATTCGAATAGGATTCGATTGATTCGACTACATGCTACTATGGGGCTTGGAGTCAGCCATGCCAACAGAGCCGATTGCACTACCGGAGACAGAGGTTACTCAGATTCGCGAGTTGAATCAGATGCTTCGACTTGGTTCTCCGGCACTGATCGGTTGCGATGGGAAGCGGATGGAGCTGCCCGGGGCGGTGTTTCGACTTTTGAAGGATATCGCGCGGAGCATGCAACTGGGTCAGGCGATGGTTCTGGTACCGGAGAATCAGCCGTTGACGACCCAGCGGGCTGCGGACCTGCTTGGCGTATCGAGGCCGTTCTTGATTAAACTGATTGATTCCGGGGAGATCCGGAGTCATAAGGCGGGAAGCCACCGGCGGATCTATTTGCAGGATTTGACGGCGTACGAGAGGTGCCGGAATATGGAGCGGCATGGAGCGCTGGACCGCATTGCGAAGGAGGCTTTTGAGGCCGGTCTGTATGATCGCGGCGAGATTCCGGAAAGTGGCCAGGACGAATGAGGGAAGGACGGCGTGTCGTTCTCGACGCGTGTGTTCTGATGCCGATGCGGTGTCAGTTGGGCGTTTCGCCGTTGGTTTCCCGTTCGAGAAGTTTCTTGATGTCCCGCTTGCCGTGCAGAACTCGAATAATGCGCCATGCCTCCGGCTGAATGATGTAGAAAATTAGAATGTCTTCGAAGCCTTGAACCGCGGTAAAGCGCAACCCGGCAAAGCTCGAATTCTTCAGCGGCTTGGCTTGGGAGATCCGCGTTGCGGCATTGCGCAGATCGATTCAATGGATTGATCAACAGCGTTGAGAAATCGGCTGGCGACAACAGGCGCGTGTTCGAGTAGGTAGTATTGAAACTGCCGGAGGATGTCATTCTTCGCTGCGGGCCGGATGACGGGTTTCACGAATTCTTTTTCCGGCTTTTGTGTTTCTTGGCGAGATCCATGGCTTCCACCTTGAGATCCTTCCAGAATTCGCGCGTAAGCGGAATGTCATCGCCGCCCGAGGTCAGGCCCTCTACGAGGAGCGCTTCAAGCCGGGCGTCGTCTTCGCGATCTTTGGCCTCGCGGAGCAACGAGCGAAAATACTCGCTTACGTTGCCAAAGCCTTTGGTTGCGAGCTGTTCATCAATGAAGGTTCTCAACGATTCTGGTAGCGAAATGGTGACGGTGGTCATTTGGGCCTCCTTTGGCGGTTCTCCTCCACCCTATCAGGTATAAGAATAGATCTCAATAGATAAGCAGGTTGGCGACGCGGCATGCCGTCAGCCCGTCGATCCAGTCGTTAATATAACTTCAGTGTCGATCAAGATAGCGAGGAATCCGGTGGGGCGACGCGAGTAGCAGCTCTACCGCGCAGATTTCAAACTGACCCACTACCGATATTGGACAGGCAGTAGCATCGATCAGCGTTTGCAGCTATCTAGTAGGCAGGAGTTGAGTTAACAAATCGCTGACATGTTGAAGCCCCTTCAACGTTCGCAGTTCACCGCTGCGTGGAGGTTCTTTTTGCTATCACGAAGCCAGAGGCGCGTATTCCACAACGCTGGCTGGTTCCGGGATGGGGTCGCCATCCTCACGCATTCCTTTCAGATGGAAGGATATAGCCTGATGAATGTTCGACTGGTGCGGTTACGTCGTACAGCCAAGTAAAGTTTCAATCCCCTTCAGGTCGGGGAGCATATTAGAGGGTAAGCAGCTTGCCGACGAGTTGTATTCGATGGAAAGTTTCAATCCCCTTCAGGTCGGGGAGCATATTAGAGGCTGGCCGACCTGCTTTGTTTCGGCGTCGCGACCCAAGGTTTCAATCCCCTTCAGGTCGGGGAGCATATTAGAGGAAGCGAGGGCCGATGAAGACAAGTTTGGGTACAAGCGTTTCAATCCCCTTCAGGTCGGGGAGCATATTAGAGGAGCGCTCGATCATCGTGCGGGTTCGGGAGCGCTGAGTTTCAATCCCCTTCAGGTCGGGGA
>JANXMS010000280.1 GCA_025354525.1 Acidobacteriota bacterium
GGCGTTCTGGAAACCCGAACTACCGGCCCCGTATTGGGCGGACTGCAAACTACGTTTGTCCCAGCTCAGGGCCCCGTCAATGCATGCGCTTGTCGTCGATCTCGCCGAGGCTCTAGCCCCCTTCCTCTCTCCCGACATTGCTCCGGATCTCTTCAGACGTCGCGGATTTGCCCTCTGTTAAGTCAAGACTTGCGATAGCGTGGCATCCTCAAATCATGCGAGGGAAGAGTGTCGCCTTTCGCGCGCCCCATTGGCCGCCGGTGAACGGCGCTCGGTCGATCAGAACCCGTTAACCAGCGTCGATCTTGCGGTTGATGATCACGCCGAACCTGAACAGCGAGCCGTTTTCGATTTCGCCCGGCACTCGCTGCCAATCGTCCGCTTCCCCTTCGACAGAAAGGTGCATTCGTTTTTTGTCGTTCCCTACCTGTCAATATTGACGACGGCGATTGGTAGGGGGAGCCTCTTGCACAGGCTGCGATCGGCAAATTCCAAGAAAAATTTTAGGCGAGGTGACCGGCTTCGATCAATTGCTCGGCGTGGCGCAGGGCTTCGGGAGTGAGCCGCTGGCCGGAGATCATGCGACCGATTTCGCGGGTTCGTTCTTCGCCGAGGAGTTCGGAGACGGCGGCGACGGTTCGACCGTTCGACTCGCGCTTTTCCACGCGGTAGTGGTGGTCGGCGAAGGAGGCGATGTTCGCTTGGTGGGTGACGCAGAGTACCTGGTGGGAGCGGCTCAATGCTTTCAGGCGGCGCCCGACGGCCTCAGCGGCTTCGCCTCCAATGCCGGCATCCACTTCGTCGAAAACGAGCAAATGATGCGAAGCGCCGGGGCGTTCGCCTTCGATACACGTCTTGATGGCGAGCGCGATGCGTGAGACTTCGCCGCCGGAGGCGACCTTGTCGAGTTCGCGGGGTTCTTCGCCCAGGTTGGCGGAGACGAGAAAGCGAACGGCGTCGGCACCTTCAGTCGACCAGGGCGCGGGCGACAGGGCGACGCGGAAGCGGGTGCCGGCCATGGCCAAGGCGGCCAATTCTTTTTCGACCCGCTTTTCAAGTTTCTTTGCAGCTTCCTTCCGGGCGGCGGTTAACTGGGCTGCCGCGGCGATGAACTCGGTGGCGAGTTGTTGACGGCGGGCTTCGATTTCGGCCCGCTTCTCGCCAGCCTGTTCGACGGTCAACATTTTCCCCAGCAGGTGGGCTAGGAAGGCGCGGATCTCGTCGATCGTTGCTCCGTACTTGCGGCGGAGACGGTCGATGGCGGCGAGGCGCGTTTCGACGTCGTCGAGGCGCTGTGGGTCGGCGTGGAGCTTGCCGAGGTAGTCGCGGAGGGTTAACCCGGCTTCTTCGAGACCAATGATGGCCGGTTTCAGCAGGTCGGCGACCTCTTGCAGGCTGGGGTCGATGCGGACTAGTTCCAGCACCCGCTTGCTGGCGATGCGGGCCTGCGCGACGGCGGAATCGGGAGCATCGTACAGGGCGGTAAAGGCGGTTTCTGCGTGTTCGGAGAGCCGAGTGACGTTTTGGAGAACCCGTTTTTCGTCGGTGAGTTCGTGGTCTTCGCCGGGTTTGGGATCAACCTCTTCGATCTCTTTTCGCTGGAAGCTCCAAAGGTCGGCGAGACGAAGTTGCTCTTGCTCGGTTAGGTCTAGGTTTTCCAGCTCTCGGCTGCAGGCTCGCCAAGCGTCGTAGAGGCCGCCGACCTGTTCGAGGAGTCGATGGGTCGCCCCGAACGTATCAATCATCTCGCGCTGGGATTCGGGCGAATGAAGGCGCTGTTGTTCGTTTTGGCCGTGGATATCGCCGAGCCACGGGGCGAGCGACTTCAGCAGCGTCGCCGTGGCTGGACGGTTGGCGAGCAGGGCGCGGGACTTGCCGGAGGCCATGATTTCGCGTTCGACGATGAGTTCGTCCTCTTCGAGGGTGATGCCGGCTTCTTCCAGCAGCGCCCGGAAGGCCGGCGCTTGTGGTGCCGAGAAGACACCGGAGATGCGGGCTCGTTCGGTGCCGGTGCGGACGACGTCGGCCGAGGCCCGCCCGCCGAACAGGAGGCCGAGTGAGTCGACGATGATCGACTTACCGCTGCCGGTTTCGCCGGTGAGCAGGTTCAGGCCGGTATGGAAGCGGAGCCGTAGGCGCTCAACGACGGCGAAGTTCTCGACGTGCAACTCAACAAGCATTCTTCTCAGTCTAGAGCCTGAGCGCTCACCAAAAGTTGACGATTGTGTTAAGTCGCAAATTTGGTTGAGAATGAGCGGCGAACGGGCGCAGGGTGGGCGGTTTTTGGGCAACGACGCAACATGTACCGCGTCTACAGCGATGGACTTGCTCCGGACAGCTGGGGCCAAGTCATGATCGCCATGGGGCTCGGTCAGGAGAGTGTCGCGACCCTTAACCGATGCTGCAAACTGGGCTTTACGATGCTGGAAACGCAGTCGGATAACCAGCGTCGTCAGGGCCGTCCCCGCCCGTCTCACGCCGGTGGACAGACTTCTGGCGTTCTGGAAGACCCTGTGAATCCTCATATTGGGCTTGTGGAGCAGCACAAGCGGAGGATGAAAATTGGTCGGTACCTGGGCGGATCGGGCAGCGGGGGCCGGGATTGTGAGCGTTGGCGGTCGCTACGGTGGCAGGAACGGGGTTGAAAACGCTCGACGGTGCTGGAGCAAAGCGATCGCAGTATCGACGGTTAGAGGCGGTGATGTTCCGAGGAGTTGGCAGGGCCGCCGGGAAACTGAACCGGATAGGGCCTTGCCGTTTCCTGTTCCGTTTGAATCGAGTTGGCTCCACGAGAATCAGACGTTGGCCCGTGGCGCGGCGACGAAGCGGCGGGGCGGTTCAGTCGCCGATGATTGTTGCACGCTACGCGCAATCTGGGGCCAAGGGGAGGTCAAATGTTGGCGGGTGCCGAAGCTGTAGAGAGAAGGTGCCCCGTGCCGCCACTCTATCGACAGTGCGCGAACCTCTTTTGCTTCCATGTGTCGGGTTGATTACCGGTTTGCTGTTGGCTCAGGCGGTGCCTTTTACTCGGGAGGAGGGGCTAGCGGGGACGGCGGCGCTGGCGATTCTGGCAGTTTTGGGGCGGCGTCCGTGGATGGTGGGTTTGGCCTGTATGGCGGTTGGGTTGCTGCTGCCGGCGCTGCGGCCGATGGTGCCCGCGCCGGAATTGGATGCGGCGGCGGGGGAAACGGTGTTGCTCGAAGGCTGCGTGGTGGAGCCGTCCGTATTCTCGGACCGGCGGGAACAGTTCACGATGGCGTTGGACGAGGAGGCTCGGGGGCGGGTGAGCCTGAACTTGCGAGAGGGGCAGACCCCGCCGAGCCTGCGCTACGGCCAGCGCGTGGAGTTCGAAGGGAAGGTGCGTGAGCCGACGAATTTTCGCAATCCGGGGGCGTTCGATCTGGTGCAGTACCTGCAACGCCGCCATATTTATTGGACGATCTCAACGCGAACAGGTACGGAGGTGACGGTGCTGCCGGGCGAGTGCGGGCACTTTGCAACCGCGTGGCTCTACCGGGTGCGGGGCTGGATTCTGACTCGGCTGGAGACGCTGTACCCGGGCGACAACTACAAGGCCTGGATGATGCAGGCGCTGTTGATCGGCGAGAACACGCGGCTGGAAAAAGCTTGGACGGAGAGCTTTCGACGGACGGGGACCTATCACGCGCTCGTGATTTCCGGCATTCACATCACGATGGTGGCAGGGATTCTGTTCGGGCTCATCCGCATGGGGACTGGTCGGTTGACGTTGAGCCTGATTATCGCTGTAATTCTGGCTTGGCTGTACGCGGCGACCTCCGGGTTGACGGCCCCGGTGTTGCGGGCGGCGGCCGGGTTCATGCTGTTCAGTCTGGCTCGGTTCTGGTATCGCGATCCGCGAATCCTCAACTTCCTCGCGGTGATCGCGATTACCGTTTTGGCGATTGATCCGGGCCAGCTTTTCGAAGCGAGTTTCCAATTGACGTTTCTGAGTGTGGCGGCGATCGCGGCGTTGGCCGATCCGCTGTTTGAGCAAAACTCGCGGCCTCTGGCGCAGGGGCTGGCCGAGTTGGAAGACTGGCGTCAGGATCTACGGAAGCCGTTTCAGGTGGCTGCCTTTCGCGTCGAGACCCGACTTGCGGTGCAGACGCTGAGTTACTGGACTGGCGTGCCGATGCGGTGGCTCTGTAAGGGCGTGGGGACGGCGCTGATCCTGCTGGTAAACGCGTTCGAAATCTTCATGATTTCGTGCATCATGCAGGTGGCGCTGGCGCTGCCGATGGCGTTCTATTTCCACCGCGCTTCGCTATCTGGGATGGTGGCGAATATCTTCGTTGTCCCGTTGATGAACGGCGCGATTGTGACGGGCTTTGTGGCTGTTTTTACGGGTTGGCGATGGGTGGCGACGGCGGCGGGGTGGTTTCTGGATGCCGGGCAATGGGTGGCGACGACGTGCGCGGGGCTGGAACCGAACTGGCGGATTCCGGATCCGCCGATGCTGCTGGCGCTGGGTTTCGCGGCCAGCCTGATCGCTCTGGCCATTACCGCCCGCCACGCGCCACGGCTGCGCTGGCTTTGCTTCGTCGCGACGATGAGCTTGTTCGGGGTGATTCTGTGGCATCCGTTTGCTCCGGTGCGGGCTGCCCGCCAATTGGAGCTAACGGCGATCGACGTAGGGCAGGGCGATAGCCTGCTGGTGGTGACGCCGGAGGGGAAAATGATGGTGGTGGACGGAGGAGGGTTGCCACAGTTCAAGGGCCGACCGAAGCCAAAGCTCGACATCGGCGAGGACGTGATTTCGCCCTACCTTTGGACACGGTCGATCCGCCGGTTGGATGTGATTGTGCTGACCCATGCGCATGATGATCACGCGGCGGGGTTGGAGGCGTTGATCGAAAATTTTGCCCCTGCCGAGCTGTGGACGGGGGCGATGGGGGAGAGTCCGACGTGGCAACGGATTCGGGCGAAGGCGCTGTCTCGCGGGGTGAAAATTGTGCCGCGGTGGGCTGGGGAGTCGTTCGGCTGGGGCGGGGCGAAATTTGACATTTTGGCTCCGTACGCCGATACGCCGCCGACGGAGGTGGCGCGGAACAACGACTCGCTGACGATGCGGATTTCATTAGGGAGACGGAGCGTTTTGCTGACGGGAGATCTGGAGAAAGAGGTGGAGTATCGGCTGGTCGACGAGGGGAAGTTGGTGCCCACTGATGTCTTGAAGGCGGGCCACCATGGGAGCCGCACCTCGACGACAGAGGACTTTTTGCAGAAGTTGCAGCCTACGTTTGCCGTTATCTCCGCGGGTAGGAATAACTTGTATCGGCATCCGCATCCGGACGTCGTGAAACGGTTGGAGCAGCATCATGTGGCGATCTTGCGAACGGACCAATACGGGCTTGTGCGGATCCTGACCGACGGCGAGCGCTTGACGGTGGAGCGGTTGCCCTGGAGCGCGGACACCCGGGCATTGCTGCCGGCATTCTGAAACAATATTGGGTGAGGGATTTTCTATGGCAGAAGATAACAGCAGCAAAGCGGTATGGTTCTTGACAGGTGCCGCGATTGGCGCCGCGGTGGCGCTTCTTTACGCGCCGGCAAGCGGCGAAGTGACCCGACGGCGTATATCGCGCCACGCCGAAGAGGGCACTGACGTGCTCACCGAGAAAGGCAAGGAGATGGTCGACCGTGGCCGCGAGTTGTATGAACAGGGCCGAAAGATGGCGGATGACGCGGCCGATCTATTCGAGCGAGGCCGGAAAATGGTGGAAGGGTAATGCCTATGCCCGCGCTGCCCGCATTTCATAACGAACCGTACGCGGACTTCTCGCTGCCGGAGAACCGGCAGGCGATGGAGGCTGCGCTGGCCCGGGTGCGCGCTTCCTTCGGAGAAGAGTATTCGTTGTGGATTGCGGGCCAAGCGGTGCGAACCGAGGAATGGCTTCGTTCGGTAAATCCGTCCCAGCCGGAGGAGACGGTGGGCTTGCACGCGAAGGCGACGGCGGCCATGGCGCGGGAGGCGGTGGCCGATGCGGCCGCGTTCTTCCCGGAGTGGGCGCGGACGCCGGTGGCCGAGCGAGTGGCCGTGGTGGTGAAGGCGGCAGCCATCCTGCGGGAGCGCAAAAACGAGTTGAACGCGTGGCTGGTGTTCGAAGCGGGCAAGAGTTGGGCGGAGGCCGAAGCGGAAACCGCCGAGGCGATCGACTTCTGCGAATACTACGCGCGGCAGATGGTCAGTTGGGCGAACCCGGATACGTTGATCCAAATGCCCGGCGAGCGGAACGAGCTTGCATACTTGCCGCTGGGTGTGGGTGTGGTGATTCCGCCTTGGAACTTTCCGCTGGCGATTTTGGCGGGCATGACGGCGGCGGCGCTGGTGTGTGGAAACACGGTGGTGCTGAAGCCTTCGAGCGACACGCCGATTGTGGCGGCGAAGTTCGTTGCGGTGTTGCGGGAGGCGGGATTGCCGGCCCGTGCTTTGGCGCTGTGCGTCGGCAGTGGGAACGTGATCGGCGACGAGTTGGTGCTGCATCCGCTGACCCGATTTGTGAGCTTTACGGGTTCACGAGAGGTGGGCCTGCGGATCAACGAACTCGCAGCCAAGCCGCAGAAGGGGCTGCAGTGGATCCGGCGGGTGGTGGCTGAGATGGGCGGCAAGGACGCCATCGTCGTGGATGCGGAGTGCGACTTGGACGCGGCGGTGAACGGCGTGGTGGCGGCGGCCTTTGGCTATCAGGGGCAGAAGTGTTCGGCGTGCAGCCGGGCGATTGTGCACAAGGCGGTGTACGACGAATTTCTACGGCGATTGGAGTCGCGCGTGGCGGCGTTGACGGTGGGCGATGCGACGGATCCCGCGTTTTCGATGGGACCGGTGATCAGCGCTGGAGCGCGGAAAACCATTCTGCAATATTTGGAGATCGGGCGGAGCGAAGGGCGGTTGGTTGCGGGCGGGGGCGAGGCCGCGGGGCCGGGGTACTTCCTGCAGCCGACGGTGTTCGCTGACGTCGAGCGGACGGCGCGGCTGTTTCAGGAAGAGATTTTTGGCCCGGTGTTGGCGGTGACGAAGGCGCGGGATTTTGACCACGCTTTGGAACTTGCTAACGACAGCGACTATGGACTGACGGGGGCGGTTTATTCGTACGACACGGGGCATTTGGAACGCGCGAAGGCGGAGTTCCACGTGGGCAATCTGTACTTGAATCGGAAGTGCACCGGGGCGATGGTGGGGGCGCATCCCTTCGGTGGGTTCAACCTTTCGGGGACCGATTCGAAGGCCGGCGGGCCAGACTATCTGCTCCAGTTTTTGCAGGCGAAATCGATTGCCACGAAGGTGCTATGAAACGGCTGGCGATGGGGTTGATCGGGTCGGCGCTGTGGGCGAACGAGGCTTGCGAGCGGCACTATCAGGCCGAGCTGGTTAAGGGTCGATCAGGGGCCCAGTTTCGAATTCCGGCGAGACAGAATCAGCCGGTAGCGTCGCCTGTCGGGGCGGTGGGGTCGCAGAAAATAGCTAAGGTTTTGTGGGGCCGCGGCTTCGTGACCCAGTCCGACGGGAAGACCACCGAGACGCATTTTGTTTGCTTACTGGAGACCGACGACAAGGCCGTTGGCGTATTCCTTCGGCCGGTCGAAAAATCGGTGCCGCGCTTGGCGCAGCGCTAGCGGTTATCGTAGTTTTGGTCGTAGTATTCGCGGTAAGCGCCGGTGCGGACGCGATCGATCCAGTTGGTATTCGTACGGTACCAATCGATGGTGGCGGCGAGTCCGGCTTCAAACTCCACTTGCGGAGCCCAACCGGTTTCGCGGGTCAGCTTATCGCTCGTCAGAGCGTAGCGCCGATCGTGGCCTGGCCGATCGGTTACATAGCGGATTGACGACGCATCGCGACCGGTGGCGGCGATGATGCGTTCAACAACTTCAAGGTTCGGCAGGGCGCGGCTGCCGCCGATGTTATAGACCTCGCCCGCCCGGCCTTTTTCAAGAACGGCCTGAATCGCTCGGCAGTGATCGTCCACGTAAAGCCAATCGCGGATCTGCTGGCCATCGCCATAAACGGGCAACTGCTTGCCGTCGAGGGCGTTGGCGATCATCAGCGGGATCAGCTTTTCGGGGAACTGATAGGGACCGTAGTTGTTCGAAGCGCGGGTGACCATCACCGGCAATTTGTAGGTCGTCCAGTACGACAGGGCGAGTAGGTCAGAGCCCGCCTTCGATGCCGAATACGGGCTGCTGGCGATGAGCGGATAGTTCTCGTCGGCCTCGTGGGGCTCCGGGATAGAGCCATAGACTTCGTCCGTCGAGACGTGCAGAAAGCGGGCGACGCCGGCTCGGCGGGCGGCTTCGAGCAGCGTGAACGTGCCGAAGATGTTGGTCAGTACCGCCGGTTCAGGCGACAGGATGCTGCGGTCGACGTGGCTCTCGGCGGCGAAATGGACGATCGCGTCCGGCTGGGTTTCCGCCACCAGTGCGTTCACGGCTACGGAGTCGGCGATGTCGGCCTGGACGAACTTGTAGCGGGGATCGGTCGCGACCGGGGCCAAGTTGTCCAAGTTGCCAGCATAGGTCAGCTTGTCGAGCACCGTGATCTGGTAGGGGCCGGGCGTCGAAAGAAGAAGGCGGACGAAGGCGGATCCGATGAATCCGGCTCCTCCGGTAACGATTAATTTCACTTGTGCTGAAGCTCCCAGTCGTAGTTGATGGCGGCGTCGTTGTGGGGGATTCGGCCCTCGTCGGCAGGGTCGTAGAGCCGATTGGTGAGGTAAACGAGGACACCGGGATCACCGCCGATGACCTTATAGCCATGGCCGACGCCGGGTGGGATGATAATTTGCCAAGGCCGCAGCGCGCCGACGTAGAGGGTGTTCCGCAGGCCATAGGTCGTCGACCCTTCGCGGAGGTCGACCAGCGCCACTTGGAACATGCCAGCCGCTGCCAACCAGCAATCGGTCTGATGCTTATGAATGTGAAAGGCTTTGATGGTGCCGGGATAGCTGAGCGCGGTGGAAACCTGCGTTGACTCCGCCGGGAAATCCGCCACGGGGCCCTGGCCGAGCCTGGCGACTTCGAGAAAGTAGCCGCGGTCGTCCGGCCAGAGCGGCACGGGGATCACTTTGACGCCCGGGATCAGCTTGTCGCTATCGGGCTTTAGGATGACTTGGCCGATGCCTTTCTCGTTCAAAGGGCGTCCTTCTTGGCACTGGTTTCGGCCACCAGGTTGTTGGCACGGAGCAGGCTTTCAAAGGTGCCGGCGTCGGTCCACCAGCCATCAAGGTAGGAGAAGGTCATCGCGCCGTCAGCGATGTAGGAGTTGTTCACGTCGGTGATTTCCAACTCGCCGCGGGCGGAACGTTCAAGGCCCCTTACCTTTTCAAAGACATGTTCGTCGTAGAGGTAGAAGCCCGTCACGGCAAGATTCGACTTCGGTGACCGCGGCTTTTCTTCGATGCCGACAATTTTGTCGTCGACGATTTCGGCTACGCCGAAGCGTTCGGCATCCTCCACTTCTTTTAACAGAATCTTTGCTCCGCCAGGCTGTTTCAAGAACTCCTGGACCGCCTCGCGGATGGAGCCTTCGATGATGTTGTCGCCCAGAATGACGCAGATCCGTTCGCCGTCGGCGAAGTGTTCGGCGAGGGAAAGCGCCTCGGCGATACCGCCCTCGCCTTCCTGATAAGTGAAGTCGAGGTGGGTCAGCCCGAACTCCTTGCCGTTAGCGAGGAGGCGAAGGAAATCACCGGCGTTGCGGCCGCCGGTGACGATCAGGATGTCGCGAATACCCGCGTCCACCAGAGTCTGGATGGGGTAGTAGATCATCGGCTTGTCGTAGATCGGCAGCAGATGCTTATTCGTAATCTTTGTGAGCGGAAACAGCCGACTTCCCGTGCCGCCCGCCAATACAACACCTTTCATTGAAAACCCCTCCAGACGGCCTATTTCCAACTCCTGTTAGAATACACGATCAACCTCATGAAGCTCCATCGTTGGAATAGCATCCCTCTTGAACAGCTCAGCTCGGCGCTAGCGCGGCGGGCGATTCATACTGATCGGATCACCATTGCGCGCCTCGAAATGGAAAAAGGCGCCGTCGTGCCGGATCACCACCACGAGAACGAACAGGTGACGATTCTGATGGAGGGCCGACTGCAGTTCATCACAGTCGACGAGGACATTACGGTCGAAGCCGGGGAGGCATTGCAGATTCCCTCGAACGTCGTCCATCGAGTGATTGCGCTCGAAAAGTCCTGGGTATTCGACCTGTTTGCGCCGGTCCGCGAGGATTGGGTCCGGGGCGACGACGCCTATTTGCGCAAGGGCTGAGGCCACCAGCGGGTGACGCGATTCGGGCCGCCGTTAGGCCACTCTGTCAGGCTGTTCGCATCGCCGAGCCAGTGCGCGGGCATGGCGCGAGATCGCCGTAAGGCGTTGAAACGCGCTCGTAATGGCCTCGGTCCGTAACTGATCAGTTGGCTCCGGTTCGCGCAGATTGGATTCGGGGCGACGACGCCCATTTGCGGAAGGGCTGAAGCCGCAAGTGGGTGACGCCGTTCGCATCGCCGATTCAGAGTGCGCCGCCTTGGCGGGAGATCGCCGTCGGGCGTGGAAACGCGCTCATACCTGACGAGGGTCAGCCCGGGGGGATCGGCGGAGAGGGGTAGGAGCGTGTTCGCGCTGCCGTCGACGCCTTACTCGCGCAAGGGCGGCAGCCGCCAACTGGCGACGTGGTTCGGGCCGACGACGATGCCGCCGGGCAGGATCGCGATGACCGGATGGCCGGTGGCCCAGCGGCGGCCGGAGGGCCACTCCGTGACTCCGTTCGCATCGCCGATCCAGAGCGCGCGGCCTTGACGCGAGATCGCCGTGGGGCGTTCGTAGGTGCTGCCAGCCGCCTCGGTCCATAGCTGACGGGGGTCGGCCGAGGGCGTGAATCGGCGGAGCGGGGTAAGGGCGTGTTCGCGCTGCAGGGCGAGTAGTTCGTGCTGCCACGGAGATACGACAAAGTTCGCGTCCTCCGGATCAGCGTGCAGCAGGTTGATGGCGAAGATGTGCCACGGACGATCAAACCGCTTCGGGCTGCGGACCCAGTAATTGCCACAGAAGATGTCGGGTCGACCGTCGTGATCGACGTCGAAGACGGCGAGGCCTCCCTGGCGCGACGCAGTGTAGATCGAGTAGATTTCCTGCATTTGCCAGCGGCCGGCTTGGAGCCAGTAAAAACGAACCTGCGTGAAGCGGTGGACCATCAGGAACCCGGACCGGCCGAAGAGCTTTGTCGGCACGCAATCGTGGCGTTCGACGCCGGTGTCGATGGTGACCGGCTTGTAGTCGGGAGCAGGAAGGTGGACCAATCGGCCGAGCGTACCGGTGGAGGGGCGCTCGGCCAGGATCAGGTCGGCCGGGCCGAATACGCAGCCGCCATCGTCGTAGCCGTGGGCGGCTTGGGCCACTTCGCGGTACTCGAATTTGCTCCATTGCAGCACGCGTCGACCCCACGTGAAGTTGCCCGCGCCGCCCGTCAGGTTCTCGTTCGGCAGGTCTCGGCTCCACACCACAACTTGAGCCGACAAAGCGGTAACCCAAAGAGTTAGGAAAATCACGCGCATGCTTTGTTATCCTAACGTTGAACCCTATGGATGCGCTGATTGACATCCTGACATGTGAGGATTCTGACGCCCCGCTTGAGCTGGCGGCGTTGGAATTGGCCACGATCGAATTCCCGAATCTCGATCCGGGCCCGTTTATCGACATTCTCGATTCGTACGCCAACGAGATCGACGAGCGGATGCGCATGGAGTATGACGGCGTCGAACGGCTCCAAGTTTTGCACGAATTTTTCTTTCGCGAGCAGGGTTTCACGGGGAACGAACAGGACTACTACAACGCCCGGAACAGTTGCCTGAACGAAGTGATCGCGTCCCGAACGGGCATTCCAATTTCGCTCTGCGTCGTCTATATGGCGGTGGCGGAACGGCTGGAGATGCCAGTGTATGGCATCGGCCTGCCGGGCCATTTTCTGTGCAGCTACCAAGACGAAGGCCTTAAAACCTTTATCGACGTTTTTCACCAAGGGACGTTGATGACCGGCGAAGAGTGTCTCGGCTTTGCCAAAACGTTGACGGGGATGGATCTTTCGGCGACGCCGCAGTTGCTGCAGCCCGTCACGTCCCGGCAAATCATCATTCGGATGCTGAACAATTTGCGCAGCATTTACTTGCGCAGCAAGCAGTTTCCAAAGGCCTCGCAGGTGCTGGATCTGCTGTTGCAAGCGACTCCGACCGACGCCGATAGCTACATCCTTCGAGGTGCCGTGAACGTGGAGCTGAAGAAGTTTCAAGCCGCTCGTTCTGACTTTGAGAATTACCTGGCGTTGATGCCCGAAGCGCGCGACCGGGATCGAGTGGTGGAGCAGATCGCGATCATTGATCGGTACTTGTCCCGCCGCGGATAGAATGCGAAGAGCACCTGGATTTTTTCTTCTCGCAGCGTTGATTCTGGCGCTGGCGATCGGGGCCAACACGGCTGTTTATACGGCGGCACAGGCGCTCGTGCTGCACGGGCTGCCGTATCGGAATGCCGAAGAGTTGGTGGCTGTGCACGAGACCTTGCGGATCGGCGTCGAAGCCGACACCTCGCTTGAAGCGTTGACTGACTATCAGAAGTCGGGTGCCTTCTCGTCCGTCGCCGTGGGGCGGCCGCGAAGCTTCGGCTTTCAAGGGGCAGATGGCGGCGCGGTGCATGTGATGATTGCCGGGATGGTGACGCGGGACTGGCTAACGGTGTTGGGGGTCGCGCCTGTTGAAGGGCGGATGTTTCAGGAAAACGAACCCAGCGTCGTGGTGCTGAGCGCGTCGGCTAGGCAGCGGCTGTTCGGCAGCGACGGCAACGTCCTGGGGCGGCGCGTGCTGATGAACAGCCAGTCGATAACGGTGATCGGCGTGCTACCGGCCGGGTTCCGCGATAGCTGGAACGAAGAGCCGGTGGGGGCGTGGATTCCGCTTTCCCATGCTGACTACGGTGGCCGTAGGGACGTCCGTACGCTGTCAGCAATCGGTCGGCTGGCGAAGCCTGTCGAGCAGGCCCAGGCGGCAATGAACGTGTTGGCGGGGCAGTGGAGCGGGGCTTACGCCACCCATCGCGACGGCGGCATTTTGCTCCGGGATTTGCGGCAAGAGGTGCAAGGGCGTTACCACCGTCCGCTCGAGATTCTGGCCGTCGGGGCGCTGTTGCTGACGCTGATTGCGGCCGCGAACTTGGGGCATCTGCTGCTGGTTCGTTTTGATCGCCGTCGGCGAGAATTGGCGATTCGGCTGTCGCTCGGTGCCAGGCTTGGCGACCTCGCACGGGAGTTTGGCCGTGAGAGTTTGGTCGTAAGTTTGGTCGGCACTTTGGGTGGCGCGGCGTTGTCGATCATCTTGCTTCGCCTCGTGCCGTTCCGCGTGGAACCGTCTATGGTTACGGTCGCATTTGCGTTGGGATGTGGTGTGTTGACGGCGCTGCTACTGCCGCTGCTACCGCTCTGGCAAGCTCGGCGTTTGGTGCTCGATCACGAGATGCGCGAAGGCGGCCCGGCCGTCGCGGGCGGCCGTCGGAGCCATCGAGTTCGTTCCGTAATTGTGGCGGCGGAAGTCGCGGTGAGCGTGGTGCTGCTCGCCGGATGCTTGCTGCTGGCTCGCAGTCTGCAAGCGGTGTTGGAGGTCGACCCCGGGTTTCGCGTGGAGCAGGTGTATCGATTTGGCCTCGGCATCCCAGAAGGCCGCTACGATACGGAAGCGAAAATGGCGGCGTTCTATCCGCGGCTGGAGGCTGAGTTGAAGGCGGTGCCCGGGGTGGTTGCAGCGGGCATTGGATCTCGGCTGCCGCTGTTTGGCAACAGCTCCGCGTCGCGATTTCAGTTCCCGGGCGAAGAGCCGCAGGCCGCGCGGCGAAGCATCGCTTCCACCGGCTTTTTTGAAACGCTCGGGCTGCGGCTCGTGGACGGGCGGTTGTTTCGACCGACGGAGGGCGAAACGGTCGTGCTCGTGAATCAGGCGTTTCTGCGCCAGTTCGGTCGTGGTCTTGGCCAGCGGATGCAGTTCCAGTGGAACGGGGCGCAGTCGGCCATCATCGTCGGCGTCGTCAGCGATGCGCGGCAGCAAGGTCTCGATACCGCGCCGCTGCCAGAGATCTTCATGAACATCGCGCAGTTTCCAATTGAGGGAATGCAGGTGGTCGCTCGGGCGGAGCGAGACGACGCGGGCATGCCCGCTGCGCTCGCCGCCGCGCTCCGACGCGTGGATGGGCAGTTGCAAACCGTCTCGCCGCAACCGATGGCGGAGTGGGTGGCACGGAGCGTGGCGGACCGCCGGATCGCGCTCGGCATCAGCGGGGGCTTGGCTTTGGTCGCGATCCTGCTGGCCGGGGTCGGCCTATACGGTGTCATCGCTTCGCTGGCCGCGGCACGGCAGCGGGAGATGGCGCTGCGGGCGGCCCTGGGCGCATCGCGGGGGGACATTTTGCGCTTGGTCCTGGGGCAGGGAATTCGACTCGCTGTGCCGGGGTTGGCCTTGGGGCTGGTGGGTGCTTACGCCCTCGCCGATTTGGTTCGCAGCCAGTTGTTCGGCGTAGCCGAGACCGACCCGCTGGCCCTGGCCGGCGTCGTGCTCGGCGTGGGCATCTTGGCCATTGCCGCCTCGCTGCTACCGGCTCTAGGCGCTCGCGTCGTAGACCCCGCACAGACGCTGCGTTAAAGCACCGTTACGGTCTTCATGTTGTCGCTGGGCACCCGGTCGATCAGGAGCCGGAAGGGGTCGATGCCCGCTTTCTCGGGCACTTCGTCGACGGTGAAGGTGAAGTGCGCAGTGCCGGATTGCAACGCGACTCGTTGGCGATGCAGCGTCTTACCGTAGCGCTGGCCCTTCTCGGGCTTCGCGAAAGCACCGATCTCGATCTGGTCGGCGACCGGGGTTTCGACTTCGAAGCCCTTTTCATCGGCCTTGTACTTGCGGGCTTCCACGCTGATGGTGATGTCGAACTTGCCGTCGGCCCGGCGCTTGGCTGTGGCCGCCGTCGTGCGATTGGCGAACAGCGTGATGTCTTCAAACAGATCCTTGATCAGGGGTCGAAGCTCCGCGGGGGTTTCTTCGCGCAGGGCGTCGACGAGCGCATGAGAGGTCGGGTATGGCGCGGGCTTATAAGCATACTGCGCGATCACCTTGCGCAGGGCGCGGTTGATGGCCTCTTCGCCGATCATCTCTTTCAGGTGATACATTACGACGCTGCCCTTGCGGTAATGGAT
This sequence comes from Acidobacteriota bacterium, assembly GCA_025354525.1. Classification (GTDB taxonomy): domain Bacteria; phylum Acidobacteriota; class Terriglobia; order Bryobacterales; family Bryobacteraceae. The sequence continues at coordinate 15,245 of JANXMS010000280.1, forward strand.
GTAGCCTTGAGACCCCTCGACCGTCAGCAGCGGCCGTTCCTTGAGTAACTCGCGGCCTCGGGCGGAAAGGTAGCGGTCGGCTTCGTACTCGAGAAATTTCCGCATCGTGTCCCGACCGTACTCCTTCTCCATCACCATTAGAGCCGAGTATTGGGCCAGCGTTTCCGACAGCAGCGTGGCCCCCTGCATGTTGGCCCCGATGACTTGATGGGCCCACCATTGATGGCCCATTTCGTGGGCGACGACGTAATAGACCATGTCGATATCGTCGGGCTTCTCCATCTTGGCGATAAAGCCGATCGACTCGGAATAGGGCATGGTGCCGGGGAAGGCCTGGGCGAACGACGCGACCCGCGGGAACTCAATAATGCGAGCCTGTTTGTGCGTATAGGGGCCAAAGTTCTTCGTGTAGTAGTCGAGCGATTTCTGAATCGACTTCATCATTTTCGCGACGTTCCAGGAGTGCTCCGGGTGGTAGTAGACCTCGGTCCGAATGCCGTTCCATTCCTCGCGGGCCACGGTGTAACGGGCCGACATGAAGCTGTAGAAATTCATCGATTCGTGGTCGAGGCGGTACTGGAAGTAGCGGCGGCCGTCCTTGTTCCATTCCTTCTCGAGCGTGCCCGGCGCGATGGCGATTTGGTCGGCCGCGGTGCCGATGATGGTTTCCACGTTCACCCAATCCGAGTTGTTACTCAGGTAGGTATTGGCGCAGTTGGCGGTGCAGTTCCGTTCGAGCACTGGCATCAATTCTCGCTCGGGCAGGCCGCGCTTTTTGCGGTCGTTGCGTTGGTTGATTTCGCCGCCGGCCTGGTAGCCGATCTGCGGTGTGATGCCGTTGTTGAAGAACGTTCCGTTGGCGGTGACCTCGACGACTGGGGTCGAATTCTGAATGCCCTTGGGCGCAAAGGCGGTCGTGAACTTCATGCGGCGTTTCTCGCCGGGCTGCATTGGCGGGCAGAGCTTGTATATGCGGTACGACAGACGCGAGTCATCCTTATCAAGCGTCGCCCCGTCGATCTGAACGTCGTTCGAATAGTCGCGATCCACGATGAGATGGAGCGCATTGATCGGCTGGGAATACGGGTTGATAATCTCTTGATCGCCCTTCACCACGAGTCCGCGACGTTCTGGAAAAATCTCGATTTCGTATCGAATGGAAGTCACGCGCGGCTGGGGCAACTTCTCGAACTGCTTGTACGTTCGCTCGTATTCGGCCTGTCGGTCGAGGCGGGTTTCGGGCCCGAGCAGAGGGTTCAGCACGGCGGTGTTGTAGTAGAGCCAGCCGCCCCAAGCAGCCGCGGCACCGGCGGCGACCAACGTGGCGGAACGCAGAGCCCCGCGGAACAGACCGAACCGGCTGGCCAGACGAGTCTCTTTCCCGCGGGGCCACAACGTGATGCTGAGCAAAACGAGGACTGCCGCGATGAGCAGCCAATAGCCGGTGAAGCTCCACCAATTGGCGAGGAAGGGCCCATAGCCGTAGAAGTCCGAGTACGTATAGTCCGGCCGCGAGCTATAGCGAACCAGCCGGGTGGCAACGTTCAGCGGCGCCCAGACGAAGGCGTTAGCGATGAAAAAAATAAGGTAGCCGAAATAGCCGACGTACTTGTTCGGTGATAGCACGTGGACAAAAAACGCCAGCACGGCCTGCAGAACGAAGAGCGAAAAATCGTAGACGAAGAGTTCGGAAAGAAACAGGTCGAACTGATGGCGCCCGTATCCGTGGTAGCTCTGGAAGGCCACGCCAACGCCGAGCATTAGCACTTGGATCAACCCAATAACGCCCATCAGGGCGACGAACTTGGCCCCGTAGGCAAGGGCAGACGAGAACGGGGCCACGTCGGTGATCTCGTCCATTCGCGCGTCGCGCTCCTTCCACACGAGCACTCCCGCGTAGTAGGTGATCATCGCCAACAGGAAGAGATACAGCGAGCCTTGAATGGTTTCAACGATCCGGTATGTAATCGGCAGGAAGGTGTTTCCATAGCCCTCCGACGTAGAAAAGATCAAGCTCGGGGCGGTGTTGAGCAGCGCGGCGGCCAGGAGAACGATGAAGCTGGTCGTCTTCACCAAACCCCAAAACTCAAAGCGCAGCAGGCCGAAAAACTGGACCCATGCCGCAGTCCCGCCATAACGGAATTGCACCGTGGGCAGTGCGGCGGGTGAGGGCGCGGACGCCGTATCGACAGTAGGCGAAGCGCCCGCCTTGACTCTCTCGGAAAAAGAAAAACGCCAGTACGCAAAAGCGAACAGAGCCGCGCCGACCGACAACCAGAGCAGGCGGTTCCAGACGAGCATGCCGTCCCAGCCGACGGTCATCGAGTTCCGTTCGGCGACCGTCCAGTACTTCGTCATCAGCCCAAACGTCCGTGCGCCGAAGGGATCAATCAGCCCTGCGAGGGTCTCGTTATCGAGATTCTCCGTAAGTATGTCCGACACAACGAATCCCGTGAGCAAGAAGAGGCTGCCCAGGAACGACGTGACCGTGCTCCGCGTCAACACCGCGATCGTGAAAACGAAGGCACCGCAGAAAAGGGTATTCGGAACAGCGAAGACAAGAATGCTTTTCCAGTGCGCGGCGAAGACAAACGGCCCCCAGCGTTCCGCGTCGTTCCAGGGCATCACGGCCGATAGCAGGATGCCGATTGAGATGCCCAGCATTGGGATGACGGCTATCAGCACCGAGCCGAGGAACCGGCCGAATAAGTAGTCGCGTTTGCTAATCGGGGTCGAGAAGATCATCTGCTGCGTGCCGTAGACGAAGTCGCGGCCGGCGGCCGAATTGACGAACGCCGTCGTCATCATCAGCGTGAACACGCCCATGATCGAGTAAAAATTCTGGATGACGTAAGGCGCATTCCGGAACGTGTTTTCGAGCGACCCGCCGACGGAGATTTTGTCCGATGAAGTGGCGGCGAAAACGAGCGTGCCGATGATGAAGAAGAACACCCACAGCATCATGCCGCGCAGCCAAAAACGAAGTTCAAAGCGAAGGAATTCGAGGAGCATGGTCGTCTCCTAAACCAACCCGCCGATGCGGGAAAAGAACACGTCTTCCAGGCCGGGGCGGGCGGGTTCGAAACCGTCGCCGGGCGAAGAGTCGGCGTAGACATGAACCATTGGTTGACCCGCCACCATCTTGCTCGAAATCACGCGATGCCGCTTCTCGATCTCGTTCAATTCAGCCTTCGGAATCCGGCGCTGCCAAATCTTGCCTTCGAGCGAACTCACCGCCGCTTCCGGCCCGCCTTCGTAGAGCACCCGCCCCTGATGGATGATCGCCATCTTGCTGCAAAGTTCGAGGACGTCTTCGACGATGTGCGTCGACAGGATCACGATGACGCTTTCGCCCACCTCGGCCAGCAAGTTGTAGAACCGGTTGCGTTCACCCGGATCGAGGCCGGCCGTCGGCTCGTCGACGATGAGCAACTGTGGATTGCCAATGAGCGCTTGGGCAATGCCGAACCGCTGCCGCATTCCGCCGGAATAGCTGGTCAGTGCCTTCTTGCGGTGCTCGTACAGATTCACCCGCCGCAGCATGGAGTCGACGAGCGCCTTGCGTTCGGAAGACTTCGTGATGCCCTTGAGCAGCGCGAGATGGCTCAGCATGTCAACCGCATTGATGCGGGGATAGACGCCGAAATCTTGCGGCAGATATCCGAGGCGCTGCCGGACGGCGTCCTTTTCCACCAACACATTCAGGTCGCCGAGCAGCACGGAACCCGAGTCGGCGTCCTGTAGGGTCGCAATCGTTCGCATCAGAGTGCTCTTGCCCGCTCCGTTCTGGCCCAAAAGACCATACATGCCGCGAGGCACCGAGAGCGAGACTTGGTCGAGCGCTTTTACGCCGTTGGCGTAGGTTTTAGACAGCCCTTCGATGCGGAGTTCCATGGTTGTTGTTGATACGAGTGTAACCGGGCAATTGTTCGCGCGAAAAGGGGTGGGTGATATACTTCGAATGGGTTCGTTAGGTAGAGGTATCCCCGTGAATTTGCGCCAGCTCGTTCTATTTGTGACGGTCGCGGGCGCGCTGTGGATCACAGTTGCGTTGGCGGGAGACAAAACGCAGAAGCCGCCGGAGCAAGGTGGCCCCGCTAAGGGTGCGTCCCGCGATTCGGTTGCGCCACGCAAGAAAACGGCCACCGTCAGTGCTGAGGACAGAGAGCTCAGCGGGCGTCCGGCCACCATTCGCGTCGACACGAATCTGGTGCTGATCAACGTCACTGTCACCGACCCCTTGAACCGCTTCGTAACTGGTCTCGAAGCCGAGCATTTCAAACTGCTCGAAGACAAGCTGGAGCAGAAAATCGCGACCTTCGCGAGTGAAGACGCACCGCTTTCCGTCGGGTTGGTTTTCGACGCCAGTGGAAGTATGGGCTCGAAGCTTCAAAAGGCCCGCCTCGCAACCGCTCAATTCTTTAAGACCGCCAACCCGGAAGACGAGTTTTTCCTCGTTCAATTCAACGACCGCCCCGAGCTTGTGCAGCCTTTCACGACCAACACCGAAGAGATTCAGAATCGGCTGACCTTTACGCAAGCCAAAGGCCGGACGGCCCTTCTCGACGGCGTCTATATGGCCTTGAATCAGATGAAGAAGGCAAAGAACACGCGTAAGGCGATCTTGATCCTCTCGGACGGCGGTGACAATTCCAGCCGCTATACGGAGAGTGAAATTAAGAATCTGGTCCGTGAAGCCGACGTGCAAATTTATGCCATCGGAATTTTTGAGCCGGTGTCGGCCCGGAGTCGGAGCGCCGAAGAATTGTCCGGTCCCGGGTTGTTGAACGAAATGGCCGAACAGACCGGCGGGCGGCATTTTCCAGTTGAAAACTTAAATGACCTGCCGGACGTAGCGGCTAAGATCGGCATGGAGTTGCGGAACCAGTATGTAATCGGTTACGTCCCTACCAATGGGAACCGCGATGGGAAGTACCGTCGGGTTCAATTAAAGCTCGTGCAACCGCGAGGATTGCCGCCTCTGCGGCCGTTCTGGCGCCAAGGATATTATGCTCCCGCTCAATAGACGAGCCTTCGCCGTACACTTGGCGAAGGCGATCACCGCCGCAACGGCCACCGGCCTCTACGGCCAGGATACCGGAGGGTTGACCTTTCGTTCCGACACGCGGGAAGTGCTATTGCATGCCACCGTCGTCGACAAAAAAGGCACGTTCATCACGGATCTGAAGCGCGAAGCCTTCAAAGTTTACGAAGACGGGGTCGAGCAAACAATCAAGATTTTCAAGCGCGAGGACGTGCCGGTTTCCCTGGGTTTGGTAATCGATAATTCTGGCAGCATGCGGCCTAAGCGGAAGCGGGTGGAGAGTGCGGCGGTCCAACTAGTCAAGGCATCAAACCCCTTCGACGAAGTCTTTATCGTCAACTTCAATGAGGACGCCTACCTGGACGTTCCAATGACCAGCGACGTAAAAAAGATGGAGGCCGGTTTGAACCGGATCGATTCGCGCGGCGGGACGGCGATGCGCGACGCCTTGACCATGTCGCTCGATCACATCAAGGACAAGGGCAAGAAGGACAAAAAGGTTCTTTTAATCATCACTGACGGCGATGATACCGCTTCCAGCGACGTCAACACGCTAGAAAAACTGTTGAGCAAGGCGCAGCGGACTGAGGTATTGATTTTCGCGATTGGCATCTTGAACGACGAGCGCCCTCGAGAGGCCAAACGCGCCAAACGGGCCATGGAGATGCTAGCCAAACAAAGCGGTGGCGTAGCGCATTTCCCGGAAACGCTTGAAGCGGTTGAAGCCATGGCCATCGCCATCGCCAAGGAAATCCGGAGCCAGTACATTATCGCCTATAACCCGACCAAACCCGACGACGGCGTATTCCGCCAAGTCCGCATTGCGGTGAAAGCCCCGGGTAGTCCCACCGTTCGCACCCGCAGCGGCTACTACGCCACTGCGGCCACCATCAAAATCTCGGCGGCGCTCTAGCGGTGTTGACGTATCTATGGCGGACGTCGAGGGGTTATCGGCTGCGGCCTTGGGCCAGCCCCTACATCCTTTGGCGCATCGAAACCTATTGGGGCATTCACGCCGATTCCATCGGCTTCCGCGACTTCTTCGCCTTCGCCTGGACCCACCGCAAGGAGCTTTGGCGCTTCTTGCGATGGGCCGACCGCATGGCGCAGGGCTAGAGCTAGCGCGTCCGCGCTGATGGAAAATGACCAGCGCCGCTCGGATAGAAGCCCTCGACTCGCTGGGCGCTCCAGGAGCGCCGGAAACCAGCCGCCAGCCGCTACCGAGCCGCTATCGTCCGGGTGTGGTTGAAGAACCGAGAATTAACAAGTCACAGGGTAGTTTGGGGAAAATTGCCCTTACGGAACACCACCCAGCAGGTTTGCCATTCATACTCATCCCCCGCGGCGACAGGCGCATGGCAGGGCTGGACCAGCCAGAAACGGTCCCCCTGCCGCTTCTGTTCGGTGGTAAACGTTTTTCGTGAGTAGGGGCGGGTCCTTCTTCGCGAGTACCGAAGGCTAAAGCGTCCGCGTTACCTTCGAAAGCGTTCGCGGCTCATCGGGATTCAGCCCCTTTTCCGACGCTAAACAGGCGGCGAAAAGCTGGGCCGGAATGATGTATGGGATCGGCGTAAACAGCTCTTCGGGCAGCGCTTTCTTTCGGCCTAATTTGGCTGGGATCACGATCGGTCTGCTCGCCTTGAGGTTTGCGGCGACCGTGTTGCTTTGGTCGGTAATCAGCATCGTTTCGGCGTGCAGCCCGGTAAGCTTTTCGAGCATCTCGTGCATCGACGGCCACGTGACGCCACCCGGCGTGAAAAGGAACACGGGGAACGCCGCTTCGACCATCGCGATGGGGCCGTGCAGGAAGTCGGCCGACGAGAAGCGCTCGGCGACCACGTAGCAGGTCTCCATCATTTTCAGCGCAAATTCGAAGGCGTTCGAATAATTCAGCCCGCGGCCCACAACAACAACGTGCTCCATGAATCGATAGCGGATGGCTCGTTCGGCGATCTGCGGGTACAAGCTCAGGGCAGCGTTTGCGTGGTCGGGCAGTTGCCGAATCTCGTCCAGATCCACCGGCGCTCCCAATGCGTAGGCGATCAAATACATGGCCAGCACTTGACCCGTATAGGTCTTCGTCGCCGCCACGCTCTTCTCGCGTCCAGCGCGGACCAAAAACGTGTGTTCCGCCATTTTGGCGAGGGAGCTATCGGGCTCGTTCGTAACGCCGATGGTGAAGGCTCCAGCCGCCTTCGCGCGTTCGAGCACGAGGTTTGTGTCGGTCGATTCGCCTGACTGCGAAATGGCGACTACCAGCGTATCTTCGTTGTATGCCATCGGGGCACCGTACAGCGTGACAATCGAAGGAGCCGCGAGCGAGACCGGGATACCCGTGGCGATCTCTAATAAATAGCGCCCGAATTGGGCCGCGTTGTCCGAGGTCCCCCGGGCTGACAAGACAATAAACTTGGGCCGCCGCGTGGCGAAATACTTCTTCAGCTTTTCAATAGAGCGCAGTTCCGCACGGAACGTGCGTTCAAGAGCCGCGGGTTGCTGGCGGATCTCGTCGAGCATTTTGGACATAGAACCATTTTGCACTGGCAATGTAACGATTGGCGAATTCCTTCGTAGTATAGGCAGAGATTGAACTTGGAGACGGCACGCACAGACGAAGAGTTGATGACCGCCGTGCAGCGGGGCGATAGCCAAAAGCTTGGGGTGCTTTTTGACCGGCACCACGCGGCGTTGTTTCGCTATTTTCTTCGGTTGGGCGGCAGTCGGAACCTGAGTGAGGACCTCACGCAGGAGGTGTTCTTTCGTATGCTGCGGGCCGGGGAAACCTGGCGGGCCGACGCACGATTCGCGAACTGGATGTACCGGATCGCCCGGAATTCGTTCATCGATCACAATCGAAAGCAAAAATGGGAGACCGAGATGGCCGCGGATTACGATGTGCCCGCGCCGAAGTCGGCTGGGTACGAAGAGGAACAGGAGCGGGATCTCGTGCGTCGCGCTCTAGCGGAGCTTCCGCCGGACAAACGAGAGCTGTTGGTCCTGAGCCGCTACGAAGGGATGAAGTACGAACAGATCGGCGAGTTATTAGGCGTGGAGGCCGGGACGATCAAGGTCCGGGTGTTCCGCGCGCTGCAGCAGTTGCGAGGAGTTTATGAGCGGTTATCAGGGGGGCAGCATGTCTTGTCGGGAACGCGAGGTTGAACTAGCAGAATATCTCGAAGGCGCGTCGAATCCGGAGTTGAAAGCCCATTTGGCTACCTGTGCGGAGTGCCAGGCCACGGTGGCTATGTGGGAGCGGATGGGGACATGGCGAGACGAAGTTCCCGATGCAGGGCTGCCGATGCGGTTCCGTCAAAGGCTGAAGGAAATCACCAAGCCGAAGCGCCAGAAATGGCCGAAATGGGCGGCCGTCGCGGCTGCGCTGGTGGTCAGCTTCTTCGCTGGGCGCACCACTAGCGGAGACGTCACCGGCCTGCGCCAGGAAGTCCGCGGACTGCGCGAGGTGGTGGCCCTATCGCTGCTCGAACAGCAATCGGCCAGCGAGCGGCTGCGCGGAATTCGCTACTCGGCTGCGCTCGATAAACCAGATGACGAAGTGATCGGCGCGTTGGCGCGTACGCTGCGGACGGATTCCAGCGTCGATGTTCGCCTCGCCGCCGCCGACGCCCTTCGGCGCTACGCCCGCACGGAAATCGTGAAGCAGACCGCGCGGGAACTACTTGGGAACGATAGTTCGCCGATGGTGCAAGTGGCCAGTATCGACCTCTTGCTGGCGGCGCGGGAACGAAAAGGCGTTGAGGCTTTACAGTCCGATCCGAAACTGGATCCAACGGTGAGGCGGTACATTGAGCGGGCGTTAAAACAGGAGAATTGGCAATGAAAATCATGACTGGACTGTTCTGCGCCATCGCCCTTTGCGGCGAGGATCGGCAGGTGATTGACCGGATCTTTACGCTCCCCGCTGGGCCGCGAACGGTCAAGATCCGAGGGATCTCCGGCTACATTCGCGTGACCGGTGCCGAGGGCAATGGCGTGACTTTCCATGTGGAACAGCGTCTTGACGCGCGGACATCGGAAGGCCTCGTCCGCCTGAGAGAGGAAGTGAAACTGCGGTTCACCGACTCCGGCGGGGTCGTGCGAGCCGAGGTGGAGAAGCGGGACCGGGATTGGGAGAAAGGGCAGAAGATCGAGCATGACTTCACCGTGACGGTGCCGCGAGATGTTCGGCTCATCGTACGAAACGTCAACGGTGAGATCACCGTTGACGACGTCCGGGGAGAGTACGAACTCAAGACCGTGAACGGCAAGGTCGTGTTGAACAAAGCCGCGGGCGGAGGGTTAGTCGAGACCGTCAACGGCTCGCTACACGCGACCTACGTCGACAACCCGCGAAGCAACGTGATCTTCAAAACGATCAACGGAAAAATTGCATTGTGGCTGCGGCCGGGGCTTGATGCCGATTTCAATCTGAAGACCATGAACGGCAAGATCTACTCCGATTCCGAGATGACTTCGCGACCGACGAACGTCGAGGTTGGGGGCGAAAAGCGGGGCGCGAAGTGGGTTTATCGGTCAGACGGCAAGGCCGAAACTAGAGTGGGCAAAGGCGGACCGCTCTTCGCCCTCAGTGGGCTCAATAGCGAAATCTTGATTCATTCCGCAGGGAAGTAAGGGACATGAGAAAACGAGTTTGGATGTTGGGCTTGGTTTGTGGAATGGCGGCGTGGGCCGAGAAGATCACGGTGCCGCTCAGCGACCCGACGCGACCGGCTTTGGTGAAGGCCAGCACGCTAAACGGCTCAATTACGGTGCACACGCATACGGGCAAAGAGGTGATCGTCGAAGTCGGTGGCGGCTCTACGCCGAAGACCGAAACGGCTCCCAACGGCATGCGCCAGATCCTGGGCGGCTTGGGCGGGATGAACGTCGAGGAAGAAGGCAACGTCGTCCGAGTCACGACCTCGGCGATGAGCCGCAACAGCGACCTCCAGATTTGGGTGCCCGGCAAGGCGTCGCTGAATCTGCGGAGCGTTAACGGTAAAGGGATTAATGTGGGAAATGTCGAAGGCGACATCGACGTGGATAGCGTGAACGGCGGGGTAAACTTGAAGGACGTCAGCGGCACAGTGGTTGCCCATGTCTTGAACGGAAAACTGGTCGTCTCGCTGAAAAAGGTGACCCCGGACAAGCCGATGTCCTTCTCGACCCTCAACGGGACCGTGGACGTAACCCTGCCGGCTTCCATCGCAGCCAATCTGAAGATCAGTAATCAATGGGGCAAGGTCTATACCGATTTCGAGATGGCGCTGACGTCCGAGACGGACGTGAAGCGGGAGAAAAGTGCCGAAGGTCGGCCCCGGTTCCGCGTGCAGGTCGACAAGACGATGACGGGTAAAGTGAACGGCGGCGGGCCGGAGATCACGTTCCGATCAATGAACGGAACCATCTACATCCGCAAGGAGGGTGCGCGGTAGTGGAACGGCGGCGTCCCGGTATCGGACAGCGCTGCTTGCCGCCGGAACGTGTTTTCATCGCTTTGGCTTATTTGCATGTTGGCCCCCGGATTGCACATTCTGAGAGCTAGTGAACAAGCCTAACGCTCCTCGAATTCTGATTGCCGATGATCAGCCGGATGTCTTGGCCGCGCTGCGGTTACTGCTGAAAGCCGAAGGGTACCTGATCGAAACGGCGGCATCGCCGGCGGCGATTCTGGCTGCACTCGAAATCCGCGAGTACGACATCTTGCTGATGGACCTGAACTACGCCCGGGATACGACTTCGGGGCAGGAAGGCTTAGACGTGTTGCGGCAGTTGGCGGCGAAGGACCCGTCGCTTCCGGTGGTCGTCATGACGGCATGGGGCAGCGTCGAACTAGCCGTCGAAGCGATGCGGCACGGTGCGCGCGACTTTGTACAGAAACCTTGGGACAACGCTCGGTTGCTGGCTATCGTGCGAACCCAAATCGAACTCAGCGAGGCGCTGCGAAAAAGCCAACGGCTCGAAGCGGAGAACAGGCTGCTGCAAAGCGAAGGGCGGCCGACCATGATCGCCGAAAGCGCCGCGATGCAGTCGGTGCTGCAACTCATCGCCCGGGTCGGGCCGTCGGATGCGAACGTACTGATAACCGGCGAGCCGGGCACGGGCAAAGAGGTGGTCGCGAGAACCCTGCATGCCGTATCCTTACGCCGGGATCGGCCCATGATCACCGTCAACGCCGGAGGCCTTGCCGAAGGCATCTTTGAAAGCGAACTGTTCGGGCACGTGAAGGGTGCTTTCACCGACGCCAAGGTCGAGCGGGTGGGCCGGTTCGAACTGGCCGATACGGGGACCCTGTTCCTGGACGAAATCGCCAACGTCCCGTACAACCTGCAGGCAAAATTGCTGCGGGTGCTCGAGATCGGCGAGATGGAGCGGGTGGGTTCATCGAAGACTAAGCGCGTCGATGCGCGCGTGATCTCGGCGACCAACGCGCACCTGGAAGAAGAGGTGGCCCAAAACCGCTTCCGCCAGGATCTGCTCTTTCGCTTGAACACCATTGAAATTCACCTGCCGCCGCTACGGGAGCGGAAAGAGGACATTCCGCACTTGGCGGCTTACTTCCTCGCGACCCATTCGCGGCGCTACCGGAAGCACTTGGCGGGCTTCGAGCCGGCTGCAACCAAACTGATGATGGAGAACGCTTGGCAAGGCAACGTCCGCGAGTTGAATCACGTCATCGAGCGTGCTGTGCTAATGGCGCAAGATCATCTCATTCGCGTGGGCGATCTGGCCGTGCGTGCGGCTCGCGAAGGGACTGGGCGACTTGAGGAGATGAGCCTCGAAGACGTCGAAGGCTTCCTGATCAAGAAAGCGCTGGCCAGACACGACGGCAACGTTAGCCACGCTGCGCGGGCGCTGGGCCTTAGCCGAAGCGCCCTCTACCGGCGCTTGGAACGCTATGGCCTTTAAGCGTTCGCACGAAGGCTCGGTGCAGGCCTTGGCCCTCGCTGCGGGGCTGCCGGCGGTGCTGTTCGCTGGTTGGGTTATCGGTGCGAGCGACTATTCTTCGAAGGTGATGTGGACGTTGGGGCTAGTGATCGGTGGGGCCTGGTTGGGCTTTGGCTTCGCTGTCCGAGAGCGGATCGCCTCGCCGTTGCGGACCGTTTCAAATCTCCTCGAAGCGATCCGGGAAGGGGACTACTCCATCCGGGCGACCGGTGCCGCGGGCACGGATTCCCTGGCCGAAGTGATGCGGCAGGTGAACGCGATGGGAACGACGATGCGGTCGCAACGCCTAGGAGCGCTGGAGGCGACGACGCTGCTGCGCAAGGTGATGGAAGAGATCGATGTGTCGATCTTCGCCTTCGATGAAAAGCAGAAGTTGCGTCTCGTGAACCGCGCCGGCGAACGGCTGCTCGGGAAGACGTCCGAGCGGATGCTGGAGCTTGGAGCCGGCGAGTTAGGCCTAGCCGAGTATCTCGAAGACGAGACCGTCAAAACCGTCCAGCGGGTCTTCCCCGGCGGATCCGGCCGCTGGGGCATTAGCCGCAGTTCGTTTCGAGAAGGCGGGCTGCCCCATCGTTTGCTGGTGCTGACGGACCTGACACGCCCGTTGCGCGAAGAAGAGTTGCAGGCTTGGCAACGTCTCGTCCGCGTCTTAGGGCATGAACTCAACAACTCCCTGGCCCCCATCAAATCGATCGCCGGCTCGCTTGAAATGATCGTCAAACGGGATCCACTCCCCGAAGACTGGCGCGAAGATATGCAGAGCGGACTGAGTGTGATTGCGGCGCGCAGCGAGTCGCTGGCGCGATTCATGGGGGCATACGCCAAATTCGCGCGGTTGCCGCAGCCGGCCTTGGCACCGGTGCGGCTCTCGGAACTCGTGCAACGCGTCGTGCGCATGGAGGTCCGCCTGCCGGTTGTAATCGTCGGCGGGCCGGAGATGACGGTTCAAGCAGACGCCGACCAGTTGGAACAGTTGTTGATCAACCTTGTGAAAAACGGCGTCGAAGCAGCCCGGGAGACCGGCGGCGGAGTGACGATCCGTTGGGAGTTGGCTCCATGGCAAGTGGCGCTCCGCGTAGAGGACGAAGGCCCGGGATTAGCGGCCACAACCAATCTTTTCGTGCCCTTTTTTACTACCAAACCATCCGGCAGCGGCATCGGCTTAGTCCTCTGCCGCCAGATCGCCGAAGGCCACGGCGGATCGTTGACGCTGGAGAATCGGGAAGGGCCGGGCTGCGTGGCGCTGCTGCGGTTGCCAGTACAATAAAAGGATATGTCGATTGTCGTGGTTGGTTCCGTCGCCTATGACGGAGTAGAAACGCCGCATGGAACGGTTGAGCGAATGCTCGGAGGTTCCTGCACTTACATCTCGTTGGCGGCGAGTTATTTTTCAAAGGCAAAGATTGTTGGGGTCGTCGGCGAAGACTTCGCCGAGGAAGATGTCAGCTTGCTGAAGGGCCATGGTGTGGACGTGGAAGGCCTCGAAAGAGTTGCCGGCAAGACGTTCTTCTGGAAGGGAGTCTACACCCCGGACATGAATGATCGGACGACTTTGGTGACCGATCTGAATGTCTTCGCGGATTTTGATCCTAAGTTGCCCGAAAGTTACAAAGACGCTTCCTACCTGTTTCTCGGCAACATTCAGCCGACCTTGCAGCGCAACGTCCGAGCCCAGATGAACGCCCCCTGGGTTACCGGCGGCGACACGATGAACTACTGGATTTCGGACTTCCGCGACGAACTCCTCGAAACCCTAAAGGGCTGGAACTTCGTTCTCCTGAACGACCACGAAGCGCGTCAACTTTCCGGCGAGACCAACCTGCGGAAGGCCGCCAAGGTGATTCAAGCCATGGGCCCGAACACGGTCGTCATTAAGCGTGGCGAGTACGGCGCGATGGCGTTCCGCGGCGATGACTACTTCATCATGCCCGGCTACTTACTCGAGAGCGTATTCGACCCCACCGGTGCCGGCGACTGCTTCGCAGGCGGGTTTATGGGCTATCTCGCCCAAGAAGGCATCGACCTCGGAAAGGGCCACATCGACCGTCGGGAACTGAGCCGGGCGGTGATCTACGGTTCAGTAATGGGAAGCTATTGCTGCGAGAAATTTGGTGTGGACCGGTTTCGCACTTTGCAGCGCGCGGAGATTGATGCCAGGTTCCAAGAGTTCCGGAAGTTCACGGACTTCTAAAGGGAAAAAGAGCAAGAAGCGGCGTTGGACGCTGCCCCCGGTGCTGGCGGTACTGCCGGTGTTGCTCGGACTCAGCGTGGCCGCCATCGCTTGGTTCTGGCAGCACGGCTACCTACTGTACTGGGGCGATGCCACGGCCCATCTGAACATCGCCCGGCGAATCGTCGATTCGCGGACGCCGGGCTATGAACAGATCGGGACGGTGTGGTTGCCCTTGCCACATGCCCTGATGTTGCCGTTTGTCCGCGTGGACGCCTGGTGGCGTAGCGGACTGGCGGCGGCGGTCGTCTCAGGTTTTTGCTTCCTCTGGGCCGGCGGAATGCTGTATAGCACTATCCGTCGCCTATGGGTCGCGCCTGCCGCGGCCTGGGCCGCCGTACTGCTCTTTGCTTTGAACCCGAACGTGCTCTACTTGCAGTCAATCGCGATGACCGAGTCGGTCTTCTTCGCGTGTACGATGACGGTACTTTATGCGATGGCGCGTTCGTCCCCCACGCTTGCCGGCCTCGGTCTGTTAGGCGCGACGATGACTCGCTATGAAGGCTGGTTCCTAATCCCCGGTGTCGTCGCCTTCTTTCTTTTCACCCGCGGTTGGCGAGCGGCGCTCGGCGTCGGCTCGCTGGCATCGATCGGGCCGTTGTACTGGTTCGCCCACAACGAAGTGTTCCATGGCGACTGGCTGGATTTCTATCGCGGCCAAGGTTCGGCGATGGCCATCCAGGGCGGAGCAGACTACCCCGGTCGCGGCGATTGGCTGAAGGCGTTGCAGTACTTCGGGGCGGCTGCGCAGCTCGTCAGCGGGTGGGGCTTGGTCGGCGTCGGAGTCCTGGGAACTGTCGTCGCCGTGGTCCGTCGCCAATGGTGGCTTGTGCTCTTCCTGGCCATGGCTCCGGCCTTCTACGTCATCAGCCTCCACGGCTCCGGCACCCCAATCCATGTGCCCCATCTCTGGCCCCACAGCTACTACAACACCCGCTATGGCATGGCGGTGGTCCCGCTTCTGGCGTTCGGCGGTGCCGCCCTCGTCGCCTTGTGGCCGCGTGCCTGGATGGCAGCGCTGGTGGTGGCTGTCGGCGTCGTGCCCTGGGTCTTCTACCCAAAGTCTGATGGCTGGGTCACCTGGAAAGAGTCGCAGGTGAACTCCGAATCACGGCGCTCCTGGACCAAGGAAGCGGCTGACTATCTGGCCGCCAACTATGAACGCGGAACGGGCATCGTCGCTCCATTCGGCGACCTCACCGGCATCTTCCGCGACGCCGGGATCCCCTTGCGCGAGACCGTCCATGAAGGCAACGGGTTGTACTTTCCGGCGCTCTTGCAGCGGCCCGACCTGTTCCTGTGGCAAGAATGGGCAGTCGCCTTTCGCGATGACGCCGTGAGCGAGGTCCTCGGAAAGTCCCCCCGCTATCGGCGTGTGAAACTAATAGAAGTGAAAGATTCTCGATCGGTGGAGATTTATCGCCGCGTGCGACGCTAGTGCCTATGTCTATTCCGTTTGCCAAGGCGCACGGCGCCAGAAACGATTTTTTGCTAACGTGGGCGGACGAAGCGCCTCTCGCTGGGCTCCCTCAAGCTGCCATCGCCATCTGCGATCGGAATACCGGGATCGGAGCGGATGGCTGGTTGGTGTGTGATCGTCCGGCGGACGGCATGCGGATTCGCCTCTTTAACCCCGATGGCGGAGAGGTCGAAATGTCCGGCAACGGCACGCGCTGTGCGGCCGCTTGGGCTATGGCCAACGGCTACGAGCCCGAGGCAATTCGGATCCAGACCGGCGGAGGCGAAAAGCACTTGCGGCGGCTGGACCGATCAGGCAATGAGTTCCTGTTCGAGATGAACATGGGCCGGCCGACAGTGGATGCTGAGCGGGAAGCGCTCGTGGTCGGTGATGAGATCGTTAACTGCACGATTTTGAATGTCGGGAACCCCCAGTGCGTCGTGTTCGTCGAGAATTTCGATTTCGATTGGCCGGCCATGGGTGCCGCGATTGAAAAGGATGCGCGCTTTCCGAAGCGGACCAACGTTTCATTCGTGCGGCACGTGGATGGGTTGAACCTGGACGTTCGTTTTTTCGAACGGGGTGTTGGCGTTACGAACAGTTCGGGAACCGGGTCGACCGGCGCAGCGGTCGCGTCGATGCTTCGCGGCATCGTTGGCCGGGCGGTGACTGTAAATACACCAGCGGGCCCTCTAGCGTTTCGTTGGCCAACGGCCGATGACGACGTAGTGATGGTGGGGCCTGCCGAGTTGATCGGGCTTGGGACATTTTTCTGGAAGGAATCACATGACGCATAAAGAAGAGTTGGCGGCGAAAATCGTCAGTAAGAAGGCCGTGGCCGGAATCGTTGGTTTGGGTTACGTGGGCCTACCTTTGGCCGTCGAATTCGGGCGGGCCGGATTTAGCGTCGTGGGCTTCGATGTCATCGAAGAGAAGATCGCAATGTTAAATCAGGGCCGGTCCTATATCCAGGACGTCCCCGATACCGTGATCGCACCTCTCGTTGAAAACGGACTCTTCGGCGCGACCAATGACTTTTCGAAGCTTGCCAAAATGGACACGATTAACATCTGCGTCCCTACGCCGCTTCGCAAAACCAAAGATCCGGATATGAGCTTCATCGTAAGTTCTACCGAGCAAATTGCAAAGTATCTCCGCCCAGGGACACTCGTGATTCTCGAGTCGACGACTTACCCGGGGACCACCGACGAACTCGTTCTACCGATGCTTGAGAAGTCCGGCCTTAAAGTCGGCGAAGATTTCTTTGTCTGCTTCTCCCCGGAAAGAGTTGACCCCGGCAACGCCAAGTATCAAACTCGAAACATTCCGAAGGTCGTCGGCGGGATCACTCCGGCCTGCACCGAGTTAGGCGCATTGTTTTATGCTCAGTCGCTCGACACCGTCGTCCCCGTTACATCGACAAGCGTCGCCGAGATGGTGAAGTTACTGGAAAACACTTTCCGGATGATCAACATCGGTCTCGTAAACGAAATGGCGATGATGTGCGACCGCATGGGCATCAACGTGTGGGAGGTCATTGACGCCGCGGCCACGAAGCCGTTCGGGTTCATGCCTTTCTACCCCGGCCCCGGACTCGGTGGCCATTGTATCCCCGTTGACCCCTTCTACCTAGCCTGGAAGACCCGTCAGCAAGGTATTGAAGCCCGCTTCATCGAATTAGCCGGTTACATCAATGGACAGATGCCGCACTTCGTCGTCGACAAAGTGCAACACGCGCTGAACGAAAACCGTAAGCCGCTCCGCGATTCGAAGATTCATGTCCTCGGGGTCGCCTACAAGAAGAACATCGAAGACGTCCGCGAGTCTCCGGCGCTCGATATTATCCACCTGTTGAAGCAGCGCGGTGCCCAGCTAAGTTACAGCGACCCGTTCGTGCCGCATTTGAAGATCGACGGTCTGGATATGCACTCCGAAGACGTGATCCTCGGGTGCGAACGCGCCGATTGCGTTGTCCTCGTTACTGACCACACTGCCTTCGAGGCCGATGCAATCCTGGCCGCCTCACCCGTCTTAGTGGATACACGGAACGCCTTCAAAGGAAAGAAGTCCGAAAAGCTATTCCGGTTATAGCGGCAGCCCCGCCAACCCCGACGCTCGCCATCAACATCGGCCCCCTAACCGTCCTCGTCGTCCTCTTCCCGGGGGCGATGTTGCTTCTCCCATCGGGGGTCTTTTCGTCGCAATTTAATCCGGCTCCCAGCGTCCGCGGATCCTCGGAACGTAGCGTTCGATCTCGGCGGCCGACAAGCGTGGTTCCTCGGTGCCGCGCCCCTCCCTACCCCGCTCACTTCTTCCAACGGGGTGTCAGCCTCGTCGCCGACTGGGCTCGCTTTCGCTGAAACGTCACCCATCAACTTCAGCACGATCTTGCCGCTCACGGCGTCGACTCCATACGCGCCGCCCCCATGCCCTCGGCATGAAGGTCCTTATCAAACCCCATCACTGTTCCCCCACCTACGACTTGTCCTCCGACGTCAAACGAGAAGGCTGGTTCCGTCGCCACGGCGATGGCATCGAAAGCGTACGACCGATTCGCCACTCGAATTCACGCCGACCTCTTCTGCAAGCGGGCCGCGCCGTATATCCCGGCCCCTCAACCTCCTGCCCCACCCAAAGAGAAGCATTCAAATCGGGGACGCGCTCGACTACATCAGCATCGGACGGCTTCGCCTCCGTCTCCGATTCCCACCGCGAACCCTGGGCTGAGCCCCGCCGCGTCCGCTTCGAAGCCCTAGTTCATGGGCATGTACTAGGGGAAGCTCGACACCAATGACCGCTCTCTAATTCCCTGGCGCAAGCCATCCATGGAGCTAGGCAAGCGTTGGTTTAGCGTCGCGGCATCGCCAGTCGAATTGCGGCCATCTCCTCGCTATTGCGTACCAGCAGCACATCGCCCACCAGCACCGGATGATTCCACGTCTTCCCTTTGATCGCACGGAAACGAGCCATCTCCGTGAACCGGTCCGCCAGTGCCGAAACTAAAGCCAATTCGCCTTCCTCGGACAGCACCAGCAGCAAATCTTGATCTGCAAGCAGGATCATTTGCCCATGTCCATACCGGCCTCCTTTCCACTTACGCTGGCCGTCCCTTAAGTCGATACACGCCAGAATGCTGCCGTCAAACCCATATACGTGGCCTTTGTGAACCACGAAATCGCTGAAGTATGGCTTCAGTCCGTTCGAGCTCCAACGTTCCTCCGTCGTCCATCCGCTCGCTCCCTGCGTCACCGCCACCCGGTGCAGGTTGTTCCCTTCGCCGTCGCTCAGCAGCAAATCTCCTTCTGCCGTCAGTGCCGGCTGCGCGATGCGAGTATTCGCCGGCAACGCGTGCTCCCACAGCCGCGCGCCGTCTCTCACGGCCAGGCTCGTCGCGCCCGGACCACTCATCAGCACAATCTGCCGCACGCCCGCAATCGTTGCCAGATGGGGCGAACTGTACCCCAACCCGCCCTTCGGGCCGAACCACCGTGGCTCGCCACTTGCTAAGTCATACCCCACCAACCTGCCTCCAGCAGCCACAATCACCAAATCCTCCACCACTAACGGCGAACTCGCAAAAACCCATCCAGGCACTTTTGTCTCGCTGTCCTTCGGCACGTCGCGCGACCATTTCACGGCACCGTCCCCAGCGTCCAGCGCGTTCAAAATCCCCGTCGCCCCAAACGTGTAGACTCGACCGTAATGCAGCGTCGGCGTGCCCCGCGGCCCCGCCCCCGCATTGGACTCCCAAAATCGTGCCGCGTCCACATGCCGCCACACCAGCTTCCCCGTCCCGACCCGATAGCAGGAAACAGCCTCCTCGGCCCCCCGTTGCACTTGGGTGTAGAACCGATCACCCTCCACCGACAACGATGACCAGCCCGGCCCCACCGGCTGCCGCCACATCTCCACCGGCGGCTTCGCGGCCTAGTCCGTTTCGATACTTACGCCGCTTAAAGCACTATCGCGATTCGGCCCGCGAAAACCCGCCCAACGAACGACCGGCTTTGCCACCTCTGGAAAGGGCACCGTCGGCACAACGATCAGCTCCTCTCGAGCCGCCCTCGCGACCGACGCCACCGGTTCGATCGGTAGAGCCAAAAGCCGCTCCTCCGCCGTCGGCGTCCACCGCCAAGTGAAGTCCGCCTCCGCCCCTCCGGTGATCCCGTTGATTCGCACCAGCGTCCACCCGCCGCATGCCAGCACCATACTCACCACCATCGTCGCCCGGCGCAGTCCCGCGGAAAAACCCCGGCTCACCACCGCCCAAATCACCAACCCCAAACTAGCCACCGGTCGCGTAGACCCAAAACAGCATCCCCATCATGCCCTTAGCGATCCATGCGTGCAGAAACTGCGAAGTCGCCCCCAAACCAACCACGATCAGCGCCAACGCCCCCCAGCGCTCAAGCCCCTGGGCCCTCCTGAAGAAACCCCACCACACCAGCGCAGTCAATCCGCCCCCCACCGCATACGGCAGGGCGTCCGGCACCACCATCGGCAGGCCAAACCGAATCAGCCAAGTCAGCGTCACGATCAACACCCCAGGCCATAGCCGAAGTCGGTTCTGCGCAGGTGTCATCTACCCGTATACGTTACTCGCCCGTACTTCGTTCAAGTTTTGCGACTAACTCCGCTTCGGAGTCACCGCCGACCCCGCCAACAAGCCCCCGTCGAGCATCAGCTCGGCCCCGGTCATGTATTTTACTTCGTCCGAAGCCAACAGCACAGCCAACGCCGCCACCTCATCCACACTGCCAAATCGCCCCAATGGAACGTCCTTCACGAACGAATCCATCCGGGCCCCGCGGTCCTCACCGTCCCCCAACATCGGCTCCCACATCGGGGTCAGAATTGCCGCCGGGTGAATCGAGTTGCATCGAATCTTCCAGCCCTGTTCCGCACAATATAGCGCCACGGTTTTCGTATGATTCCGTACCCCCGCTTTGCTCGCCGCATACGCAGCCGCCCCCGGAATCCCTACCAGCCCAGACCGCGACGAGATGTTGATGATCGAGCCTTCCCCCTCAGCCCGCATCACCCGAATCGCATGTTTGCAACCCAAAAACGTCCCGTCGAGATTTGTCGCCATCACCGCCCGCCAGTCGGCCAGCGTAGTGTGCTCCGGGTCATGCCGTGCCGCGCTCCCCTCGAACCCCGTGATCCCCGCGTTGTTCACCACCACGTCCACCCGCCCCCTGCTCTTCACGATCCCGTCCGTCACCGCCACCCAGTCCGCCTCTTCGCGAACGTCCAAAGCAACGTACTCCGCCGAACAGCCCAGCGTCTCCACCACTCGTCTCCCGCGCTCTTTGTCCAGGTCGCTAACATACACGAACGCCCCTTCGGCCACGAACACCCTCGCAATCCCTTCGCCAATCCCTGACGCCGCGCCCGTCACGAGCGCCACCTTGCCTTCCATTCGATGCATGGGTCCAGGATACATACCGCAAGCCTACCCGCGCCGTCCGATCCGTTTTATTACGGCCGTACTCGTCAACTCGCGCACCGCATCCCTCCCCACCCAGCGTGCCGTCGCGCTAAGCGCCTCCGCCAAACAACGGGCCACCGCCACGGACGCAAAGCCAAGGCCATGTTCACGGCCTTCTTCACGAGGTTCCGCTCATCATCAGCCGCGTGCTCGATCAGCTCTAAGCCCGTCAGGAAAGCCTCGTCGCCCGCGCGCTCATCATGCTCGCTCAGGCTCCACAGCAACGCGAACCCCGTCCGTTTCACGAACTCCTCCGTGCTGCCGCTCCACTGCTTAACCTTCTTCCACGCATACGGCGTCCGGTCGAACAGATTAAAACACATCGCATCGCAAAATGCCCAATTGTCGAATTCCTGATACCACTCGTCCATCTGTCCGGCCGTAATCAGGCCCTCCCGTTCCAGATCCAGAATGGCACCCGGCGCAGTTGGCCTTCAGGATAGGCTCGATCTTGTCACGAAACGTCGGGTCCTCGGGCGCAGCGGTAGCCACGCCCAGAGCGACTAAGGACCCAAATAAATATACTGCGCTTCGTTCGGCTACTGCGCGCCTCCTAGAAGGTAAACTTCCATCCCAACTGCACATTTCTCTCACTATACTTCGCTGTGATCAATCCGAAGTTGCCCGCCCGAGGACTGCCGGACGGGTTGCTCAGCAACGGATGATTCGGGAAGTTAAAAACCTCAAATCGAAGTTGAGACTTCACCCGCTCGCTGATCGGAATGCTCTTGAACAGCGCCACGTCGAAGTTCTGGAACCAAGGTCCGCGGATGATGTTCAGCCCCGCGTTGCCAAACGTTCCGTCCCGTGGACGCGTGAATGCCGCCGTATTGAACCACCGCAAGCCCAAGCCCCTTTCGCTTACAGCCAGACTGCCTGTAACGTCCCAGGGTTGATTGCCGCTTCCTTGGCCCACTCCGGCCACATCGGCACCGTCGGTAACCGAAAGCAAGCTTCCGGAGCGAAAGAACATAACTCCCGACAACTGCCAACCACCCAACGCTTTAGCCTGCCAACCCTGCTTGCCGCGATAGAACGGTAGCTCATAGATGTAGTTAATGTTCAACAGGTGCGGCCGATCCATGTCATCCAAAGACCGAATATTTCGGTACGCATCAAACGGCGTCAGGATGTCGCTGATATTCTTCGAAAACGTATACGAGACCCCAAAGCTCAGTCCGCTCCGGAACCGGCGGTCCAGGCTGAACTGCACCGACTGATAGCTGCTATGGCCGTCGCGAGTCGTGACGTCCACTTGGCCCAACCCCAAGTAGGGTCGCAGCGCATTCGCGTTCAGCCCCGGATTTGCTTGCATCGTACCCGCCACCATTTGATTCACATTGCGGGTTCGTTCCTGGTTCGTCGCCGACTTGCCGACATACGCCATCTCGGCCAATAACGAGCCAGGCAGTTCCCGTTGAATCGAAAGGCTGTAGCTGATGGCGGTCGGATACTTGAACCGCAAGTCAACTCCCCGTATATAAAACGGGAAATCGCGACGCGTCGCCCCGCCCGGGCGGTCCACCTCTCCGTTGAACACCTGCACCTGAATCTGGTTCGGTGCGTTCCGGAAAAGCGACCCCTGATTGTGCATCTGCCGGTGATGGAAAATGCCCCCTCCGGCCCGGACCACGGTCTTCGCGCCCAGCCGATACGCCAACCCCAGCCGGGGTGCGAATGCGTTCGTATAGGTGTTGGCGAAGCCTCGTGGCAAGCCATGGAACAGCCGGTCCACGTTGGGTAAGGTCGATCCATTCGCCCTCCCACGGGCGGAATCCGGGAAACCATTGCCCGGCAGAACTATGCCGTTATACGCGTCGCCTGAAACGATGAAACCGCCCCGAGGGTCAACCATGGCACGCTTAGCAGGATCAAAATAACGAGCATCAAAATTCGCGATGTCGTTCCACTTCGCGTACCACGGCTCATGCAAAGAGTGGCGAAGGCCCATCTCAATCGTCAGATTCTTGGTCGCCCGCCAAGTATCCTGCACATACGTTTCGAGCGAATTGCTCCGCAGCAGCGTATACGCCGCTGGTCCCTGCTCCGTATACACGTCGAAGTACCCAAGCGCCGCGTTGGCCACCGCCAAGCCCGACGTCAACGGGTGACCCGTATCCAGGAAACTGAACTCGCCATTTTGCTGCGCGCCACTTTGATCGTTGTTGTTCTGCTGGTCGTGCGACAGCCATCCGCCGAACTTAATCGTGTGCTTCGACCCCTTCACCCACGTCATGTTGCCCGCCGCCATGTACATCGGCCCTGACGAGTTGACCGGTCTTGAAGATCCATCAAGCGTCGCGAAATTGTTGATCACGCCCCGAGGAATGCGTTCCTGAATGCGCTTCACCCCAGGCACAATGTAGGGGAAATTCAAGCCATACTGACCGCGCAAATAACGCGGCTGGCCTTCGTTGTCGTAGATGCCGATATACACAACGTCGTTCGCCGCCGTAAACGTGAAGTCGGTGATGATGGTCGGCGACAACGTGCTTGTCACGTTCAAGGCACCGGTCATGTTCGGACGGTCCCACCGCGAGTTCGATCGGTCGAGCCCGCTGTTAAACGGCGCGTCCTCGTAGTGGAGATAGTTATTGCCCGTAAAGTTGATCCGATGCTTCCCCTGGTAATAGTCGATCCGAAACGTGTCCTTCCGGCTTTCGCGGGGATTCGGAAGCGTCTTGATCCAATTGTCCGTGCCTTGCAGAAATCCTGGCGTTGGCGAAGGATAAGCGTTCAAAACACCAGCCCCGTTGGCGCTCACGCGATTGGACGGGATGATGTTGCCCGCAAACGGAACGTTGTTCGCCAGCGGATCATTCACCAGCCGAGTCCGCCGAAAAAACGCATTGGCAGGGTTCAGCAATTCCGAAAAATCGCCCCGGCGCATCGCATCGGTCGGCACCGTCGCCGTCACTGTCTGCTCCCTCCGCCAAATCAGCCACTCCTGCGAACCAAAGAAAAAGAGCTTGTCTTTGTTCTTGTTGAACTTGCCCGGAACGTATACTGGTCCGCCAATGGCATAACCCGGCTGGTTGAACCGAAACGGCGCAGCGCGGCGATAGTCGTCCAACACCGGGCTCTGGTTCCGCGTCCAACTATTGGCGTCCAGCGCCGAGTTGCGGAAAAACCACCACCCTGTGCCATGAAAATCCTTCGTGCCGCTCTTGGTCACAAACCGCATCTGGCCGTCCATGGCCCGCCCGTACTCAGCCGGGTAGGTCGACGTCAGCAGTTGCACTTCCTGAATTGTGTCCACGTTCAGCAGTCCGACCTGCGCCGAACCCGTAAAATCGCCGCGTGTCCGCATCGCGTTGACCCCGTCAATCGTGATGTTGTTCCCGTTCCGTCGACCCCCATTGATCGAAAAGCTTTCGTGAAGATTATTCGGGTTAAAGTTGTTAAAATTGCCGCCGACCACGCCTGCTTTCAGCAGCGCAAGGTTGATCGGGTTTCGTCCATTTAACGCAAGGTCCGTAATCTGGCGCGCTTCGACGACGCGTCCGATCTGCGCCGTCTCCTGCGACAATTGAACGCCGGTCGCTTCCACGGTGATCGACTCGCTCACTGCTCCCAACTCTAAGCTGACGTCCACCGTACTGCGCGCTGCAACGTCGACCTTTACACCCGTTCGGGTGAACCGTTTAAATCCCGCCGCCTGCACGCTCACATCGTACAAACCGACTGGCAGATTTGTCAGAACATACGAACCGTTCTCGCCCGTGTCAACCGAGCGAGATACACCTTGAATGCTGGTCGCGGTAACGCGCGCCCGCGTCACGCTCGCGCTGCTGGCATCCAGCACGGTGCCGGCAATCTGGCCTTGGTCCTGTTGGCCAAGCGCTGGAAGGACCGCCCAGCCTAAGAAGGACGCCAAAACGGCTGTCCGGATCCCCAGTATCGTGGTCTGTTTCATCGTGGAAGGCACCTGTACAATCTCGAATTTTAAATCTCGAAGGAAAGCTGCTATCAAATTTAGGCTTCCAAAGTATAGGGATATTTGATCGCCCGATTCTTGCGATCCTATCGCTCCACCGGACGACCGGCGAACTGAGATCCGCAATCTGTCACCGTCCGCCAACGCCCCCACCACCTTCACCGGCCCATCGAAATACCGCCCCATCGTCGAATAAAACCTCCGAAAAGCTCCCCTCGCCGACACGCCCCCCGGCCGCCCTACTCCCCCGCCGCCACCGAGAGCAGCAACACTACCGCACCCCGGCTCACCACCTTCACCCCGGCGTACCCCATCCCACTGCCGCCCAAACTCCGCCATCACCCCGTCCACGCTCCCCGCCACGGTGGCCATCAAAATACGCATTCGACCCCGCCGCCCTCGCCGCCCAGCCATCCGGCAGCTCTTATCGGAAAACGCCTCCGCCCAACTCATCCAAGCAAACCCGTATAAAGAAGGGTCCCAGCCTCATCCCACCCCCTGATCAGCCCGCCCTGCAAGAAAGTGTCTCCACCACCGCCCCACAACATATCGACATTTTTTTACCACCACCCCATCCTAATGCGGTGAATGTTCTTGCAATTCCCCTCCATGCCGTGTATTCTGGTTCTACGTTCTCCCCCGAGCGCCACGACACGACTGTCGTGGTGAATATCTATTTCTCGGCAGGGATAATCGGTTGCTAAAACTCAAACGCGTCGAGCTGCAAGGCTTCAAGTCTTTCGCTGATAAAACGGATCTACGCTTCAGCGGCGCCGGCATCGCTGCCATCGTCGGGCCTAACGGCTGCGGCAAATCCAACCTCAGCGACGCCATCAATTGGGTCCTCGGCGAACAGTCCGCCAAAAGCCTCCGCGGTGCCCGTATGGAAGATGTCATCTTCGCCGGCACCCGCGACCGCAAGCCCATGGGCATGGCCAGCGTCACGCTCACCCTCTTCGATCCCGCCGTCGACGCCGTCCTCCCCGTCATGGATCTGCCGGCAGTAGCCGCTTCCCCGGCCACCTTCGTCGCCCCTCCCGTCAAGAAAAGCAGCGAACTCATCATCACCCGCCGCCTGTTCCGCTCCGGCGACAGCGAATACCTCATCAACGGCAAGCAAGCCCGCCTCCGCGACATTCAAGACATCTTCATGGGCACCGGTCTCGGACCGGAATCTTACGCCATCATCGAGCAAGGCCGCATCGGCCAAATCCTCTCCTCCCGCCCCGCCGACCGCCGCTCCGTCATTGAAGAAGCCGCCGGCATCACCCGCTTCAAAACCAAACGCCGCCTCGCCGAAGCCAAGCTCGAAGGAGCCAAGCAAAATCTCACCCGCGTGTTCGACATCCTCGAAGAAGTCAGCCGCCAAGTCAACTCCCTCAAACGCCAAGCCGCCAAGGCCAAACGTTACGAGGAACTCCGCGAAGAACTCGTCACCCACCTCCGCCTCTCCCTCGCCGGCAAGTACAAAAAGCTAGAAGCCGACGCGACCAAAGCCGCCGCCGAACTCACCCAAACCACCGCCCACTTCGAAGAGATCAACAAGGACCTCCAAGACAAAGACGTCCAACACTCCGAACTCCTCCAGTCCTGCTACACGCTTGAAGAGCACCTCACCGCCCAGCGCCAGGAACTCGCTGACCGCAACGTCGAAGCCGAACGCGCCCGCGGCCGCCTCACCTCCCAAGCCCAACAAATCGCTGGCATCGAACAGCGCCTCAACCAAGGCGAAAACGAAGCCGTCGCCGTCGAACAGCGCCTCACCGGCCTCACCGCCGAAGTCGAAGGCCACAAGCAAAAACTCGAAGACCTCGAACGCCAAGTCAACGCCGCCCGCGAACTTCTCCGCCTCCGCAACGAAGAACGCGAGCAACTCCAAGGCGAACTCCGCGGCCGCGAACAAGGCATGGAGTCCGCCCGGCAACAGGTCCTCCGCCTCCTCGGCGAATCCTCCAGCCTCCGCAATCAACTCGCCCAAGTCGAAGAGTATCTCGCCTCCAATCAACGGGACCGCACCCGCGCCACCCGCGAAGCCGAAGGCGCGCAAGCCGATCTCACTCGCGTCGCCCAGATGAAGGAGGAACTCACCCTCCGCCTGGCCAATCGCCAGTCCGAAATCGAATCCCTCGCCGACCAACGCAAGTTCGTCGACGGCGAACTCGCCGCCCGCAAATCCGAAATCGGCGAAACCCGCCGCCAACTCGAACAGGTCCGCGCCGAACTCAGCCGCCTCAAAGCCCGCAAGGATTCGCTCGAAGAAATCCTTAACCATCGCGCCTACACCACCGAATCCGTCAAGCGCCTCTTCACTGCCGTTGAACGCGGCAAAGCCAACGACCTCCAGCCCGCCGGCGTCCTCGCCGACTTTGTCGATGTCCAACCCGCTTTCGAAAAAGCGACCGAAGAATTCCTCCGCGACGAACTCGAATACGTCGTCGTCAAAAATTGGCAGCAAGCCGAGCAAGGCATTGACCTCATGCGCTCCGACTTCGACGGCCGCGCAACATTCTTAGTCCATCCCGAAGACGACGATCTCTACGCCAGCGCCCCGCCCATCGAACCGCCCATCGGTCCCGAAACCGGCATCATCGGTCGCCTCAGCGAGATGCTCAACCTAACCAACGGGCTCACCAAGGCGCCCGCCGAACTCTTGCCCCGTCTGGCCCGTTGTTATCTCGTCCAGGACCGCGCCGCCGCCCAGCGCCTCGCCCTCCAATACCCCGACGTTTACTTCCTCCTCCCCGACGGCATCTGCTACCACGGCCATGCCGTCTCCGGCGGCCGCAAAACCGGCTCCGGCCCCTTGGCCCTGAAGCGCGAACTCCGCGAACTCACCGGACTCGTCACCCAACGCCAACGCCAGTTCGAAGGCTCCGCCGCCCAAATCGAAGAACTCGAACGCCAAATCTCCAGCCTCGCTGAAGAGCAGGAAGTCCTCCGCCAGAAGCAGCAGAAAGAAGAACGCGAAGCCCTCGCCCTCGATCACGAAATGCGCAAGCTCGGCGAAGAGAATTCCCGTTCCACCCAACGTCTCAACGTCTCCCGCCAGGAACTCGAACGCCTCGACCGCGACCTCGAACGAGCCGCCACCCAGAAGGACGAACGCCAAGCCCTTCTCGAAACCAAGGAACTCGCCCGCCGCGAGCAGGAATCGAAGCTTGAAGTCGGACGCAGCCAACTGGACCTCCTCCGCGAGTCCGTTCAAAAGGCCGCCGAAGACCACTCCCACGTCCGCATCGAACTCACCACGTTTGACGAACGCCGCCGCGCCGAATTCAACGCCCAGCAGCGCCTCGAAGCTCAGATCAACGAACTCACCCGCCGCCGTCAGGAAGTAGCCGGAGAAATGGAGCGCAACAGCCTCCATCGCACCCGCCTCCTCAACGACAACATGGAGCTCGACTCCATCGTCATCCGCCTCGCCGAAGAAATCTCCGTCCTCGACGGCCAAGTCCGCACCCAGTCCGCCAAGGACCAGGAAATGCGCGCCCGCCTCGCCGGTCTCGACGAGAGCCTCAAGGCCCTGCGTTCAACCGTCCAATCGGCCCTCGAACGACGCACCCAAGTCGAAATCGAACTAGTCCGGCTCCACTCGGATTTGAAGCACCTCGAAGAAACGAGCCAACACGAATTAGCTCTCCCTCTAGCCGAACTCGCCCGCCCCGAAGACCCCGAACTAGACGAAATCGCCCTCGGCGAAATCGACGGTAAGTACCAGGAAGTTCGCAAACGTATCGATGCCCTCGGCCCGGTAAACCCCCAGGCTCTAGAGGAATTCAAGGAAGCCGAAACCCGTTTTACGTTTCTGAGCGACCAGCGCCAAGACCTCCTCGACGCCATCCGCGACACGGAAAAGGCGATTCAGGATATCGAAGTCGAATCCCGCAAACGCTTCGCCGAAGCCTTCCAAGCCGTCAATGCGAATTTCAAGGAAATGTTCACGACGCTCTTCGGTGGCGGTGCCGCCGAAATGCGCCTCACTGACGAGAGCAACCTCAGCGACAGCGGCATCGAAATCATCGCCTCGCCTCCCGGCAAGCGTTTACAAAACGTGCTCCTGCTCTCGGGCGGAGAGAAGTCTCTTACCGCCATGGCCCTATTGATGGCGATTTTCAAGTATCAACCGAGCCCCTTCTGCGTCCTCGACGAAGTCGATGCGCCCCTTGACGAGTCCAACACCGTCCGCCTCGCCCGCCTGATTAAGGAGATGTCGATCGAAACCCAATTCGTCGTCATCACCCACCACAAGCGGACCATGGAAGCGGCCCAGACTCTCTACGGCGTCACCATGCAGGAACCCGGCGTGTCGCAACTCGTCAGCGTCCGCTTCGGCCAACAAGCTCCCCCCGTCTCCCCCGAGCCCCGCATGCAGGTGGCCACCGTCTAACCCCGGTCGCCACCCCCTGCCGGTGGGCTCTCTTTCGACCTCCACCTCCCCCGAGCCCCGCTCGCGGGTGCCCACGGACTAACCCCCATGGCCACCCTGCCTGTGGGTGAGTATCTCTTCCACCGACGGTTTACCCCGCTTCCCATAGCGGATCACCCCGTCGGCGCCGATCAGGTACACGGTACGCTTTACGATCAATCCGTGGGTGTGATACAGCTTCCCCACGGTCTGCCCCGGATCGATTAAAAGCGGAAACGGAAAGTCATACTTCTTCACGAATTTCTCATGGCTCCCCGCCCCTTGGGAGTTGACGCCATAGACGGCCATGTCCTTGAAGGCCGCCCACGAGTCCCGAATCTCGCAAAGCTGTTTCGTGCAGATCATCGTATCGTCCCCCGGATACCAAACCAGCAAAACCTCCCGTCCCCGCAGCGCCGACAGAGTCACGGTCCGCCCCTGCTCATCAGCCAACGTAAAATCCGGAGCCACGGTCCCTGCCGCCAACGGATCGGAGAACAACCACGAAACGAGTGCCATACTAATACTCTATTGCGATGCCCGACTCTGCATGGAAGCCCATAGAGAAACTCTCCGAGAGAGGCGGGAGCCAAGCGCTTTATGAGTATGCGAACGACTAACCCCAGCCTTCCATCGTCCTCCGCCGTGTGCTGACTTAGAAGGGTGAAACAACCCCGCCGTACCCGTCTGCAACTCCTCGAGTTTGCCCGAAAATTCGCTAAGAGCGGCCAATCAAGAGCCGCCTACGCCGCCGGCCTTGGCATCGCCGTCCATACCCTCGACCACTACCGACGCCAACTCCGCCCTCGCCAACCGCAGTTCCTCGAAGTCGATTGGCAGCCCCCATCACTCCCCCCTGCTCC
>JANXMS010000287.1 GCA_025354525.1 Acidobacteriota bacterium
TACCCGCCTTAATGGAGGCGTTCTGGAAACCCGAACTACCGGCCCCGTATTGGGCGGACTGCAAACTACGTTTGTCCCAGCTCAGGGCCCCGTCAATGCATTCGCTTGTCGTCGATCTCGCCGAGGCTCTATCCCCCTTCCCCTCTCTCGACATTGCTCCGGATCTCTTCAGACGTCGCGGATTTGCCCTCTGTTAAGTCAAGACTTTCTATAATGTGAAAAGCGAACGAGGAGTCCCTTCATGGCAACAGCTTTGCTTGACTGGTCACAATGTACAAGCGTGGAAAGCGTCCCAGGTTGTCTAAGTGGTGCGTGGGTTCTGCGCGATACGCGGATGCCCATCTCCGTAATCTTCGAAAATCTCGAGTATGGCTCCAGCATTGAGGAGATCATTGAAAACTACGGGGTCACCCGCAACCAAATTCAGTCGATCTTGGATTTTGCCGCACGAAGTGCGGCCGCGCCCCCAGTTGATCCCGCCCAAGCAATTGATGCAAATGCTTTTTGATAAAAGCGCCCCCTACGGACTTGTTCATCACCTCGTAGTGATGGGCGACAATTAGGAACCGCTTCTAACGACAATTCCTTTTGCAGCACCATCAACAGGTGTTTTAATTTCAATTCGACAGATGCCGCTGGGCGTTGGTTGAGATGGGGCTTTGCCCCAAGCCCCAGAATTTAGCGCATTATGCCATCCCAGGTGGGCTACGAGACCGCCGACATTGGGCATGAAGCCACGGGAGCACCCTCCGCCGGTGGCAAGTCGACTTTGCTAGTTGTCGTTTCGGCCGTTTCTAATTGTCGCCAAACACTCGTAGGCCGCTCGATTATCACGGCTGAAGAGCGTGGCCGGGGTCGCCTAGAGAATGGCGTTCTTTTAGCCGTCGCCGAGCAAGCCGGTTTTGAAGTGTCTCGGACAGCTGACAAGAACCTTCGCTACCAGCAGAACCTATCGAGCCGCAAGATAGCTATTGTTGTACTCAGTAATTCTCCTTGGCCGCTCGTGCGCCAGCACATCGTTGCGATTGTGGATGCGGTCAACGCGGCGCTTCCTGGCAGCTATGTTAAAGCAGACATTCCTCTACCGCCTAAAGTTCCATCTATACGGTCTTAAATCCGCGATCGCACCAGTTCGACAAGCCCACCCTCCTCTGCGCGCCCGTCCGCATACGAGCGTCTGTCCAAAAAACAGGAAGGAGAGATTCTTTCCGCGCAGATCAACTCAGTTGAAGTAGTCTCCGCGCTCGTCACAGCACTTCGACATTCGCTGACTGGCGACCACATTAGAGCGATACCCGCCTTAATGGAGGCGTTCTGGAAACCCGAACTACCGGCCCCGTATTAAGCGGACTGCAAACTACGTTTGTTCCAGCTCAGGGCCCAGTCAATGCATGCGCTTGTCGTCGATCTCGCCGAGGCTCTATCCCCCTTCCTCTCTCCCGACATTGCTCCGGATCTCTTCAGACGTCGCGGATTTGCCCTCTGTTAAGGCAAGACTTGCTATAGGTGCTCCGACGTCGGCGCGAATCTCTGGAGCCCCGCCCAGGAAGGCGCTGACTTTCAGTTGTTCTATTCTCTTCAACCCCTCGCCCCATTCAACCGAAGTCGGTGCCGATCACTTCCGATCCAGCGCCGTCTTCCTCACCAGCGTCCGACCCAAACAAACCGCCGGCGCGAATTTCCGCAGCGGCATTTCCATCGATCAACTCTAAGCCCGACATCTCTCTCAGCAAACCCGAATTCAGTCGCTCCAACTCGGCATCGAACATCTCGATGCGACCAACTCCT
Organism: Acidobacteriota bacterium; assembly: GCA_025354525.1. Lineage (GTDB taxonomy): Bacteria > Acidobacteriota > Terriglobia > Bryobacterales > Bryobacteraceae. The sequence continues at coordinate 1,789 of JANXMS010000287.1, forward strand.
GCGGCTTTAGCTACAACTGCATCTACTCCGACGCCATTAGCTGGGCCTCGCCCACCACTCCGCTTCCTCCGGTAATCAACCCGCGGCTCGTCTTCGAACGGCTTTTCGGCGCGGGCGAACGGCGCTCCTCGCCCAGCGTTCTCGACGCGGTCCTCCCCGACTCCTCCCGCCTGCGGCAGTCCATCGGGACGAACGATCAGAACCGCCTCAACGAATACCTCCACGACATTCGCGATATCGAGCGCCGGATTCAAGCCATAGAGCGCCACAACTCGAGCGGCAAAAAGGCGAACGTTACGCCGCCCCAATCGGCGTCCCCGACTCCTGGGAAGACCACGTGAAACTGATGTTCCACCTGCAAGCGCCCGCCTTCGCTGCCGACCTCACGCGCATCTCGACCTTTAGAGCGATACCCGCCTTAATGGAGGCGTTCTGGAAACCCGAACGCCCCCCCCGTATTGGGCGGACTGCAAACTACGTTTGTCCCAGCTCAGGGCCCCGTCAATGGATGCGCTTGTCGTCGATCTCGCCGAGGCTCTATCCCCCTTCCTCTCTCCCGACCTTGCTCCGGATCTCTTCAGACGTCGCGGATTGGCCCTCTGTTAAGTCAAGACTTGCTATAGCCCGCCGCCTCGAACAAAAGCTCTCGCACCGCCTTTGACCAGCGCGTCGGCAAGTACCTCCCAAGTACCGTGGACGCGAAAAAGGGTTACAGACCGAAATCTATAACCCTTTGATCCTACCCGTGTGGGTGAGCGGCAATCCCAACTGGAAGAGTAGGGTACTTACCGGGCGGGCTCGGTAATCGCATTCTTCTGGAGAGTAACCGCGGTCTGCACCAGCAGTCTGCCGTTTACCGATGCTCCAGTGTTCACGGCCACCATCGTCTTTCCCAGCACGACGCCCTCGAAGTGGGCGGTGGTTCCGAGAGTGACGGCATCGGCAACCTGCCAAAAGATGTTCTTGGGACGTGCGCCACCGACCAACGTCACCCGCGCGCCATTGGCTTCATTCAGTGTTCCGGCGATCTGAAAGATCCACACACTGTTCGGGTCGCCAGCGAGCGTGACATCCGTGGTGATCAAGACACCAGTACCCCATTTATAAAGGCCAGGGACGAGGGTTAGCCCGCCAATCTCTCCGGCGCCCACTTCAACAAAATCCGGTGATTTTCGTCCGGCGGCGTCGTCGTGTGGTGGACCCCAAAAACTAGACACAAAAATGGTTATTGCTTAAGTGTAGGAGGGCATTGAAAATGAAGGAGAATCAATGCCTCGAACACGCAAGACTCACTCGCCGGCTTTGAAAGCTAAGGTGGCGGTGGAAGCCA
>JANXMS010000295.1 GCA_025354525.1 Acidobacteriota bacterium
GGCGACTCCTAGACCGTGCGGGAGACTACGAACGCCTCTGAAAACCCATCCCCGGCTGGCAACGACAGGCGTGCGAGTATTCTACCTGGGCCGGATAGGATGTTCGTGTAGGGTCGTCAACCTTATCGAGCGATTAGGGGCTATCCTGCTCGCTGGCGTGCAGGCTTTTTTTAACCCGAAGTCCCATCTCCAAGATCACGGCAGAGAGCCGTTGTTGACTGATGGCTACGCTTTCCTGGGTTTGCAGCCATCCCCGCAACTCGTTAACTGTGGCGTCAGGCTGCTTGCCGATCTGCACGCCAAGGCGTTGTCGGATCTCTGGGGTCAGACGGCTGGGAAAGCCGCGTGGCCTTCCCGCAGGTCGTGAGGAACTGCCGGTCTCCCGATTGGTCTTCCATATTCTCTCGGCTCAGGCCCGGCTTACTTGAAAAGTTGCCGCCAATTTCTTCAGGCCAGTATTCCCGCCCTCATAAGCGGCAACAAACTTTGAGCGCAAATCGTCTGAGTAGGCTCGTGCCATATCCATGCGACCTCATACTTTCCGGAGCCCCTCAATTATGTCAGGTGTTGTTCTAAGCGATAACTCCGTTCATGACTTCTCCAGCCACATCGGTCAGGCGGAAATAACGACCGCTGTGTTTATAAGTTAATCGCGTATGATCCATTCCCATTAAGTGGAGAATCGTCGCGTGCAAATCATGCACATGCGCGCGCTTCTCTACCGCCTTTGCCCCGAACTCGTCCGTCGATCCGTATTTCGTCCCGCCCTTCACTCCGGCGCCGGCCAACAAATAAGTAAATCCTTCGTTGTTGTGGTCCCGTCCGTTCTGCACATTGATTCGACCATTGGTCTCAATCCAAGGCCGTCGACCAAACTCGCCGCCGATTACCACCAGCGTCTCCTGCAATAAACCCGAGCGTTTCAAATCTTTAAGCAGCGCCGCGATGGGTTGATCGGCTTGCTGAGCCAATTTTTTGTGAACCAAAATATTGTGATGACTATCCCAAGGTTTATCGTTTCCGAAATAAACTTGCACTGCGCGAACGCCCCGTTCCACTAATCGTCGTGCTACTAGACAGCCTCGAGAAAAATCGCCGTCTCGTGTCGCGGATTTAATTTTCATTTCCGATTCGTTCGGATTTCTCGTAACGCCGTACGCGGCCCGAACGGCTTCCGATTCTTTCGAAACGTCAAAGGCATCCATCGCTTCGGCTTGCATCCGATAAGCGACTTCCATCGATTGAATTCGTCCTTCTAGAACCGGATCTGCTCCTCGTTTTGCAAATTCGATTCCGTTCAGTTTATTGACGAAATCGAGCGTTTTGCGTTGATCGGCCAACGATGTGTTGGCATTCCGAAGATGCTGAATCATTTTCTCCGGATCAGCGTCGTCGTTCGGAACGTAAGTTCCCTGCTGCACCGAGGGTAGAAATGCGTTGTTCCACAGATTGCTGCCGACGTCCGGCATGCCGGCACAAAGGGCGACAAACCCGGGAAGGTTTTTGTTTTCAGTACCAAGTCCGTAAGTTAGCCACGAACCCCAAGACGGATAACCGGGGATGATGCGACCGGTATTCATCTGCAAAATTGCTTGCGGATGAGCGGGGAGGTCGGAGTGCATCGAGTTGATGACGCAGATATCGTCGATGCATTCGCCGACTTGGCGAAAGATTTCCGAGACTTCAATGCCCGATTTTCCGTAACGCTGGAAGGCGAAGGGCGATTGCATCAAGGTGCCTTGACCCATTTTCGATTGGCCCGGCGCATGCGTTCCGTTGTATTTGGCGAGGGCTGGTTTGTAGTCGAAGGTATCGACTTGCGACGGCCCTCCGTTCAAGAAAAGGAAGATGACCGATTTCGCTTTGGGCTTGAAATGCGGCGTTTCCGCCGAGGCTAAGCCTAGCATTCCGAAGCCAGTTCCTAGAGTTTGTAGAGCGTCGCGGCGTGTCATGGTTAGTTCACAAAGAGGAAGTCATTCGAACTGAGAAGAGCCTTGGAGAATTGGGTCCAAGGATCCTTGGCGGATTGCGTGAATTCGAGGCTGAGAGAGCGTTCGGTCGCGTCAGGGGCGCGGCCGAGAACGGCGCGGTATATGTATCCGACGCGGTCGGTGGCGGACGCGGAATCGGCGGCGAGACGGCGGGCTCGGCCATCGACGAAGTCGCTGTTGAGGAAGAAGAGCTGTTGCAGGGCGGTAGCGGTGACGGTGCGTTGTTCGCCGGTGGCATTCGGGTTGGGGAAGTCGAACAGCGCCAGGGTTCCATCGAGTTTGCGGCGGCTGACGAGACCGTAAACGGTCCGCGAGCGGGTTTCGCTGGCGGAGAGATCGGTGGGTTGCGCGACGGGTTTGAAGTCGAGTTCGTTCGACGCAGCGAGCAGCGCGTCGCGGAGGGATTCGGCGTCGAGGCGTTGACGGTTCGCTCTCCAGAGGAGGCGGTTCGACGGGTCAACTGAGTTGGCGTCGTTTTCGGCTGAGCGCTGGTAGGTGGCGGAGAGCATGATCTCGCGGTGGAGTTGCTTCAGCGACCAGCCGTTGGCGATGAAGCTATTGGCGAGGGAATCGAGGAGCTCGGGATGGCTCGGCTTTTCGCCCATACGCCCGAAGTTGCTGACGGTGCGGACGAGACCTTCGCCGAAGTGATGGGCCCAGACGCGATTAACGATGACGCGCGGCGTCAATGGGTTTTCGGGAGCGACCATGGCGTCTGCTAGTTCGAGGCGGCCGCTGCCGTTTTTGAAGGGCTTCTCGGAAAGGATCGACAAGAAGCCGCGCGGCACTTCGGGGCCGAGATTGTCGGCTTGGCCGTTGATCTGGATTCGCTGGTTTTTGGGGTTGGGCAGATCCTGTATGACGTGGGCGTAGGCGTACTGTTCGGGGAGGGCGGCTTTGCGTTCCTTGAGTTCAGCGCGGAGCGTTTTGAGGTGCTCGGCCCAGTGGCCGGAGAGGAACTTTTCGATGGTTCCGTCGGAGGTGAGGAAGCCGCGATTGGGGCCGAAGTAGAGGATGCCGTCTTCTTCCTGCTTGAATTCCTTGCCGTAGAAGTCGGAGAAGTAGAGGTCGCGCCAGAGGAAGAAGTCCTCGGTTTTGAGGGAGACGGTGACGTAGGAGTCGACGTTCGACTTGTCTTTGGCGCTGGACTTACGGAAGAGGTTGTCCTGGTCGACGCGGGCGCGTTCAGCGAGGATGCGGAGGCAGGTGTCGCGGAACTCATTGAGGTTGAAGTCCTGGCGCTGCCAGCCTTTGAGGTATTGGTTGTCTTCGGGGCCGGTTTTGAGATAGCGGACCCAGTTGCCGAGGACGGTGGGGTCGAGGTGATCGGCGGTGGCGGCGGCGGCGACGGTGACCGGATTGGCCGCGGCGAGGACGCGTCGGGCGGCGGCGATGTACTGCGGGGACTGGATGGTCAGGATCTCGGCGAAGCTCGTCGCCTGGCCGTGAAGGAAGTCCTGGATGCGGATTTCGAGTTCCTTGACCTTGGCTTCCTTACGCTTGTAGTCGGCTACTTCCATGGCAGGGGCGAGCGGGAGTTCGCCGCGTTTGGTGGAGGAGAAGACGCCTTGGAGGGCGTAGTAGTCGCTGGTGGGGATGGGGTCGAACTTATGATTGTGGCACTGGGCGCAGGCGCCGGTAAGGGCGAGGAAGCCGCGGGTGGTGACATCGACGCGGTCGTCGACTAGTTCCGGACTGAGGCCGTAGAAGCCGAGGCCGACGGCGAGGTCGGGATGCTTGTCGGACTTAGGGAGGAGGTCGCCGGCGATTTGGGCTTTGACGAAGAGGTCGTAGGGCATGTCGCGGTTGAGGGCGGCGATGACCCAGTTCCGGTAGCGGAACGAGTTGGGGTAGGGGTCGAAGACGTCGTTGGAGAGCTTGTCGTCGGCGTAGCGGGCGACGTCGAGCCAGTAGCGGCCCCAGCGTTCTCCGTAGCGGGGGGAGGCGAGGAGGCGGTCGACGATCTTGGCGAAGGCTTGGGACGAGTTATCGGCTAGGAACGCGTCGAGGTCAGGGGCGGTGGGAGGTAGGCCGGTGAGGTCGAAGTAGGCGCGGCGGAGCAGGTCGCGCTTGGCGGCGGGCGGGTTGGGGGTGATGCCTTTGGCCTTTAG